>VBKL01000134.1 GCA_005879805.1 Deltaproteobacteria bacterium | reverse complement strand
GGATCTCGACGCCTTCTTCGGAGATCCCGGACTCCTCCTGCCAGCCCTTCCCCATCCGAACCCCCTCCAACCGTCCCCTGCCCTGAAGGATTTGCACCCGGCAGCCAAGGCGCATCTGGGTGGCTTCCCGGAGACAAGCGCTTGGCCGGCCGCTCGAGGGGCGAACCATTCGTGGCCGCAAGCCGGGCGGCGGGCGCGGCGCGGCTTTTCGCCGGTGAACGAAACGAGGGTAGTCTCCGCCTCCATGCGCGAGAGGAAGGGCGGAACGCCCCTGGCGGTCGAGCCGCAGGAAATCTCCAAGGCTCGGCCGGTGGACCCCGAGCGGCTGCTCCGTCCGGTGAGCAAGACGGAAGCGCGGCGGGAGATGACGCTGCGGGCGGTGCTCGTCGCCTGCGTGGTCGCGGCGCTGATGGGCGCCGCCGAGCCGATGGTCACGCTGCGGATCGGCTACGGGCCCAACATCTCCGTGGTCAGCGCCTTCCTCGGCTTCCTCGTCATCGGCCTCATCGGCCGTCTCTCGGGCCTGCGCGCCTCTCGCTGGGAGAACAACCTGGTCCAGACCGCGGGCACCGCGGCGGGCTCCGGCGTCGGATTCATGGCGGTCGTGCTGGCGGCGATCGACATGCTGAACCAGCGCGGCCTGCTCAACCTCCACCTCAGCTCCTGGCAGATCTTCGCCTGGCTCGCGCCCTCGGGATTGCTGGGCGTGCTCCTCGCCGTGCCGCTGCGCAAGCACTACATCGACGAGGAGAACCTCCCCTTCCCCGACGGCATGGCGGCCGGCGAGTCCTTGATGGTGCTCGATCAAGGTCCCAAGGAAGCGGGACCGAGGGTCGCGGCGCTCGGGTTCGGCGGTCTGCTCTCCGCAGGGCTCACGGTGGCGCGGCAGGCCTTCGGCTGGATTCCCGAGACGATCTCGCCCGTCTTCCTCGGCCCGCACGCCGCGGCCCTGCGGCTCGGCTCCGAGGTGGGAGTGCTTTCCCTCGGCGCGGGCCTCCTCATCGGCTTGCGCGTGACGTTGTCGATGGGACTCGGCATGGTGATCGGCTGGGTGATCCTCCCCGACCCGCTCTTCGCGCGCGGGCTCGTGCCCGAGCTGTCCTTCAACCTGGTCCTGCAGCGCTGGGTGATGTGGCCGGCGACGGGCCTCATGGTGTCGGGCGGCCTCGCGGCGCTCGCGCTCAAGTGGCGGGTCATCGCCAAGACGTTCCGCGGGCTGCGCGGCAAGGACGTCGACGCCGGCGGAGACTTCCCCATGCGCTGGGTGATCTGGGGCTCGCTCGCCTGCGCCGTCGTGCTCGCCGTGGTGCAGAAGATCTCGCTCGGCTTCCCGCTCTGGCTTTCCGCCGTGTCGATCGTCCTCTCCATCGTCCTCATGCTGGTCGGCATCCGCGTGCTCGGCGAAACCAATTGGGCGCCGATCTCGGCGATGGCGAACGTCATGCAGGCGGTGTTCGCGGTCCTCGCTCCGGGCCACGTTCCCATCAACATGATCGGCTCGGGAATGAGCGGGGCGGTCGCCGCGAACGGCGAGCACCTCATGCAGGACTACCGGGCGGGCAAGATCGTCGGCTCGACCAATCGGAACCTGACCTGGCTCCAGCTCCTCGGCATCCCCATCGGCGCGGCGGCGGTGGCCATCGCCTACCCGGCCGTGCGCGCCAAGTACGGGATCGGCGGCGACGGAGGCCTCACCTCACCCATCAGCGTGAAGTGGGCAGGCTTCGCGGAGCTGCTCTCGAAGGGATTCGGTGCACTGCCGTCCAGCGCCTTGTGGGCGCTGATCATCGCGCTCGCCATCGGCGTCGTCCTCACCCTCCTCGAGGCCAATCCTCGATTCGGACGGTTCATCCCATCTCCGACGGCCATCGGGCTCGGCATGCTCATTCCGGGATTCTCGGTGATTCCGATGGTGCTCGGCGGAATCATCCAGGCGGTGTGGAAGAAGACCTCGCCCAAGGGGGAGGACACGTACTGCGTGCCGCTCGCGTCGGGGTTCATCACGGGGGAGGCGCTGGTGATGCTGGCAATGGCGCTGCCGGCGGCGTTCAAGTGAGTGAGGGTCTCTCGTGGTAGTGGTCGTGAACGTTGACGTGGTCGTTTAGTGCGGGCGGCCAGGACCGCTCGGGAATCCTGACCGCCCGTCCTAGCGCCGAGGGGGGGCGGCGCCGTGTTCCGAAGCGCCCGCGCCTAGCTGCACCCCATCGAGTTCCCGCAGTTGAGGCACTTGTAGCAAGTCCCGTTCCGCACGGTGATGTGCCCGCAAGTGTCGCAGAACGGGGCGTCTCCGGAGAGCTTCCCGAGCAGTTCGTCCTGCGGCACCCGGGCAGGACGGGCCTGGGCCTGTGCCGCGCTCTGGAATCCGACCGGATGCTGCTGCGCTTTCGCCGCCGCGGCCGGGCTGGGCCCCAGGGCGACCGGGTCGGCGGTCTGCGCGCTCATCGGCGTCGCGGCCGCTTCCTCGGGACTGACGTGGGCGAGATCGTCGCGGCGCAGGTACTCGACTCCGAGCGCGCGGAAGACGTAGTCGATGACGCTGGTCGCGAACTTCACCCGGTCGTGGCCCTGCACCGGCCCCTGCGGCTCGAAGCGGGTGAAGACGAACTGCTCGACCAGCACCTCGAGCGGCACTCCGTACTGCAGGGCGATGGAGACGAGCATCGCGAAGCAGTTCATCACGCTCCTGAGCGCCGCCCCCTCCTTGTGCATGTCGATGAAGATCTCGCCGATGGTGCCGTCCTCGTACTCGCCGGTGCGCACGAAGATCTTGTTGCCCCCCACCTTCGCTTCCTGGGTGATCCCGTGGCGCTTGGAGGGAAGGCGCCTGCGCGCCGAGGTGGGTAGCCTGGGAGGAGCGCTCGTCATCGGGTTCGCGAAACAGGCCTCCGCCATCCGCTGCGCCGCCTCCGGCTTCAAGTCCTGGAACGCCGACTGGAGGGCCGAGGCGAGGGCCTTCGGGTCCTTCGGCAGCGGCTGTGCCGCGGCCTGGGCAGCTCCCGCCGAGAGCGGCTGCGAGAGCTTGCTGCCGTCGCGATACACGGCGATCGCCTTGAGCCCCAGTCGCCACGACTCGCTGTGGATGCGCTCGACGTCCGCGACCGTCGCCTCGGCCGGCATGTTGATGGTCTTGGAGATGGCTCCGGAGAGGAACGGCTGCACCGCCGCCATCATCCGCACGTGTCCCATCGGCTCGATGTAGCGGGTCCCGAGCGGTCCGCAGCGGTTGGCGCAATCGAAGATCGGGTAGTGCTCCTTCTGGAGGAAGGGCGCTCCCTCGACGGTCTGCCGGCCGCAGATGACGAGCGAGGCGTCGTCGATCTGCTGCGCGGTATAGCCGAGCTTCTCCAGGAGCTGCCCGCCCTTCGCATTGGCGGGAAGGCCGAGGCGCTGGAGGCAGGCGGGCCCGAGCACGTGCGAGGCGAAGGCGGCGCGCAGGTCGAAGACCGCTTCCAGCGTCTTCTCCGCCTTGGCGATCTCCGGCTCGGTGAGCCCGCGGGCGACCAATTCCTTGGGAGCGAACTCGGGAACGGTCTTCAAGATCCCGGTGCCACGCACGTGGTCGACGATCGCTTGCACCTGCGAGGGCTCATACCCGAGCTTGCGCAAGGCCCGCGGCACGGACTGGTTGACGATCTTGAACGACCCGCCACCCGCGAGCTTCTTGAACTTCATGAGCGCGAAGTCGGGCTCGACGCCGGTGGTGTCGCAATCCATGAGGAGGCCGATGGTCCCCGTGGGGGCGAGCACCGTCGCCTGCGCGTTGCGGTAGCCGTGCTGCTCGCCGAGCATGACCGCGCGGTCCCAGGCGTCCTGCGCCGCTACCAGGATCTCCTTCGGGGCGAGGGCGGCGTCGATGTTCTGCACCGAGTCGCGGTGGAGTCGCATCACCTCCAGCATCGAGTCGCGGTTCAGCGCGTAACCCTGGAACGGACCCTTCGACTGGGCCATCTGGGCGGAGAGCGCGTAGGCCTCGCCGGTCATCACCGCGGTGAGCGCCCCGGCGTAGGCCCGCCCCTCGGGCGAGTCATAGGGCATCCCCTCCACCATGAGGAGCGTCCCGAGGTTCGCGTAGCCGAGGCCGAGCGGCCGGAAGGCATGGCTGCGCTCGGCGATCTTCTTCGTCGGGTAGGAGGCGAGGTCGACCGCGATCTCCTGGGCGAGGAAGAAGATGCGGCAGGCGTGCTTGTAGGCTTCGACGTCGAATCTGCCGCTGTCTTCGTCGAGAAACTTGAGCAGGTTGAGCGAGGCGAGATTGCAGGCCGTGTCGTCGAGGAAGACGAACTCGCTGCAGGGATTCGAGGCGTAGATCCGATCGGTCGCCTTGCAGGTGTGCCACTTGTTGATGGTGTCGTCGAACTGCAGGCCGGGGTCGGCGCACTTGTGGGCCGCCTCCGCCATCTCCATCCACAGCTCGCGGGCGCTCAGGCGATCGACGACCTTCCCGTCGACCCGCGCGACCGTCTCCCAGGGGCCGTCCTTGGTCACGGCGTCGAGGAAGCGATCGGAGATGCGGACCGAATTGTTCGCGTTCTGGCCGGAGACGGTGCGATAGGCATCGCCGTTGAAGTCCGAGGGATAGCCCGAGCCCGAGCCGTACTTGAAGACTCGCGATTCGTTGTGGACGAGGTTGAAGATCGACTCGAGGTCGTCGCCGCAGCTCTGGATGAAGCAGGCGGAGACTTGCGGCCGGCTGTAAGCGTCCTCGGTCCGGAAGGCCGAGCCGGTGGCAAGATCGACCGCGTAGTTCCCGCCCGAGCCCTTGATCCCGTACTCATGGTAGAGGCCGCAGTTGAACCATACCGGCGAGTTGAAGGCGCCGATCTGGTTCACGAGGTAGAAGGTGAGCTCCGCCTCGAAGGCCTCCGCGTCCTGGACGGTGGCGAAGTACCCGCCCTGCTGCTCCCCGGAAACGCGCAGCGTATGGGCGACCCGTCGCACGAGCTCCTTGACCGACTCCTCGGCGCCCGACTTGTTGGGGATCCCCGCCTTGCGGAAGTACTTGCTCACGGCGACGTCGGTGGCGAGCTGGGACCAGCTCTTCGGCACTTCCGCGTCGTCCATCTTGAAGACGACCTCGCCGTCCGCGCCGGAGATCTTGGCGGGGCGCCGGGTCCACTCGACCTTGGCGAGCACCTCCTCCGCGCTCTGTCCGTCCCGGGTGTTGCGGCGATCGACCGCGAAGCCGCGAGGGGGCCGCGAACGGATCGGGGAGGTCATCGTCTTCCCGTTCTCATGGGCAACAGGAGCAGCGGGAGAGAGATGGGGTCCCGGTCTCAGCGCCTTCGCCATCGTGCGACCTCCGGTGATTGGACCGCTGCGCTGTCCGCGTCAGTCCGTTGGGAAAGCCCGTGCACCACCCAAGAAGCAGCGATCGGTTGGATGAACGTTGTCCTCCCACCACCTGCGAGGCTTGTCAACAACGGACGCACAAGATGTTGGGGTCCAGACAGTGTAATTTCTACCATTCCTGGGGCCATGCCCACAGGTTGTACATAACGTTTCCACAGCCACAACGCACCTTCTCCGGCGGTTTTCCTGCTCTCTCCCGGCCCCGGCCGACTGTGGTATGCAGCGCGCCCGGTCCTGCGAGGTCGCCAGATGCGAACGCTCACTGAATTTTCCGGAACCATCATCCGCATGGCGGCGAACGCGGTCGCGCAGGTGCGCAAGTCGCTGCCGCCCGATGCCTTCAAGCAGCGCGTGCCGGCGCCTCCCGCCGAGGAAGTGGAAACGGCGCACCCGCACGACAACGCCTCGAAGCCCGCTCCGGACACCGGGGTGGACAGCGCCACCGACGCCGCCGACGAGCGCCTGGCCGCCGATGCCGTGAGCCATATCCCGGCCTCTGCGGAGCCCAAGCCGCCGCCGTTCAAGGCGGGCGAGGCGGGAACCTCCGAGCGTGGATCGCACAGCGACCCGGACACGCAGTTCCGCAAGGAAGAGGCGGTTGCGGGGAAGGACCTCGCCGGCCAGGCGCAGGACGGACCGCCGAGCGAGCCGATCGACGCTCCGCCCAGGATCCGCCCGGAGCGGCCGCCCTCGGGCGCGACCGAAGAGGCGGAGACCGAGGCCGCCAAGGCAGCTCTCGACGAAGCCGTCTCCAAGGCTACTAGCACCACCGGCGATCGCCTGGAGCGCCTGCGCGAGGCGCTCAAGGTCGTCGGCTCGCGGGCGGACCGCGTGCGCCTCGTTCGCGTCTTCTCCGCCGAGGAACCGGTCCAGGGCGCCACCAAGATCGGCGAACACTATTTCGTCGTCGATCTCATGCCCCAGAGCATGAAGCAGGAGTTCAAGACCGACGAGCGCGGCGGTGGCGGACGGCGGGGGCCCAAGCGTCCCTCGGGCGGAGGCGCGAAGGGCAAGGAGGGCACCCTCGAGGGCAGCTTCTCGATGGAATCGCTCATGCAGGACCGCAAGAACGAGCGCGGCCCCGGAGGCGGAAGGCGTCCCGGTGGCGGCGGAGCCGGCGGTCGTGGGAGGCCCGGTGGAGGACGTGGGCCCGGCGGTGGCGGCGGCGGGCGCCCGGGCGGAGGAAGATCGGGTCCTCCCAAGGGCCCGTGAGCGCTACCTGCGGTGCACCTTGGTGAGCCCCGCCTGGTCGGTCGGAGTGAGCACCACTTCCGAGATGTTCACGTGCGGTGGACGGGTCGCTGCCCAGACGACGACGTCGGACACGTCCTGGGCGGTGAGCGGACGCATCCCCGCGTAGACCGACTTCGCCTTCTCTTCGGACCCGAGACGGACCACGGAAAACTCGGTCTCCGCCATTCCCGGCGCGACGTCGGTCACCCGGACGTCGGTGCCGGAAAGCTCGAGCCGGAGCGCCTGCGAGACGGCGCGGACGGCGTGTTTCACCGGCGCGTAGACTCCTCCGCCCTCGTAGACGCCGTGCGCGGCGAGCGAGGAGATGTTGATGACGTGGCCCTTCTTGCGCCGGATGAGGCCCGGAAGGAGCTCGCGGGTCATGCGCAACAGACCGGTGAGGTTCGCCTCGATCATCCCGACGAGATCGTCGTCCTCGACTTCCGCCACAGGCGCCCGGCCGAGCGCGCCGCCGGCGTTGTTGATGAGGATCTCCGGGGTCTCGAGCTCGGCGGCCACGGCGAACTTGTGGATCGACTCGCGCACGCGAACGTCGAGGGGAAGTGCGATGGCCCTCGGCGACCCGGCCTTGCGGGCCGCCTCGGCGACCTTGGCGAGCCGGTCGGTCCTGCGAGCGCCGAGCACCAGGGGATGGCCGAGCCTCCCGAAGGCGAGGGCGAACGCCTCTCCGAATCCCGAAGATGCTCCCGTGATGACGACCGTTCCGGGCATGTCACAGCTCCCGCACGTCGAGCGAAAGAGGCAGCTCCCGGCATCCCTCGGCGTTCGACCGGTAGCAGGTCTCGATGATTTGGATGCACGCCACGGCTTCGCGGAGCTCGGCCGAGGCATGGTCGCCGGCGGCGATCGAGGCCTTGAACTTCTCGAAGAGCGAGTCGAACCACTGCTTGTGCGAGGCGTCCATCCAGTGGCTCTCGATGATGCCCCGCTCGACCTGCGGCTTGCCCTTGCTGGTGCTAGCCGTCAGCTCCCAGTCGTCGTCGTCGATGACCAGGGCGCCGTCCGTCCCCTGCAAGGAGTAGATGACCTTGCGCACCCCGGCGGTCCAGGTGAGGAAGCAGTGGGCGTAGCCGTTCGGGAAGGTGAGGACGCAGTTCAGGTTGTCTTCGGTGTCGAACTGCCGGTCGACGGTCAGCGTCTTCGCCGCGACGTGCGTCGGGAGCGAGCCCATCCAGGCGAAGGTCAGGTAGAAGCTGTGGCTCCCGTGATCCATGGCAATGCCGCCGCCCGACGTCTTGCGATCCCGCCGCCAATCGGTCCGCCATTCCTTGACGCCTTTCGCGTGCGTCGTCCGGAAGGTGTTGAGCGTGACGGCGCGAACGTTTCCGATGCGGCCAGAGCGGATGGTCTCGCCGGCGAACTTCACCACCGGCGCGTGCTTGTAGTTGTGCGCGGGGAAGACGACGCGGCGGTACTTGCGGGCCGCAAGGGCCAGCTCCACGGCCTCCGCGATCGTGGTGGTGAGCGGCTTCTCGCAAAGGACGTGCGCGCCGCGGCGCAGCGCGGCGAGAGCGATGTCGCGGTGGAAGGCGGGCGGGGTCGCGATGTCGACGAAGTCGAGGGCGTTTTCGCCGGCGAGCATCTCCTCGTGGGTCGCGTAGAAGCGCGCCTTTGGGGCCAGGGCGCGGGCGGCATCGAGGCGGGCGGGGCAGACGTCGGCGAAAGCGACGATCTCCACGTCCTTGCGCGCGGCGTAGGCGGGGAAGTGCCCCGAAGAGGCAATGAAGCCGAAGCCCACGATTCCGCCTTTCAGCATCCAGCTCCTCCTCGCGCCCGCAGGGGCGGGCAAAGGCTATATCGCAGCTCGCTTCGGGCGACGGCCGGTTTCTCGCGGCGGGAAAGCCCCAAGGACCCGCGGTCGCTTTCGGGCGGCCACGGCGAGCGCGAAATGGCGGGCGGGGTCCCGCGCGTATACAACGCCTGCTGGAAAACGCCGAAGGAGCCGGCTCCGCCCGCGACGGGCGAGCGCGAAGGCGCGTAGCATAGGAGGAGGAACCCATGAGAGGCGGCGGGCTTTCCATCTGCCTCGCGCTCTTGCGCATCGCGACCGGGGTGAGCCTCATCGGCCCCGGCTTGAAGAAGCTTCCCTGGTTCGCCCATCCGGGGCTCGAGCAGAATCTCGCCAACTTCGCCTCGCACGCCCCCAACGGCATGGTCACGAGCTATCTGCACGCGGTGACGCCGCACCACGCGGTGCTCGCCCGCATCGTCGTGCTCGGAGAGCTGGGCCTCGGGACCCTGCTCATCCTCGGATTGCTCACGCCGCTCGCCGCCGCGCTCGCCTTCCTCATGGTGGCGCAGTACCACTTCGCGAGCGGGGCGATGTTCCAGTCGGCGTACTTCGTCGGCCAGAACGGGCTCGTGTACCTGCTCATCTTCCCCGTGCTCTTCGCCGGGAGGGCCGGCGTTGCTCTCGGCCTCGACGGACTGTTGGGGCGGACCATGGGAAGAGCGCCGGCGAGAGGGTGACGGGTTCCCAGACGAAGGGCTCTTCGATGCACAGTACCTTCTCGCCACCCTGGTCATGTTCCAGGCGGGGATGGCCGAGGCGATGCTGAAGAACTCCGGCGCCGATGCGACCAAGCTCCCGGCTGGTGTGCGCGCGAACAGGAAGTTCATGGAGCAGAATCAGGCGGCGCTCCTCCAGATGCACAAACGCTCCAAGGAGATCGAGCGCGAGACGAAAAAGCTCACCGCGCGCGATGCGAGCAAGGGCGACGAGGCGGAGGAAGAGGCGCCGCCGGACGAGTCGGCGGACAAGCAATAGGCTCGGCCTCGGCGCGAAGGCGCGGTGGACGTCAGGGCAGCGGGAAGCCTGCTGCCAGCGCGGCCGAGCGCCATGCCTCGAGAATGCCGTTTCCCGGCCCCTCGCTCGGACACGGGATGCCGAAGGGGCCGGACGGGACGTCGAACCTCGGCGCGGCGCCCGCGAGGGGGCGGCTGAAATCGAGCTCGTCGGAGGGGTCCGCGGCGCGCGCATCGCGCATCGCCCACTCGTCGAAGTTGATGAACAGCACCGTCTCGTGCCACTCGGGCGAGCGTACGACCGCCTCATAGACGGAATTCAGGAAGGCTTCGCCGTTGCGCACGTCCTGGTGCGGATGATCGTCGTTGCCCGTGCCGATGGCCTCCTGCGCGAACTCGCCGTCGACGAACGAGACCTCCGGAAGCCGGCCCGCGGCGGCGTCGGCGTAGAACTCCGGGATGGGATGGCTGATCGGCACGTACTTCGAGCCCCACAACGCGAGGAACGGCAGATCGCTGAAGTAGTACCGCCCGGTCAGGCCCTTTTCGGCGAGCCGATCCCAGATGGTGGGCAGCGTGGTCGGTGTGAAAGTGTTCGAGAGCCGATCGGTCTGGGCCGCATGCTGGTAGATGCGGTTCGGGAACGTCTCCGAAAGGATCGACGGGAAGTAGCGATCGAAGGTGAGCCAGCTTTTCGTCGCCTGTCCCCAGAAGGGGAGGTCCGGCGCGCCGTAGTAGCCGATCGGGTAGAGGTCGTTCTGTCCCGCCCGCAGCCACCCATCCATCTGGCCACCGTCGACCTCCTGCCGGCCGCCCGCGTAGGAATGGTCGGGGTCGGACTGTCCGCAGCCCTGGAAGTCCGGAGCCAACTCGTGCGTCGGATGGCTCGCGCCGTTCGCATCGAGGTAGGCGAGCCCGGCCTGCTTGCCGTCCGCGCCAGGAAGCCAGCCGAGGAAGTGATCGAAGGACCGGTTCTCCATCATGAGCACGACGACATGACGGATGTGCTGGGGCTGCGTCACCCGTGGCGCGACGCTCGCAGTCCGGCCTTCGTCGACGGACGCGCCGCAGCCGATGAGCAGTGCGAATAAGCAAGCGATCGGCGCGCCGGAAAGCGCGCAAGGGTGACGCCGCATGGTCGATTCCTCCGTGCGATTCCGCCCGGAAGATCGACATGCGTCTGGGCGTCGCAAGGGGCGGGCGTTACTCCGGCGCGACCGGAACCGCCTGCGAGGCGGCAGGCGTCGGCACGGGCGGCGCTGCGGGCGGCTCGCTCTTCGGCGCCGGGTGCGCGGTCCGTTCGATGCGGCGGAGGGCGTCCTTCGCCTCGCGCGAGCCGCAGCGCTTCTCGGCGGCGGCCTCGCGGAGCAGCGCCGCGGCCTTCTCGTTGGCGGCCATTCCCAGGACGCGCACGGCGGCGAGCACCGCCGGGCAGGAAGCGGCCTTGTCGCGCAGGTCGGCGGCGGCGAAGGCCACCCGGTCCTCGTCGCGGGAGCGGCCCATCAGCTCCAGCGCCTCGAGGGCGTCGCGGCGGGCGCGCCACATCTTCGCGGTGGTGAGGCCGCGCAGGGGATCGGCCGCGGGAGGGCCGATCTTCTCCGCGATGGTGTGCACGAGAGCAGAGCGCCACTGCACGGGGAAGGCGTCGGAATCGAGATCGTCGACCAGGGCGCGAACCACCTGGGCGTCGGCGACCGTCTTGTCCTCGTCGAGCGCGGCGGCGAAATCGGCGAAGGCCATGCCGAGCTGGCCCAGCTCCTGCTCCGCCTTGCCGCGGAGGACGCTCACTCTTGGAGTTCTCGCTCGCGGTTCGCCGCCGAGCTTGTCGAGCTCGGCGAGGGCCGCGGTGGGCGCCTTCTGGGTGAGGAGCATGGTGGCGCGGAGCACCGGATCGCGCTGGCGTTCGGCGCGGATGGTGAAGGCGGTTCCCCCCGCGACGGCGAAGAAGAAGGCGACCGCGAAGGCCGGCCAGGTGACGGCGAGGAACTTCGCCGCCCGCGGCAGGAAGGGGAGCCTGGGCGCGCTCAGCTTTCCGAGTCGCCGCAGGGCGTGTCCGCCGTAGGGCAGATCGCGCGCGCCGGTCACCCGGGCGCGGTGCAGCCGGGTCTGGCCCGGGCGCAATTCGCGCACGGCGAACGGCTCGGTCGGGACCTCGCTCTTGTTCATCGCCAGGTAGACGGACTCGGTGAGGACCACGTCGCCCGCGTCGGCGTGGAGGCTCGCGCGGAGGGCGAGCTGCACGGGATCGCCGGCGATGTCGTCCGAGTTCACCTGGACCTCGCCGAGGCTGACCGTGATGCGGACCTCGATGCGGTCGGCGGGCTGTGCCTTGGCGTTCCAGGTGGCGAGGCGGTCCTGCATGGCCATCGCGCAGAGGACCGAGTCGGTGGGCGAGCGGAAGGTGACGAGGAGCGCGTCGCCGATCGACTTCACCTTGTGGCCGCCGAATCCCTTCACCACGGGCACGAGGAGCGCGTCGTGGAGGGCGAGCATGCGCGCGTTCTCCTCGCGCGTCTGGCGGCTCGTGCGGGCGGTGAAGCCCTTCATGTCCGAGAGCAGGATGGCGAGGTTCTGCGTCCTCGGAGCGGTCCGGAGGAGCCCGCGGATCTTGTGGGCGGCGCTCATTCGATCCCCCGGATCTGGTCGAGCGCGTCGCGGGCGGCGGTGCGGCTCTGGCAGCCCAGCACCTGGGTGAGGATCCCGTCCTGCGGCGAGCTGCGCGTATCGTCGTCGGCCATCCGGCGCAGGATCGCGATGGCGTCCTGGTCGCCGAGGCGACCGAGAGCGCGCGCGGCGGCCACCCGGGCCTCGCAGCTGCCGCCCCGGGCAAGCTCGAGCAGGCGATCGAAGCCGCGGCGCTCGCCGCCCCGGACCGCCGATTCATAGTCGTGCGACGCGCCGTCCCAGTCCTTGTGCGCTTCGAGGAGCCGTCCCTCGAAATAGGTCCGCTTGGGGCCGGCGCGCATCGCCTGCACCTCGCGCTGGGCGGCGGTGAGGTCCTGCCGGCTGAGGGCGCGATCCACGGCGTTCGGCGCGAGCAGCAGTGCGACGAGGAGCACCACGGCGCCCGTCGCTCCGAGCGCGACCGCGCGGGCCTGGGTCGCGAGCAAGGGGAACGCTTCGGAGATGTGGCCCCAGGCGGACTCGGCCGCCGCCCGCAGATGGCCGCGGATCTCGGCGCCGGTGAGCTGGCTCGGATCGGGCGTGCGCAGGCGGCCGGCGCGGGCGAGGGCATGTCCGCCGTACGGCCGCACCATCGCGTCCTGCGCGGGGCGGACGCGGTAGATGCGGATCGGCTCGGGCACGCCCTTGAGCGTCACCAGGCCGCCGTCGTCGGCATCGACCTCGTTGCGGTTCATCGACAGCCAGATGGATTCGGCGAAGACCACCTCGCCAGGTCCGGCGAGGCCGAGGACGCGGGAGGCGATGTTGACGGGCTCGCCGAAGACGTCGCCCTTGTCGAGGCGGACCTCGCCGACGTTGGCGCCGACCCGGACTTCGATGCGGTCCCATTCGGGGACGCTCTGGTTCCAGTCCCAGATCCTGTCCTGGACGGCAGCGCCGCAGAGCACCGCCTGGGTCGGGGACTCGAAGGCCACGAGGAGCGTGCCGCCCATCGTCTTCACCCGGCGACCGCGGGGGAGGTGTACGACTGCTTACACAAGCCCGTACCGGAGCCGGACCGACCGCTCCAGTGGGCCGAACACCCACCGATCGGCGATGACCCCCAGCACGAGGATCACCGCCATCACCGCGAAGACGCGGGACACGTCGTTCAGCTCGCGGCTCGCCTGGAGAAGCTGCCCGAGGCCGCCTTTCACGTAGAGCAGTTCCGCCGCGAACAGCGATCGCCAGGCGAAGGTCCACCCGAGTTTCGCCCCGGATAGCAACGACGGCAGCGAAGCAGGGAGGATCGCCGTCGTGTAGAGGCGCCACCCCTTCGCGCCCAAGGTGCGTGCGGCGCGAAGCAAGATGGGATGGATGGTCCGTACCCCCGACTGGGTGGCGATGGCGATGGAGAGCGCGCTGCCCATCACCACCACGAAGAGGATGGCCCCCTCGGAGAGCCCGAACCAGAGGATGGCGACGGGAAGCCAGCAGATGGAGGGAAGCGCCTGGAGCCCGAGGAGCGGCGCGCCGAAGAGATCCTCCGCGAGGCGGCTGCGACCGACCGCGAGTCCGAGCGGAATCCCCACCGCCAGCGAGATTCCGTAACCAGCGGCCAAGCGAGCAAGCGATCGCCCGATGGTGGGAAAGAGGAGGCCGTGGCGGATGAGTCCCCACAGCGAGACCGCCACTGCGCTCGGCGGCGGGAAGATCCAGTCCGGCCAGGGACCGAATCGCGCCACCCCTTCCCAGAGGGTGAGCACGGCGATGGTCCAGGCGATGCGCCGCAGCCCGCGGGCGGGGGCGGCGGCCTGCGCCGGCCGCGAGAGCTCGAAAGGCGGATCAGTCGCGGCCGTCATCGCGCAATTCCTCTCGCAGGGCGCGCTCCGTTTCGACGGCGAGCATCTCCTTGATCCGCCCTGCGAGCCGGGACACCGCGGCGTCCTCGATCTGCCGCGGTCTGGGGATGTCGACGGGGAGGATGCGCAGGATCCGGCCGGGCCTCGTCTTCATGAGCGCGATGCGGGTCCCGAGGACCGCCGCCTCGCGAACGTTGTGGGTCACGAAGACGATGGTCTTGCCGGAGTCCTGCCAGATGCGGGAGAGCTCGGCGAGGAGCACGTCGCGGGTCTGGGCATCGAGCGCCCCGAAGGGCTCGTCCATGAGGAGGACTTCCGGATCGCAGGCGAAGGCGCGGGCCAGGGCGACGCGTTGCCGCATCCCTCCGGAAAGCTCGTGGATGCGGGAGTCCGCGAACCGCGACAGACGGACGAGGCGCAAGAGCTCTTCCACCCGGGCCGCAATGCGGTCCTTCGGCCAGCGCGCCTGCTCGAGAGGGTAGGCGACGTTCCCGGCCACGTCGCGCCAGGGAAAGAGGGCGTGGTCCTGGAAAAGCATCGCCCGATCGGGGCCCGGACCGCGTACGCGATCGCCGCGGAAGAGCAGCTCGCCCTGGTCGGGCTCGTCGAGCCCGGCGAGGAGATTGAGCAGGGTGGACTTGCCGCATCCGCTCGGACCGCAGAGGCAAAGAAGCTCGCCGGCCTCGATGTCGAGCGTGATGCCGGCGAGAGCGAGGAAGCGCCCCGCGAAGGATCGAGTGACCCCCCGCAGCGAGAAGACGCGCTCCCCGCGGGGGAGGTGCACCGGAAGGGCCTCGGTCACCGCGTTCCCCCCATCGCGGCCTTGGGCCCGGCGAAGCGCGGCTCCAGGATCCCTTCCACGTCCGCAGTCTCGAGGAAGCCGAGGCGGTGCGCGTCGGAAGCTGCCTTGCGCAGCTCGGCGTCGAGGACCTCGGTGGAGAAGACGAGGCCGGCGAAGGCGCGATCGAGGACCTCTTGCGGGAGCTTCTTTCCCAGCTCTCGCGCGAGGCGGCGCTCGACCAGGTCGCGGGCGCCCTTGTCGGCCAGCGCGCGGACCGCGTCCGCGTTCGCCTCCACGATCTTCTGCACCAGGTCGGGCCGCTTCGAGAGGGCCGCGGCGGAGGCGACGAGCACCGAAGTGGGGAAGACGCGCGCGGGCCACAGATCGCGCTCCTCCATGAGGACGACGCCTTTCTGCTCGACGACGAGACGGCTCGACCACGGCTCGGGGACCCAGGCGCCGGCGATCGCGCCCCTGCCGAAGAGGAGGAGCGTTTCGGGGTTTGCCAGCGGCAGCACCTCCGACTGGATGCCTTCCCGCGAGAGCCAGGAGCGGAGCGCGACGTCCTGGGTGTTGCCCAGCGCGGGAGAAGCGATCTTGCGATGCGCGAGATCCTGCGCGGAGCGGATCTGCGGCTGGACCACCAGCTGGGCGCCGTTCGCGACCGAGAAGGCGACGATGCGCAGGGCCTTGCCGTGGGAGCGCTGGAAGCCGTTGATGGCGGGATTGGGACCGACCCAGGCGGCGTCGAGATCGCTCGCGAACAGCGCTTCGATCACCGCGGGCCCCGCGTTGAAGGCGCGGGCTTCCAGCACGACCGAGGGACCGAGCGCCGAGCCGATCGCCCCCGATTCGAGCCCCCACAGCGCGGGCGCATGGGTGACGTTCGGCAGGTACCCGAGCCGGAAGATGCGCCGCCCGTCGGAGGCACGGGGATCGCTCGAACGGCACGCGGGCGCGAGCGCTGCAGCGGCGAGTAGAGCGAGGATTGTAAAGCGGCGGTCCATTCGATCTCCGGCAAGGCGACGGCACGGCTTCTGCCGGGACTCGCGGGCCGTCGCTCGGAGAGGGTCGTCGCCTCGCTAGAACGGTGCCGCAGCCGGCGCGAAGATGCGCACGAAACAGCCGCTACAGCAGCAGACGAACATGCCGATCGTCATAAAGCGCCCAGGGAACGGTGTCAAACTCAACGGCTCTTCGTCATTGCCGTGGGCGAGAACGTCCATTGCGGGTGCCGGCCCTGGGCGTAGGAGAGGTTCCACTCGCTCTTGAAGAGGGCGAGCGGGTTCTGGTCCCGGTCGACGACGCATAGGGCGTCCACTTCCTGCTCGAACGAGCTCGGGTCGAAACCGGTGCCCTGGATCCAGCGCGCGACCGTATACGGGAGCCGATCGAGCGCGATCTCCGCGCCGTACTCGTGGCTCAGCCGGTACTGGAGCACTTCCAGTTGCAGCGCTCCGACCGCCCCGAGGATCGGATCGCGCAGGCCGCCGTCGCGGAGCGCGAAGACCTGGATGGCGCCTTCCTGCGAGAGCTGAAGGAGCCCTTTCTCCAGCTGCTTGCGCTTCAAGGCATCTTTGCTCCGCAGGCGGGCGAAAATCTCCGGAGAGAAACGGGGCAACTCGGCAAATTCGACGGTGGGCTCCTCGGACAGCGTGTCGCCGATGCGCAACGCTCCGGTGTCGAAGAGGCCGATGACGTCGCCCGGGTACGCCTCCTCGATCACCTGCCGCTCCTTGCCGAAAAGCTGGTGGGGCATGGAGAGGCGCATGTCCTTCTCGTCACGGACGTTGCGCACGGTCATGCCGCGCTCGAACCGGCCCGAGCAGACGCGCAAGAACGCGAGCCGGTCGCGGTGGGCCGGATCCATGTTCGCCTGGATCTTGAAGACGAATCCGCTGAAGGCGGGGGCGAGCGGATCGACGGCTTCGCCTGTCGTGGTGTGGCGCGGACCGGGGGCGGGAGCGAGCCCGACGAAAGCGGCGAGGAACTCGTCGACGCCTTTCTCGTTCCAGGCCGATCCGAAGAAGGCGGGCGACAATTCCCCGCGCAGGATGCGGCCGTGGTCGAACGGGTCGCCGGCGTGCTCGAGCAATTCCACGTCCTCGGCGAGCTTGGCCTTGAGCTTGTCGGGATCGGACACGCCTCCCGGCGGGATCGGCGGCAGCGTCGCGATGATTTGCTCGAGCGGGCGCCGGCGCGCGTCGGGACCGGGCTTGTCGAAGAGCGTCGCGACGCCGGCGAAGTCCTGTCCCTGCCCGAACGGCCAGGTCATCGCGACGGTCCGGATCCCGAGCACCTCCTCGACCTCGTGGAGCAGGTCGATGGGGTCGCGGCCCGGCCGGTCGAGCTTGTTGACGAAGGTGAAGATGGGGATCCCGCGGCGCCGGCAGACGGCGAAGAGCTTCTTGGTCTGCGCCTCGACGCCCTTGGCCGAGTCGATGAGCATCACCGCGGCGTCGGCGGCGGCGAGGGTCCGGTAGGTATCCTCGGAGAAGTCCTGGTGGCCCGGGGTGTCGAGGAGGTTGAGGCGGAAGCCGTCCCAGTCGAACTGCAGGACGCTGGAAGTGATGGAGATGCCGCGCTGGCGCTCGAGCTCCATCCAGTCGCTAGTCACGTGGCGCGCCTGGCCCCGCGCCTTCACCGTTCCGGCGAGGTGGATGGCGCCGCCGTGGAGGAGGAGCTTCTCGGTCAGCGTCGTCTTGCCCGCGTCCGGGTGCGAGATGATGGCGAAGGTGCGCCGGCGCTCGGTCTCTGCGCGGAGCTTCTTTTGCTCTTGGTCGTCCAAGAACACTCAGGCCGGCAAAATGAGAAAGTGGAGCTGACCGGGATCGAACCGGTGACCTCTAGAGTGCGATTCTAGCGCTCTCCCAGCTGAGCTACAGCCCCACACCGACCAAGCTTGCGAGGAGGCGGGCTTGTAACTGCCGCCGAGAGCCATTGTCAAGGAGCGCGCTTGACAGGCGCGCGCGGGCGCGCACGCTTGTCCGATGGGCATTCTCGTCGTCGCAGCCTTCGCCACCCTGGTCGGGTTCGGCCTCATCTTCCTCATCGGAAAGAACCAGCCGATCTCGCCCGCGGCGCCGGAGAACCTCCTCCGCGCCGATCTCACCGAATCGGCATGGGTGCGCCGTTACGGGGTGGAGGGTCTGCAGAGGCTCCTCCTCACGCTCTTCGCCGAGATGGGCTTCAATCCCGAGCGCTGCGAGCGCGGATCTGCCACCGTGGACCTCTTCGCCAACGATCCGACGCCCATCAAGGGAGGGCGCATCTACGTCCACGGGATCCTGGGTGGCTCGCAGCCGGTCGACGGGGACGAGGTGCGCAACCTGATCGATACGGCCCGCGCGGAGTTCGTAGGGAAGGGCATCTACGTCACGCTCGGCCGCTTCTCCACCGATGCCCGCGACACGGCGCGCGGCGCGCCCATCGATCTCCTCGACGGCGACGAGCTCGGGAGGCTGATGCGCAAGCACCTGCCCCAGGCATTCGCTACCCGGAAGATCTAACCGAGCAGCAAGGGAGAGCTATCCATGGAATGGTCGCGCAGGAGCGTCCTTGGAGCGGGTCTCGTGGCGGCGGCGGCGCCCTTTGCTCGTGCCCGGGAAGGTCGCGCGCAAGCAGCAAGCGATGCGCGCTCGACCCCGCCGAAGTCCTTCCCCTTCGAGGAGATGACCATCCGGTTGATGGACGAGGGTCTGGTCGCCGGCCGCTTCACCTCGCGCCAGATCTGCGAGGCCTACCTGGCCCGCATCCAGGAGGTCGACCGCAAGGGTCCGACGCTTCGATCGGTCATCGAGCTCAATCCGGACGCGCTGGAGATCGCCGACCAGCTCGACAAGGAACGCAAGGAGAAAGGCGACCGCGGGCCGCTGCACGGCATTCCCATCCTGGTGAAGGACAATCTCGATACGGCGGACAAGATGGCCTGCACGGCGGGATCCCTCGCGCTCGAGGGATCGCACCCGCCCAGGGACTCGACGGTGGTGGCTAGGCTGCGCGCGGCGGGCGCGATCATCCTCGGCAAGACCAACCTGAGCGAGTGGGCCAACATCCGCTCGACGCATTCGTCCAGCGGCTGGAGCGCGCGAGGCGGGCAGACCCTGAATCCGTACGCGCTCGATCGCTGCCCGTCGGGATCGAGCTCCGGCTCCGCCGCGGCGGTCGCGGCGAACCTGTGTGCGGCCGCCATCGGCACGGAGACGGACGGCTCGATCACTTCCCCTGCCTCGGTTTGCGGGCTGGTCGGGATCAAGCCCACGGTAGGGCTCGTCAGCCGCGCCGGCATCGTTCCCATCTCCCGCACGCAGGACACGGCCGGGCCGATGGGCCGCACCGTGCGCGACGCCGCGACGCTCCTCGAGGCCATCTCGGGACCCGATCCGCGCGATCCGGCGACGAGGAGCGCGAAGCGGTACGAGGCCGGCTACCTCGAAGAGTTTTCGCTCAACGGCGTGCGCCTCGGCGTCGTGCGCGGAAACTTCACCGGCTATTCGGGGCCGGCCGACAGGATCGCCGAGGAAGCGATCAAGGCGATCAAGTCGGAAGGCGCGACCATCGTCGACCCCGTCGAGCTCGACATGACGGGCGTCGGCGACGCCGAGCTGGAAGTGCTCCTCTACGAGCTCAAAGCCGGTCTCGCCGACTATCTCGCCTCGCTCGGCCCGACAGCGCGGGTGCGGACGCTCGAGGACGTAATCGCCTTCGACGAGAAGAACCGCGACCGGGAGATGCCGCTCTTCGGGCAGGAGCTGTTCGAGCAGGCGGCGAAGAAGAAGGGGCTCTCCGATGCGAAGTACAAGAAGGCGCTCGCGAAGTGCAGGACGCAGGTGCGCGGCAAGGGCGTCGACGCGCTGTTGCGCAAGCACAAGCTCGACGCGCTCTTCGCCCCGACCGGCACGCCGGCATGGCTCATCGATCACGTGAACGGCGATCCCAACGTCGGCAGCTTCACCACGCCCGCGGCGGTGGCGGGCTATCCGCACGTCACCGTTCCCGCCGGATTTGCCTCCGGTCTTCCCGTCGGTGTGAGCTTCGTCGGACCGGCGTATTCCGAGGTGAACCTCCTCATGATCGCCTCCGCCTTCGAGCGCCTCACCCAGGTGCGCAAGGCGCCGCGATTCCTCGCGCACGCCGAGGAGGCCCGACCCAGCTGACAGGACGGTGTCAGGAGGGGAGTCGCAAGGTCCTTCCCGAAATCCCGCGCAGAGAGGCGGCCGCTCCGGCCGCCGCAGCGGGAAGGGAGGACCCCATGGCGAATCCGTTCACCTACTCCGAGCTGCACTCGATGGACGTGAAGCGCGCCCGCGCCTTCTACTCGGAGCTCTTCGACTGGAAGCTCGCTCCGGTCCCGGTTCCCGGACGCGAGTACTCGATGGTCGACGCCGGGGAAGGGACGCCCGGCGGTCTCACCGAGGAACTATTCGAGGGAGTCTCGGGGTGGCTGACCTACGTCCGCGTCGACGATTGCGCGAAGAGCACGCGGCGGGCGCGCGATCTCGGCGCGCAGGTCGTGCGGGAGTGCGTCGAGATCCCGGACGGCATCTTCAGCGTCCTGCGCGATCCCGCCGGAGCGGCGGTCGGGATCTTCCAGCCCCGCAAGGCGTAGAATCGCGGCCTCCGTGCGCCGCGCCGACCGCCTCTTCCGCATCGTGCAGCGACTGCGCCGGCGCGGGGTCACCACGGCCCGCGCGCTGGCGGAGGACCTCTCGGTGTCGGAGCGGACCATCTACCGGGACATCCGGGACCTCGAGCTTTCCGGGGTCCCGATCCTGGGCGAGGCGGGCGTCGGTTACGCGCTGCCGCGCGGCTACGACCTGCCGCCGCTCATGTTCAACGAAGAGGAAATCGAGGCGCTGGTCCTCGGCGCCCGCGTGGTGCAGAGCTGGGGCGATCCCGCACTGCGCGCTGCCGCCGGAGACGTCCTCGCCAAGGTGGAAGCGGTGCTCCCCCCGGCGCTGCGCGACAGGCTTTCGGGGACCTCGCTGTTCGCGCCGCCCGTGCACGTGCCGCGCGCGGTGGCGGCCGGGCTCGGCGAGCTTCGCATCGCGCTGCGCGAGAGGCGGAAGATCCGCTTCCGTTACGTCGACAGGGGCGGCGCGGCGAGCGAGCGGACCATCTGGCCCCTCGGCCTTTTCTTCTGGGGAACGACCTGGTCGGTGGCCGGGTACTGCGAATTGCGCGAGGGTTTCCGCAACTTCCGCGCCGACCGGGTGGCGGACTTGTGCGTGCTTCCCGAACGCTTCCCGGAGATCGAGGGAAAGCGCCTGCACGATCTGCTCGCCCACTACCGCGACGAGCCGGAGCGGCGATCATCGGGTTGACGGCGCTCGCGTCGAGCAGATATGCCGAATCAGTTCATGGCCAACACCAAGCGCGCGAAGAAGCACCCCAACTGGGGCGGACGGCGGCCGGGAGCGGGACGCAAGCCGAAGGGCGACAAGCCGATGGTTTCCCATGCGCGCAGGGCGAAGGTCCGTCCGGGCGCGCGCATCGAGATCCGCTGGCAGCTCGATCCGGACATCGAGCTCAAGGGCGCCCGCGCCGCGCTCGCGTCGGCGATGAAGGAAGGGAGCGAGGGAACGGGATTCAAGGTGGCCAAGGCTTCGCTGCGGGGGCGAGTGGCGGAGTTCAGGGTGACCGCGAGGGATTCCGAGCGGCTGGCGAGGGGGATGCAGGGGCTGGCGATACGGTTTGCGCGCGCGCTGAATCGGATGGTGGGGAGGAGGGGACGGGTGTTCGTCGATCGGTATGAGGTGCGGGAGGGATAAGGAATCGCGCAGTGACAACGTTGACGTTGACGTGAGCGTTGACGTCGCCGTCAACGTCAACGACCACGTCAACGCTCACGTGGGAGAACACCCGGCGAGGGGCTCAGTCCTGCATCCTCCGCAGGACCTGCTCCTTCCGCCCCTCCCCGATCAACCGGTCATTCTTCCGCGCCTCATGAAAGCTCAGCCAGGTGAAGAACCCGACCAGCACCAGCATGAACACGATGGGAATGTTGTCGGGGACCGACAAGATCGCCCAGAAGTTCTGCAGCCGCCCCATGCCGTGCCTCCCGGTCGCGGAGACCTGTACCCGCGCCGTGACGAAGAATCAACCCGGGACGTGCGACAGTCCGCCGCGCCGCAGCGGGGCCGTCTTGACCGTCCGGGACGGAAATGTCAGAGAAACTTCGCCTCTCTCCTCAAGGAGAACGATGCCCGGCGGAGATCCCGGCATTCCGGAGTCGCAGAGCGGGAACAGCATCTGGGCCCGACGCGACCTGCTCTCGCTCGCAGCGTGGGGCGCGATCCTCACCTGCTTCGCCGCCTCCGGTCTCGCCATCCTGCGCATGCTCTTCCCTCGCGTCCTCTTCGAGCCGCCCACCTCGTTCAAGGCTGGCTACCCCACCGAGTACTCGGTGGGAGAGGTGAGCGAGAAGTGGATGAAGAGCCAGCGCGTCTGGATCGTGCGCACCGACAGCACCATCTACGCGCTCCTCGGAATCTGCACCCACCTCGGGTGCACCCCGCGCTGGCTGGGTCCGGAGAACAAGTTCAAGTGCCCGTGCCACGGGTCCGGCTACACGAAGGACGGCGTCAACTTCGAGGGCCCGACGCCGAGGCCGCTGGAGCGGGTGAGAATCAGCCTGGGCGACGACGGCCAGCTCATCGTCGACAAGGCGTTCCGGTACCGGTACGAGCTCGGGCAGTGGGACGATCCGACAGCTTTCGTGAAGTACGCCGGCGCCTGAAATAGCCGGAGGGGAACAGCGTGGCCGAGAACCTGCCGTCTCCGAGGAAGCCGGGGATCTTCGACGTCCTCACCAACAATTACGTGTGGCGTTCGATCTTCCGCCACGGCTACGCCGACACGCCTCGCAACCGCGTCCTACAGGTATCGGCCAACGTCTGGCTACACTTGCATCCGTCGAAGATGCGCAGGCACGGGATCCGCTACCGCCACACCTGGTGCGCCGGCGGACTCACCTTCCTGCTCTACCTCTGCACCGTCGTCACCGGCGTGGTCCTGATGTTCTACTACCGGCCCACCGGCGAGTACGCCTACTGGGACGTGAAGTACCTCGATTTCGACGTCCCCTTCGGAATGATCATGCGCAACATGCACCGCTGGTCGGCGCACGGCATGGTCATCTTCATCTGGCTGCACATGTTCCGGGTCTTCATGACCGGCAGCTACAAGCCGCCCCGCGAGTTCAACTGGGTGGTCGGCGTGAACCTGCTCACGCTCACGCTCTTGCTCTCCTTCACGGGGTACCTGCTCCCCTGGGATCAGCTGGCCATCTGGGCGGTGACCGTCGGCACCAACATGGCGCGCGCCACGCCGCTCCTCGGAAACGAAGGCCCCTTCGGACCGCAGCTCGGGATGACTCCGCGCTACGACGCGCGCGCCCTCCTCACGGCCGGAACCGTGGTGGGCTCGCCGACCTTGCTCCGCTTCTACGTCCTGCACTGCATCTTCATCCCCATCATCGCCTCCATCCTCATGATCCTGCACTTCTGGCGCATCCGGAAAGACGGCGGCATCTCCGGTCCGCTGTAGGGGGAGAGCGAACCATGGCCGAGAACCTCAATGTCGGCGCGCCGATCCAGGACCAGGAAGAGGTCAAGGTCCAGTCCGGGCGCGCGCGCGCCATCGCCGCCTCCGATCTGCCGGACAAGGTCCACACCTGGCCGTACCTCGTCCGGGCCGAGTTCATCTCCGG
>VBKL01000133.1 GCA_005879805.1 Deltaproteobacteria bacterium | reverse complement strand
GAGAAGAGCGAGAAGGATCGCGGCGCGCATGCCCTCAATATCGGCACGGTGCCGGCCGCTTGAGAGTTGGCGCCCTGACGCTTTTCCGTTCACCATCCCGTCACCGCTTTGACGGCGCCGCATGTGCGCGCAGCCAGGCAGAGGTTTCCCGCACGAGGCGGTCGCGCAGGGCCACGTCCATGCGCAAGCGCTCGAGCGTCTGGGCGATCGCCTGGCGGGCCCCCTCGATGGGGTGGGCGCCGAGGAAGCGCTCGATCTGCTCGAGGTGCTGGCGTTCGGGCAGCGCTCCCAGCGACTCTACCATGCGGCGCAACAGCATGGGCGAGTCGGCCTTCTTCTTCACTTCGTTCCACTTGCCCTGGATGAGCTGCCAGGCCGCCTCGCGGGTGGCCCGGTTCGAGAGCAGCGTCCCGACGTAGGAGGCGAAGTCCTGCATCTTGACGTCGTCCTGGAGCGACAACTCGACGGATTGAGAGATGAGGTCGGGCTGCTCCACCATGGCGAGCGCGAGGAGGAAGCGCCGCTTGGCCGCGGGATCGAGCTCGTCGCCGGCGCGCTTGCGCAACTCCTCGAAGCGCGCCCGGTCGGCGGTGCGCGCGGCGGCCGCCACGACCAGGTCGAGCAGGTTGGGGTCGAGCGGGCGCGGATGTGCGCCGACATGGCTGCGGTATCGCTCCTGTGCCTCGCGGACCGCGTTGGGATCGCGGGCTACCAGCGCCAGCGCCCGCAGCACCGCCGCGCGCAAGAGGCGCCGCTCGTCGTCCTCGCCCTCCTTCGCGTCCCAGCCGAGCTCCGCGGCGAGCGGCGCGAAGAGCCGCCGCATCCATTCGTGGAAGAGGGGACGGTCCGCCTCGGAGAGGCCGCGATGCTCGAGCCAGGAGAGGCGCGAGACCACCTCGTCCAGCACCACGTGGTCGCGCTCGGTGCGGACGCTGCCTTCGCACAGCTCGATGAACGGACCGACCGGAGCGCCGGCGCGGACCAGCGCCCACTGGTCGGCGACCAGCGTCATCCGCTCTTCGCTCGCAAGCTGCGGCAGCGCGGCGATGAGACGCCGCAGATCCTCGGGTTCGTACGCGACCCGGTAGAACCCGCGTGCCCCGGCGTTCCCGAGCACCCAGGAAGGCTCCATGCCGAGGTCGATCTCCTGCTCCGGCAAGCGGATCAGCTCGCGGCGCTCCTGCGTTCCCGATCCGGTCCCGATGCGCAGCACGACCGGGACCAGCCAGCGCGTCGGAGATCCGTTTTCGCGCGCTTCCGGATCGCTGAAGAAGCGGCGCTGGCGCAGCGTCACCTTCCTTCCGCGCGTCGCAACCGAGACGAGCGGATACCCGACCTGGCGGATCCAGCCGTTCGCGAGCTCCAGGATGGGTTCGCCGGAGGCGTCGGCGAGCGCGCCCCACAGATCGTCGGCGGTGGCGTTCGCCTCCTTGTGCCTGCGCATGTAGAGCCGGATGCCGTCGCGGAAACGGTCCTCGGCGAGCCACGCCTCGATCATGCGGAGGATCGCTCCGCCCTTCTCGTAGGTGATGGCGTCGAAGGATTCGCCCGCCTCCTCCGCGTTCCTTACCTCGGCGCGAATCGGGTGCGAGCTCTTCAGGGCATCGAGGTGCAGGGCGGCGCCCTTCCCCACCTCGAAGTCCATCCACACCCGCCAGCCCGGCTTCCAGCGATCGACGATCTTGTAGGCCATCCAGGTGGCGAAGGCCTCGTTGAGCCAGAGGTCGTCCCACCACACCATGGTGACGAGGTTCCCGAACCACTGGTGCGCGAGCTCGTGGGTGATCACCTCGGCGACGCGCTTTTGTATGTTCAGCGGCGCGGTCTTCGGATCGAGGAGCAGGGCCACCTCGCGGAAGGTGATGGCGCCCGCGTTCTCCATCGCGCCCGCCTCGAAGTCGGGAACGCCGATCTGGTCGAGCTTTCCATACGCGTACGGCTGGGCGAAGTAGTCCTCGAGGAGCGGCAGGACCGATCCCGCACAGTCCTGCGCGAACGAGGTGAGCGCCTTCTTCTGCGGCACCGCCCAGGTGCGGATGGGAATTCCCCGCACGGTGGCGGGATCGCTCGAGGCCAGCTCCCCGAGGCAGAGCGCGACGAGGTAGCTGGAGAGCACGGGCGTCTCGGCGAAGCGCACCGTGCGATCGCCGCTCTTCTGCTCGTCCTTCTCGACCGCTCCGTTGGAGATGGCGGCGGCGCCCGGAGGGACCCGCGAGACTGTGATCGACCAGCGGGCCTTGAAAGCTGGCTCGTCGAAGCAAGGGAAGACCCTTCGGGCATCGGCTGCTTCGAACTGGGTGACGGCCACCGGCCCGGCGCGGTAGAGCCCGCGCAAGCCGGGGCTGAACTTTCCCTTCCATTCGAGGTCGAGGACGGCGCTGCCCTTGGGGATCTCCTCGGCGAAGCGGAGCGTCACCGTCTGGCTCTCCGCATCGGCCTCCACCCGCTCGGCGGCGAGGGTCTTGCCCGAGACGCGCGCCTCGGCCCGTCCCAGATCCAGCTCGATGGCGTGCAGCACGATCTCCTTGCGCGCGCGGGCGAGCGATAGCTCGATGTCCATCCGTCCGTCGAAACGGCCCTGCGCGAGATCGGGAGCGAGCTCGGCGCGGTAGCGGGTCGGGCGCACGTCCTGAGACAGTCGGAAGTTCTTGCCGAGTGCCATGGGCCTCCTTCTATCCCATCGGGAGGCGCTCGGTCCGGGGATCGGGATGGCGATGTCTTGCGGCCAGGCTGCAGGCGGGCGAGCGTGGGGCCATGAAACGGGTGCTCGTCGTCCAGCACGAACAGTTCGAAGGGCCCGGCACTCTCGGGGAGGCGCTGGCTGGACTCGAGCTGCGCTTCCTGCGGACCTTCGCGGGCGACCCCATCCCGAAGACGCTCGAGGAGGATGCGCTGGTGGTGCTAGGCGGGGGCATGGGCGTCTACGACCGCGATCGCTTGCCCCATCTCAACGACGAGATCGCGCTCTACGCCGCGGCGATGGCGGCGGCTAAGCCCGTGCTAGGCATCTGCCTCGGGAGCCAGTTGCTCGCCGCTGCGCTCGGGGCCGCGGTGGGCAAGGCACCGCGCAAGGAGATCGGCTGGTACGGTGTGAGCCTGCTTCCGGAGGCGCGCGGCGACGCGCTCTTCGAGACGCTCCCGAAGAAGTTCCCCGCCTTCCACTGGCACGGCGACGCCTTCACGCTCCCCGAGGGGGCGGTCCCGCTCGCCTCGAGCGCGATGACGCCGCTCCAGGCATTCCGCGCAGGTCCCCGCGCCTGGGGAATCCAATTCCATCTGGAGACCGACGAGCAGGTCCTTACGGCCATGCTCTCCGGAGGCGCCGCCGAGTTGCGTGAGGTGGGGGCCGACACCGCCCGGATCCGGAGCCGGGCCCGCGAGGAGCTGCCGCAGCTGCGCGAGCGGGCGCTTGCCGTTTTCCGCCGTTGGGCGGCCCTCATCCAAGCACCTTGACACTCCCGAGCGCCCGCCAGCTTGATTCAGCGTACATCTGTCCGCGGTGGCCTCACGGTTCCTGCACGGGTCTCTGCACGTCAGGAGGCCCCCAAAGATGCAGCGCTCCATCTGGTTCGTTCTCGATCTGGAGTCGAACACCCGCGGCGCGTTCTCCGAGCAGCTGGTGGCCCTCGCGGAACGCCTTCGCAGGGAGGACGCCTGGGTCAGCATGGTGTTCTCGGCTCCGCCGCCCGCGCAGTCCCTGGAAGCGCTGAAGTCGCTCGAGGTGGACGTCCGCGTGCTCGATTTCCGCTCGCCGCGGGCGGCGCTCATCCTGCTCCTCTGGTTCCGCGAGTACCGGCCGGACGTCGTCCATTTCCATTTCCTCGAGCCGCGCCCGAGCTTCGTGGCCGCCGCGAAGCTCTCCGGCGCGACCACGCTGGTGCAGGACCACTCGCCCCCGTCCGCCACCCGGGCCATCGCGCAGCGGGCGCGAGAGCTGGCGCTCGACTGGTTCGTCGATACGCGTCTGGAGGTCCACGACGCCGTTCCGCTGGCGAGATTCGAGGGGCGGGACGGCGCGGGCGTCCGCCGGGAACTGGGAATCGGCGAGCAGTCGCTCGTCGTTTCCGTCGCGCTCGACGAGAAGAAGGGCGGCGAGACCTTGCTGCGGGCACTGGCCCTTCTCGAGCCCGACGTCCATCTCGCCATCGCGGGGGAAGGTCCCGTAGGGCTCGCGTTGCGGGCGGTGGCGGACAGACTGGGCATCGCCCCGCGCGTCCATTTCCTCGGCGCGCGTGGCGACCTGGAGGATGTCCTCGCGGCGGCTTCGGTGGTCGTGGTCGCTCCCGAATCGGAAGTGGGCTTCGACAATGCCGCCATCCAAGGCATGGCCGCCTCGCGGCCCGTCATCGTCAGCCGCACGGGCGCCCTGCCGACCATTCTCGGGGAGGCTGGCGTGGTGGTCCCACTACGGGATCCCGCCTCGCTCGGCCTCGCCATCCGGACCGTGCTGTCCGATCCCGAGCAGGGCGCGAGGCTGGGAAAGCTCGGCCGCAAGCGCGTCGAGGAGAACTACTCTTCCAATGCGCACCTGGATTTCTTGATGAAGACGTACCGGCGCATCTTCCTGCGAGGGGAGCCGAAGCCGAAGCTGGTCGAGATGCTCGGCCTCGCCAGGAGCTGTGCCCTGTAGCCGCTACGCGAAGGCCTCTTCGACCAGGCGCTGCTGCTCGAGCTTGTGCGCCGCGGCGCTTCCCGTCGCCGGGCTCGCGCTCTCTTCGCGACAGATGCACTTGATCCGGCGCAGATGGAAGCGCGCCCGGAGGAAGTACCAGGCCCCCATGTTGAACGGCTCTTCCTGCACCCAGAAGAGCCTGGCTTCGGGGTACGGCTCGAGCGCCTCCTTGATGTGCTCGTCGTCGAGCGGATAGAGCTGCTCGATGCGCAGGATGGCGACGTCGTCGCGCTTCTTCTCCGCGCGGGCGGCGAGGAGGTCGTAATAGACCTTGCCCGAGGAGAGGAGGACCCGCTTCGCTTTCTTGGGCGAGACGGTGTCGTCGGGAATGATGCGCTGGAAGGACCCCTCGGCGAGGTCGCGCAGCGTCGAGACCGCGTGCTTGTGGCGGAGCAGGCTCTTCGGAGTCATCACCACCAGCGGCTTGCGGTACGGACGCACGATCTGCCGGCGGAGGGCGTGGAAGAGCTGCGCCGGCGTCGTGAGGTTGCAGATCTGGATGTTGTCCTCCGCGGCGAGCTGGAGGAAGCGCTCGAGCCGCGCGGAGGAGTGCTCCGGTCCCTGTCCCTCGAAGCCGTGGGGGAGCAACAGGACGACGTGGGAGAGGCGGTTCCACTTGTCCTCGGCCGAGCTGATGAACTGATCGATGACCACCTGCGCGCCGTTGACGAAGTCGCCGAACTGAGCCTCCCAGCAGGTGAGCCAGTCGGGAGTATCGAGGGAGAACCCGTAGTCGAAGCCGAGGACGCCGGCTTCGCTGAGCGGGCTGTCGAAGATTTCGAAGACGCCCTGCTCTTCCCGCAGGTTCGCGAGCGGCGTGTAGGAGCGTCCGCTGCGCTGGTCCTTGAGGACGGCGTGGCGATGCGAGAAGGTGCCGCGGCGCGAATCCTGGCCGGAGAACCGCACCGGCGTTCCTTCGTCGAGCAGCGTGGCGAAGGCGAGGTGCTCGCCGGTGGCCCAGTCGAACGGCTCGTCGCCCGATCCGTCCGCGAGCCGGGCGCGGGCCTCGAGGAGCTTGGCGATCTTCTCGTGGGGAACGAAGCCCTGCGGGACCCGCGAGAGCGTGCGGAGCAGGTCGCGCAGCTTCTCCATCGGGACCGAGGTGTTCGCCTCGGGGGTGCCGCGATCGGGACCGCCGCGGTATTGCGACCAGAGGCCGGCGAGCGGCGAGATGTGGCGCTTGAGGCCCGCCTTCCGCGTCCGCTCCAGGACCTCTTCGAGCTCCTGCACCCGCGCGACCATGAACTTCTGGCCCTCGTCGCGCGTCGCGACCCCCGCCTCCTCGAGCTTGCGCGCGTAGATCTCGCGGGCCGGGGGCTTGCGCCGGATCACTTCGTACATGATGGGCTGCGTGAAAGCGGGCTCGTCGGTCTCGTTGTGCCCGTACTTCCGGTAGCAGTAGAGGTCGATGAGGACGTCTTCCTGGAAGGTCTGTCGGTATTCGACGGCGAGCTGTACCGCCCACACCACCGCTTCTGGATCCTCGAAGTTGACGTGGAACACCGGAGCGCGCAGGGCGCGCGCGATGTCCGTGCAGTAGTAGGTCGAGCGCGCGTCTTCGGGGTCGGTGGTGAACCCGATCTGGTTGTTGATGACGATGTGGATGGTGCCGCCCGTCTTGTAGCCCTCGAGGTTCGCGAGATTGAGGCCTTCCGCGACCAGGCCCTGCCCGGCGAAGGCGGCATCGCCGTGGATGAGCACCGGGAGCACCTTCTTGCGCTCCGGGTCGCGCCCGTCCCGGTCCTGCTTGGCGCGGACGCGACCTTCGACGACGGCGTTCACCCATTCGAGATGGCTCGGATTGAACGCCAGGCTGAGGTGGATCTTCCTCCCGCTCTTCGTCTCGTGGTCGGAGGAGTATCCGAGGTGGTATTTCACGTCGCCGCGGCCGAGCATCGCCTGCGCGTCCTTGTCCTCGAACTCTACGAAGATCTCGGAGACGTCCTTCTCCATGACGTTGGCGAGAAGGTTGAGGCGCCCGCGGTGCGCCATGCCGATGACGATCTCTTCGCCACCCTGGTCGCCGAACTCCTCGATGAGCCGGTCCATGAGCGGGATGAGGCTTTCGGCGCCTTCCAGCGAGAAGCGCTTCGCGCCGATGTACTTCTTGTGGAGGAAGGTCTCGAGGGTCTCGGCGTCGGTCAGCCGGGCGAGGATGCGCAGCTTCTCCTCGCGATCGAGGCGCGGCTCGTTGCCCGCTTCCTCCATCTTCTCCTGCAGCCACTTGCGGAGGCGCGGATCCTCGCCGTGCATGTACTCGGCGCCGATGGTCCGGCAGTACGTCCGGCGCAGGCGCGCGACGATCTCGCGCAGCGTGAGGGTCGGGGCCCCGACGTGGAAGTCGCCGGTGGCGAAATTCGTGTCGAGGTCGTCCTCGGAGAGCCCGAAGTTCTCGATGTTCAGCTCGTCGGCGGGCTTCTGGTGGAGGCCGAGGGGATCGAGATTCGCGAACAGGTGGCCGCGGATCCGGTAGGCCTGGATCAGCTCGGCGACCGCCTCCTGCTTCTCTTCCGCGGCGAGACGCTGCGCCTCGGGCGAATGATCGGCCAGATCGAGGAGGGCGGCCGCGAATTGCCCTTCCGGCGCCGCGGGACGGACGGCGATCTGGCCGTGTCCGTTCCCCTGTCCGTTGCCGTGCCCGTTGCCCGTGCTCGGCGCAGCCTGGGGAGGCTGCGAGAAGCCGCTCGTCTGCAGGGCTTGCGGGCGGGCTTGCGGAAGCGGGATGCCGGCAAGCTGGGCGAAGTAGCGCTGCCAGGCCTCGTCCACGGTCTGCGGGTTGTCGCGCCAGCGCTCGTACTGATCGTCGACGAAGACCTGATTGATTCCGAAATCGCGATCGAACTCCATTGGACCTTCTCCCGACGCGTTGGGGCGCGGAAAATAGCGGATGCGGGAGGCGCGGGCCAGCGTTTCGGAAAAGTAGGCCGGCCGGGGCGGATGGGACCAGTTGCCGCACCGAGGGCGCGGCTTGAAACGGGGTCGAGGGGGCAGGAGACTGCGCGGGCCCGAAAAATGCCCGGGTGGCGGAACGGTAGACGCGGAGCGCTTAAAACGCCCTGAGCGAAAGCTCGTGCCGGTTCGAGTCCGGCCCCGGGTACCTGAATGCAGAACGCCGCGAGCCTTTCACAAGGCCCGCGGCGCTGTCGGTCGAAGAAGCTTGTTGGTGCTCAGGGACTGGCCGTCACCGTGAGCGGATTCGTGACGGGCGCCCCTCCGGCAGCGCCGGAGCTCGCGCTGATGTCGACGACGGTCTGCTGCGGCACCGAGGTCGCGGCCTTGATCGTCGCGACGCCTCCCCCTTTGGCGCATCCGGGCGTGATGTTGGGCTGCCCGATGACGGAGGCGACCGCGGGGTTGCTGCTCGTCACCTGGATGGGAAGCCCTTGCGGCGCGGGAAGCGCCTGCGCGGGCGCCATGTGCGTCAGGGTGACGTCCATGAAGGACACGCCGCCCGGCGCGATGCTCGCCGGGGTGAGCGTGAAGGAGGCGATGGCCGGCGGCGGCGGCGCCGTCCCGCCCGGCTGCAAGGTCACGGTGGTCGCTCTCGAGACGACCTGGCGCGAGAAGCCCGACGCGGTGGTGAAGGAGAGGTTCGTCCAGGTGCGAACCGGAGTCGCGGAGCTCACCACGGCGGTCGGCATGTTGAAGCTGACCGACGAGCTGGCCCCCGGAACGTCGAGCACGTTGCAGAAGGCGCGCGCCGCGATCAGGTCGCCCCGGTCGATCTTCATGTTGTCGATCGCGCCCTTGGCGTGGGGGTCGCTCAGCGTGACCGTTGCGGTGACTTCGTTCCCGCCCGCCGTGCTGGCCGGCGTCACGGTAAGAGGCGCCGCTCCGCTGTAGCAAGAATCAGCGCCCTGCGTTGGACTGGTCCCGCAACCGACCGCGCAAGCGGTCAGCAAAGTGCAGTTGGTGGTCCCCTGATCCTGGCATTGATAGAGCACGCCCGGCTCGCAACCCGAGGTGACGAAGGTTCCTCCGCAGATCGTTCCCTTGATGGGAACGCCGCGGGTGGTCCGCGCGGCACAAGTCTGCACCAGGGTGGCGCTGCGAGAGGCGGGCGCCTGCACCTCGAGATCGCTTCCCTCGCCGCCTCCGCAGTGCAGGGCGAAAGGCAGGCAGAGAAGGAGGAGCACGCGCGCGATCGCCGACTGCATGACGTCGCTTCTTCGCAAGTCGCCAATTGTCATCAGGAGTCTCCGGTGTCGAATCGATGTCGACCCGTTGGACCTCTGGACTTTGGACCGCGGAACAGATTTTCAAATACTCTTATCGATGGCGCGCCCGCCCGGACGGCCGCCCCCCGGCGCGCCGTCCGCCTTCAGCCGCCGGCGCCGTCGCAGGTACAGGTAGCCCGCGAGGAGCAGGAGCGCTGCCGCCGCAGCGAGATATTGCACCTGGTGCATGCGGCGGCGAACGTCGTCGAGGTGCTCGCCGAAGTAGAACCCCAGCGCGACGACCACAGGCACGGTGACCGCGGCGCTCACCGCGTCGCAAAGGAGGAATTTCCAGAAACCGACACCCGAGGCGCCGGAGAGGAAGAAGATGGGCGCGCGCAAACCGGGCGTGTGGCGCCCGACGATCACGGTGAGGCCGCCGTGCCGCGCGAAGTGGGCGCGAAGCTTTTCCTGCCTTCCGACGGAGAGCACCTTGCGAACGATGCGGTGCTCGTAGGCAAGGGGTCCGAGCCGTTTTCCCCAGTGGTGGATGAGGAGATCGCCGAGGATCACGCCTCCGTATCCAATGGCGAGGCTCGGCCAGAAATCGGTGATGCCCCGAGCGGAGAACGCGCCGGCGAGAAGCAGCACGAGGTCCTCGCTGATCGGCGCGCCGAGGCCCGCCGCGCAGAGGACCGCGAGGATGGCGAGATACGTGAACCTGCCGAGCAGCGAGGCGAGCACGCGCTCCACGACGCACGTCTGTATCAGATCGGGAGTGACCTCCGGCCACGCCCCGTCCCTCCGGCGGGAACCCGCGGACCCGCCTACGGCGCGCCTTCCTGCCGTGCTATGTACGGCGCCCCATGCTGGACGCAGTCACCAAGGGGTTCCGCGCCGCCAAGCACAAGCTGACCGGCAAGGCGGAGCTTACCGAAGCGAACATCGACGACGCCCTCCGTGACATCCGCGTGGCGCTGCTCGAAGCGGACGTCGAGTTCAACGTCGCCAAACGGTTCCTCGCCCGGGTGAAGGAGAAGGCGCTCGGCGAGGTGGTCGCCACCGCCACGACCGACAAGAAGGGGAAGCGCCTGCAGGCGTCCCCGGGCGACCACTTCATCAAGATCTGCCACGACGAGCTCGAGAATCTCATGGGCCCCGTCGACACTTCGCTGGAGCTCTCCAAGAAAGGGGAGCGGCCCGCCGGGATCATGATGGTCGGGCTGCAGGGCTCGGGCAAGACCACCACGGTGGCGAAGCTCGCCAACCTGTTGCAGAAGCGGGGAAAGAAGCCGCTCCTCGTCGCCGCCGACATTTATCGTCCGGCAGCCGTCGATCAGTTGAAGCAGCTCGGCGACAAGCTGGAGATCCCCGTCTTCCACGAGGAAGGCATGAAGCCGCCCGAGATGGCGCGGCACGCGCTCTCCTTCGCCGGACAGAAGAACCGCGACGTCATCCTCTACGACACCGCCGGCCGCCTCGCCATCGACGAGCAGATGATGGCGGAGCTGGAAGAGTTGAAGAAGGAAGCGGCGCCGGAGAACATCCTCCTCGTCGCCGACGCGATGATCGGCCAGGACGCGGTGAAGACGGCCGCCGAGTTCGATCGCCGGCTGAACCTCTCCGGCTTCATCCTCACCAAGCTCGACGGCGACGCGCGCGGCGGCGCGGCGCTCTCCATCAAGGAGGTCACGGGCAAGCCCATCAAGTTCATCGGCATGGGCGAGTCACTCGACAAGCTCGAGGAGTTCCGTCCCGAGGGGATCGCGTCCCGCATCCTCGGGTTCGGCGACATCGTCGGCTTGATGAAGGACTTCGAGGGGGTCGTCGACGAGAAGAAGGCCGAGGAGGACGCGGAGAAGATCCTCACCGGCAACTTCGACCTCCACGACTTCGTCGAGCAGATCAAGCTGGTGAAGAAGATGGGCAGCGTCGGCGAGCTGCTCGAGAAGTTCCCGCTCTTCGGCGAGCTGCCCGAAGGCATCACCTTCGACGACAAGGAGCTGGGAAGGGTCGAGGCGATCATCTCCTCGATGACGAAGATCGAGCGGAAGAACCCGCAGGTCATCGGCGACGAGCGCATCGAGCGCATCGCGAAGGGATCCGGTCAGACCAGGCAGCACGTTCGCGGCCTGCTCGAACGCTTCTTCGCGATGCAGAAGGTGATGCGGCAGATCGGCG
>VBKL01000177.1 GCA_005879805.1 Deltaproteobacteria bacterium | reverse complement strand
GCGTGATCGAACCCCTGCCAGAATTCCGCAGCCGCACCCTCGCGGCTGTACATCATCGATTCCAGGATCAGCTTGCGCACCACCTCGGGATGGTCGAGAGCGATCTGCAGAGCGATGTGCCCGCCGTTGCTGTAGCCGAACAGATCCGCTCTGGGGACCTTCAAGTATCGCAGCAGCGCGACCGCGTCGGCCGCGGACTGCTCGAAGGAAAAGGGCCGATCGACGTCCGCGGTGCGTCCATGCCCCTGCTGTTCGAAGGCGACGAGGGCGCGGCCCTGCGACAAGAGTGGCAGGAGTTTTCCGAACGAGGTCTCGATCGTCGATCCGCCGCCGTGGAGCAGGAGCAGGGGCACGCGATCGCCGCCGGGCGGCCCATGGATCTCGTAATACATCCGCAAGCCGTTGATGGACGCATACATGTCAGGGTTTCCAGTACCACCGTCGGGTCCTGGGCCGGCAACTCGTCCGTCAGTGCGTTCACCGTCCGCTGATCGTTCGCCTTCGCGTGGTGGCGGTACGGCGCCGATTCGGCCGCGGTCGCCGCCGGTGTCTCTGCGCGGTCTTCGCGCGCCTGCGCGACGCGACGCGCGGCGGCTCTATCTCGATCGGCCGCGGCTTGGGAGCCGCCGGCTCCTGCCGCTCGATTTCCGCGATCACCTCGCGCAGGATCTGGACCATCCGCTTGCGGCGCGCGCGGTCGCTCGCGCTCCACGAAGTCTTGTCGGCGCGCTTGTGCGCGACCTTGTACTTCACGCCCGCCATCTCGGTCGTGTAGCTGTTGGCGTCGAGCTTGGTGACGATCTGCTGCGCAAGGATGTACCAGTCGTACGCGGTGCCGACCGGTGCTCCCGAGCCTTCCGGCGCTCGCCCTTTCCGCCGCTTCACGACCGAGTACTGGAACTCCCACTTGTCGGGCGTGACCTTCTTCTCGGTCCAGGCGCCAGCGTCGTACTGCCACTTGTGGCCGCGGCCGATCTGCATGCCCGTGTACCGCTTGCCCTCGTGCTCCTTGAACCGATCGTAGGAGGTCTTCGGCATGGAAAAAGCTAGGGACGTTCGCCGGGACGGCGCAAGCCAGGCTCGGTGGGCCAGCGCACGATCGGCGCCCGCCCTCGCGGACCTCGGCGAATCATCACCCGAAGCTTGCTGGCCAGGGGATCCGCCTGCGTCAGGCGAAAGACGTGTCGCGCGAGCGCGTCGACATCGGAGGTGTAAAGCGTGAAGCGGATCGGCCGCGGCGACTTGCGAATGGGAGTGTCGAGGTCCCACGCGAGGTACCCCCGGATCCCGCTCGGACGGATTTCGGCGCGAAGCTTTTCCTGCAAGGCGTAGAACTTGCGCATCGTGATCACCCAATCCGGCGACGAGTCCAGCGTCTCGTCGAGATAGACGAAGACGGCTCCATCTTCGAAGCGTGGCTCGTGCGGTTGCCGCGAGTTCCACGGATCGAGGACCGGCTCATCGAATTCGCCGCCCGGCGCGTCGGCGTCGAGCATCGCGAGGCCGCGGTTCCCGAGCGTCAGGACCAGGCGGCCCTCGACGGCTTCGAGGTCGAGGACGTTCGCGTCCTCCAGGAACGGCAGGTTGACGGGATAGGGAACGGGTCCCCTTTCCGGATCGAGCCTCCACAATCCGCGTCCCGCGGCCCAGACGCGACCCTTTCCGTCGCGCGCGACGCGCCGCGCTTCATTCGGAATTCCCTGGTCGACCGGCGCACAATCTCCCGTCGAGAGGTCGACCAGGCACAGCCGCGGATCCGTCGCGAGGAGCGACCGCCGCGCATCCCAGGGGATCCCGTCATCGACGTCGACCGGCTGCCCGTCGATCCGGACAGCAAAGGGAACCGCCTTGGCCGGGGCAGGAGATTCGAGATCGACCCACACCAACGGGTCGTCGGGGAAGAAGCCTGTCGCAAGTCCGAGCCAGCTCACACTTTGCCGAGCGACCCACTTGCGTACCGCACGAAGGTGGCGCGGCGGTTCCGCGACGCTCCACCTCCCGGACGCGTAGATCCAGAGGCGATCGTCCGGACCTGACATGGCCGGTTTTCCAGAAGGCAGCAGAAACGCGGTGTCGAACGATGCGGTCGGCAACTCGGCGTTCTGCTCTGCCGCAACCGCGACACTATCTCGTTCGACGAACGCGCTGACGAACGGCAGGGCCTTCTCCTTCCGGCCATCGACGGCGTCGGAATCGTCTTGCGGCGTCGCGACGATCAAGGCGCGTCCGTCGGGCAGCGGCAGATAGCTGCCGTGCGCATGAGAGCCGTCGCTTTCGTTTCGGTGGCGGAGTGGTGGCAAGTTCGCGAACGGCTGCTGCCAGCGGCCATCGAGGCGGACGGCGAGATCCCCTTCGCGGTCTCGCGCGGCGAGGCCATCGCGCCAAAGGATCACCGTATCCGGAGCCACGTCGAGCTGATCGGGAAGGGTATGGCGGACGATCTCGCCTCGGCGAAGCTCGAGAAGCCCGTCCAGATGGGTGGTGAGCAGGATCCTGCCGCCCACGTCGTCGACCCGGACGATACCGGGATAGCTCGCTACCGCGTCGGGCCGGCCGGGATTCGTCCGGACGTGAAGAGTCGCGATCCGCTTCCAATTCCTGAAAGCGCCGTCGCATTCGAAAGCGGCGTCGTAGGAAAAGACCAGCCACCGGCCCTCCTTCGACAACGCCTGGGTGATGGGCAGGGTTGGATTCGGGGTTACCGGTTGGGTAGTCCATCCGTTGAATTTGGCCGCGTAGATCTCCTGGCTCGAGCCACTCGGGGAGAATTTCGTCAACTGAGCGCTGCCAAAGCCCATGTGGAGCGTCCCGCCGAAGGCGAGGATGTCGCCCTTCGGGGATTCGACGAGTCCATAGATGCCGTTCAACTCGCTTTTCTCGTAAGAAACCTTCCGGACCGCGAGCGGACGCGCGCGCAGATCGACGACCTGCAACGCGCCTCCCCACTCGCCTCGGTCCGCGCCGATCCAGAGCCGGCCCTTGCTGTCGCAAAGGAAGGTCGTGCCTGTGTCGATCTCCACCTCCTCTTCCGTCGCGAGAAGGCGTGCCCGATACCCTACGAGCCCGCGCGGATGCGAAGCCGGGTATGGCGCCGCGACCGGGCTCGCGTAGACGACGAGGGGGCTCGCGATTCCGGGGCAGGTTCCGATCCACACCGGATGGCCCTCGACGGCCGCGATCGGCGTGGCGATCAAGGTGCTTGCGTCGAGCCGCGCGATCCGGCCGTTCGTGAATCCAACCAGGACATCGGTGGCGGTTGCCGCTCCGAGAACGATGGCACGGCGCCTGGACAACCGTTCGCCCGTGAGGCGCAGCGTCTGCAAGTCGAAGCGAAGGACGTGCCCTGCCTCGGCGAGCGCGATGATCGACGATCCGACCTGTACGCTGGCCGCGAGAGCGTTGCGATCGAAGTCGTACTCCCACGCTTTGGGCGCGTTCCTGTGCTCGGGAGGACGGGCGGTCGGTCCGGCGGTCCGGCAATCCGCGAGCAGCAAGAGACAAGCGATCGCTACCCCTCCGAGCCTCATCATGGCGGCGAGGATGCGCCTCCCGGATTCGCCGGCAATCTGCCGCCGGCGTCCAGTACGGTGGCGAACAGGTCGCCGGTCGTCTCGAGCCGTTCGCGCGCGGCCTGCGGGCTGAACCAGAGGCCTCGCGCCCTCCGTTCGGCGGCGGCGCGTTCGATCTCCTCCCATCGCAGCGGCATGGAGACACCGGGCTTGCTCGTTGCGCGCAGCGAATAAGGCGCGATGGTCGACCTCAGCGGATCGTTCTGCGCCCAATCGACATAGATCCGCCCGCCGCGCTGGTTGCGCGCGACCTTCGCCGTGACGAGGGCGGGATGCACATCGGCGAGCTCCGTCGCGACGTCGCGCGCATACGCCTTGGCGCGCTCGAAATCGTCGCTACCGTCGAGCGGGGCGACGAGGTGCAATCCCTTGGCTGCCGAGGCCTTCACGAAGGCCGCGAGCCCATCGCGGGCGAGGCGCTCCCGCAGAAGGAGAGCGACGTCGCAACACTCGATGAGACCTGCCGGCTCACCCGGATCCAGATCGAAGAGCACCACGCCGGCCGCCGAGGGGCGATCGACGGAGAGGTGCAGTGGATGGATCTCGAGCGTGGCGAGGTTCGCGGCCCACACCAGCGCGGCGGGCTCTTCGAGCAGGCAATACCGCGCGCCGCCCGCCTCGACGGTCGCGATCCACTCCGGCGCTCCCTTCGGACAATTGCTCTGGTAGAAGCCGCGGCCGTCGACGCCCTCCGGCCAGCGCCCGAGCATGATCGGATGGCGGGCGAGGTGCGGAAGCAGGAGCGATGCCGTCGCCGAATACCAATCGATGAGGTCGCCCTTGGTGAATCCCGTTTCCGGCCAGAGGACCTTGTCGAGGCTGGTGATGCGGAGATCCCTGCCGGACGCGATCATCGCGGAATCAAGCCTGCGAGCAGGGCCGGCGGCGCGGCCAGTTGATCGAACCCGCACGACTGTGGGTCCCGGTCGGGTCGCCAGCGCGAGAATCGCGCGGGATGCCGGAAGCGGCCGGCATCCACCTGGTCGTAGGCGACCTCGCAGACGCGCACCGGGTCCACCGGAAGCCAGT
>VBKL01000176.1 GCA_005879805.1 Deltaproteobacteria bacterium | reverse complement strand
GGCGGAGAGCACGCCTGAGATGGTCTGGACGCTTCGCCCCGCGGTCGACATCCGTGTCGCGATGGTGAGCGGCTTTAGCGGGACCGGCTTCAACATCTCGAACGAGGCGCGCACGACGATCGTATCCTCGCGGGGCTCGGTCCGCTCCATCGCCGTGCCGAGCAGCGCCGCGGGTGGACCGCCGTGTTGCGCGTCGGGGCTCCAGGGCCCGCGTGTCAACTCGGTGGGAAGGTAGCGATCCCCGTCGCGAACAAAGAAGGCATCGGACATATGCCGATAATACCGTCAGTGCTCCGGGCGGGCCCGCGCCGCGCTATCCTCGCGCCGTGACCAATCCGTCCGCCGGACCCGCAACGGGGATCTCCGTCCTCTACATCGAGGACGACGACAAGCTCGCGCGCCTCACCGCCCAGTACCTCGAGTCGCATGGAGTGCGGGTCACCATCGCTTCCAACGGGAACGACGGGCTCGCTCTGGCCCTCAAGCAGCCGCCCGACGTCGTGCTGCTCGATCTCATGCTTCCCGGGATGGGCGGGCTGGAAATTTGCCGGCGCCTGCGCGAGCGGGTGGATACACCGATCATCATGGTGACGGCGCACGGCGAGGAGCCCGACCGGATCGTCGGTCTCGAAGGCGGGGCGGACGACTACATCGCGAAACCGTTCTCTTCGCGCGAGCTGTTGGCCCGCATCCGCGCACAGGCGAGGCGGGCGCGCGGGCAGGTGGGTCCCGCCGCGCAGGAAATCGTCGTCGGCGACCTGCGCATCGAGCCGCAGGGCATGCGCGTGACCCTCGGGGGCCGGGTGCTCGGGCTCACCACCTACGAGTTCGCGCTGCTCAAGGCTCTCGCCGAGCGGGCCGGGCGCGTCTTGAGCCGCGAGCAGCTCATGGACATGGTGCGGGGCAACGCAGAGGAGGCCTTCGATCGCTCCATCGACGTGCACATCTCGCACCTGCGCCAGAAGCTCGGCGACGACCCTCGCAACCCGCGCCTGCTCAAGACCGTGCGCGGTGCGGGCTACATGCTGGCGGCCTCGACGTGAAACGTCCCCGACTGGTCCTCCGCATCTACCTCATCGGCCTCGCGCAGGTGGCCGCGCTCGCCGCCGCCCTGGCGATCGTCCGCGATCTCGACAGGCCGGAACGCCGCCGCGCGCCTCCCGACCTGAAGCTCGCGCAATACGTGGTCGAAGACGTGATCGCCGGTACCGGCGATCCCGCCGTGCTGCAGGTGCGGCTGCAGGGTCTCAAGGAGCAGGTCGGGCTCGCCGTCACGCTGCGCGATCCTCAGGGCAAGATCATCGCCTCTACCGGCGCGGAGCGTCCCCGCCCGGGTCCGGGTCATTTCGAGTTCGACACGGCGCTCGGCCACGTGACCGCGTCGCTCCCGCCCCCGGGTCCACCGCCTTCGCCGTCGCGGGCGCTGGTGCCGCTCATCTTGATCCTCGGGCTGGTCGGCATCTCGGCGGTGTTGACGGCGGCCTGGCTGGCCCGGCCGCTCAGCGTCCTCTCCAGTGCCGCCCGCGCTCTCGGCGCGGGAAATCTCGGCTCGCGCGCGAAACTCACCCGCAACGACGAGCTGGGCGACGTGGCCGAGGCGTTCAACGAGATGGCCGAACGGGTGGGCGAGCTCATCCGCGCCCAGCGCGAGCTGCTGGCCAACGTCTCGCACGAGCTGCGCACGCCCCTCGCGCGCATCCGCGTGGCGCTCGACCTCGCCGCCGAGGGCGATGCGGAGCAGGCCGCCAGCTCGCTGCGGGAGATCGCTGACGACCTCGCCGAGCTCGAGCGGCTCATCGGCGATATCCTGGCGAGCGCCCGATTCGAGCTCGCTTCCGATACGGCCAGTCCCGCGCAGCCGCCGCTCCGCCTCGCGCGGTTCCCGGCAAGCGAGCTGGTAGACGACGCCGCGGCGCGGTTTCGCGCCTCGCATCCGGACAGGACCCTCGAGGTATCGAACGAATCGCACGGAGCGTTCCTCGCCGCCGATCGCATGTTGCTCCGGCGCGCGGTCGACAATCTCCTCGACAATGCCGCCAAGCATTCCGAGGGGGCGGCTCCGATCGTCCTCGGCGCCAGCAAGACGAATGGCGAAGTCGTCTTCGAGGTGCGCGATCGCGGAGCAGGCATCTCGCCCGAGGACCAGAAGCGGCTCTTCACGCCGTTCTTTCGCGCCGACAAGAGCCGGGCGCGTCAGACGGGCGGTCTGGGGCTCGGTCTGTTGCTGACCAAGCGGATCGTCGAAGCGCACGGCGGGAACCTCGAGCTGACGAGCGCTCCCAAGGCAGGCACGACGGTGCGGATCCGCCTCCGGACGGCTCCTGCGGCGACCGGAGAAATGTCAGTAAATCCAGCCACTTAGCGGCCTTCACCAATCGACACATCCAGCCAACTCGGGCTCCACATGGCGCTCCTACGATCGTCCGCGTCAACGAACGAGAGAAGGAGCAGACATGAGATCGCACAGGGCCATGGTTGGTGTTTCCACCGCGCTTGCGCTGGCGGTGGCTGCCTGCGGACAGAAGGCGGCGGTGCCCTATCGGACCGAGCCGGTCACCCGCGGGACGGTGAACGAGAGCGTCAGCGCGACGGGCGACGTGTCGGCGCTGGTCACGGTGAGCGTCGGCTCCCAGGTCTCCGGAATCGTCGACAAGCTCTACGTCGACTTCAACAGCCCCGTGAAGAAGGGCCAGCTACTCGCGACCCTCGATCCGCGGCTGTTCCAGGCCGCCTTGCAGAAGGCGGATGCGACCGCCGCGTCCGCCCGGGCGGGAGTCGCCAAGGCGCAGGCGGCGCTGGCCGATTCGCAACGGCTCGTGGGCCGCGATCGCGAGCTGGCGCAGGGCGGCCTCATCGCCACCTCCGAGCTCGACACCGCGGTCGCCGCTCGTGACGGAAACGCCGCATCGCTCGAGGCGGCGAAGGCAGCGGTGCTGCAGGCCAACGCCGATCGCGCCCAGGCGGCGGCCAACATGGCCTTCACCCGCATCACCAGCCCCATCGACGGCGTGGTGGTCTCGCGCAGCGTCGACGCGGGCCAGACGGTGGCCGCGGCCCTGCAGGCGCCGACCCTGTTCGTCATCGCCAACGACCTGACCAAGATGCAGATCCTCGCCAACGTCGATCAGGCCGACGTGGGCAAGGTGCGCGAGGGTGAGGATGCGAAGTTCACCGTCGACGCCTATCCGGGCGAGGTCTTCCGCGGACGCATCAGCCAGGTCCGCCAGGCGGCCACCACCACCAACAACGTCGTCACTTATGCCGCCGTCATCCAGGCCGACAACCCGGATCGCAAGCTGCGCTCGGGCATGACCGCGGCGGTGAACATCCTCGCCGCCAACCACGACAACGTGTTGCGCGTCCCGAACGCCGCGCTGCGCGTGCACATCGACGCTCCGGCGCCCGCCTCGGTGCCTCTCGTGGCCGACGCCCGCGCCGCGACGGGCGGCCCCAGGCCCCCGCGCGACCCGAAGTCCGCCGTCCTCTACAAGCTCGTCAACGGGAAACCGCAGCCGGTGAGCGTCACCCTCGGTCTCTCCGACGGCCAGCGCACCGAGGTGAGCGGGCAGCTCGCGGAAGGCGATCAGGTCATCGTCTCCGGCGGCGCCGCTTCCAGCTCGAGCAACAACACCAACGCGCCCAAGAGTGCGCAGCGAGGTCCCCGTGGCCCCTTCTAATCTCGTCGTCGATGTCCGCTCTCTGGAACGAACCTACCTCGTTGGCGACGTCGAAGTGCGGGCGCTGCGCGGCGTAACGCTCCAGATCGCGAGCGGCGATTTCGTCGCAGTGATGGGCGCCTCGGGTTCCGGGAAGAGCACCTTCATGAACCTGATCGGCTGCCTCGACCGCCCCACCGCCGGCACCTACTTGCTCGCCGGCCGCGACGTGGGCGGGCTCTCGCGGGACGAATTGGCGGGGGTCCGCGGGCAGCAGATCGGATTCGTCTTCCAGGGCTTCAATCTGCTCCCTCGCACGAGCGCCCTGGAGAACGTCGAGCTGCCCATGCTGTACCAGGGCGTCAAGAGCGCCGAGCGCAAGAAGCGCGCTACCGGCGCTCTCGAGCGCGTGGGCCTCGCCGAGCGGCTCGACCACACCCCGGCGCAGCTCTCCGGCGGGCAGCAGCAGCGCGTCGCCATCGCTCGCGCTCTCGTCAACGAGCCGAAGCTCCTGCTCGCGGACGAGCCGACCGGCGCGCTCGACTCCAAGACCAGCGAGGAAGTGATGAACCTCTTCACCGATCTCAACCGGCAGGGCCTCACCATCGTCGTCGTCACCCACGAGCCCGACGTCGCCGAGTACGCGCAGCGGGTGGTGACTTTCCGCGACGGCGCGATCCTCGGCGACGCGCAAAGGAGGGCAGCATGAACGCGCTCGCATCGCTCCGGACCGCGCTTCGCGCGCTGACCAAGAACAAGCTGCGCTCGATGCTGGCCATGCTCGGAATCGTCATCGCCGTCTCGGCGGTGGTGGCGACCGTGGCCATCGGGCAGGGCGCCCAGGCGAAGGTGGCCCAGCAGATGGAGTCGCTCGGCTCGAACCTGCTCATGGTGCTGCCGGGCTCGATGGCAAAGGGCGGCGTAGCCACGGGCACGGGCGCCCAACAGTCG
>VBKL01000060.1 GCA_005879805.1 Deltaproteobacteria bacterium | reverse complement strand
CGGCGACGTCGGCGCTGGGCAGATCGATCTTGTTGATGACCGGGACGACGGCGAGGTCGTGCTCGAGAGCGAGGTAGACGTTGGCGAGGGTCTGTGCCTCCACGCCCTGGGAGGCATCGACCACCAGCACGGCGCCCTCGCAGGCGGAGAGGGAGCGGCTCACTTCGTAAGCGAAGTCGACGTGGCCCGGGGTGTCGATGAGGTTGAGGACGTATTCCTTGCCGTCCCGCTTGGAGCGCCAGAGCATCCGCACGCTCTGCGCCTTGATGGTGATTCCGCGCTCGCGCTCCAGCTCCATGTTGTCGAGGAACTGGTCCTGGGCCTCGCGCGCTGTCACCGTGCCTGTCTTCTCCAGCAAGCGATCGGAGAGCGTGCTCTTGCCGTGATCGATGTGCGCGATGATGGAGAAATTGCGCAAATTGGCATTGTCGGCGGGCATCTGGGGCTCGCGGGGTCTAACACGGCGATCCCCCTCGCACAACGAGACCCGGACGGGCTTTGCTCGCGATTGCGACAGCGGAAAGACGCGCGCTAGGCCCGGCCCAGCTCCTCGCGGAAATACGCGATCGTCGGGCGCAGTCCCTGCTCCAGGGGTACCTTCGGCTCCCAGCCGAGGATGGTGCGCGCGCGGGTGAGATCGGGCCTTCGCTGCTTGGGATCGTTCTCGGGGAGCGGCCGCGTGGAGCGGACCTTGCCGCCCGAGCCCGCCACCCGCCGCATCACGTCGGCCAGCTCCAGCAGCGTGAATTCGCCCTCATTGCCGAGGTTGATGGGCATGCCGTCGCCCTTCTTCCAGAGCACGAGGAACCCTTCGACCAGATCGTCCACGTAGCAGAACGAGCGCGTCTGGCTGCCGTCGCCGAAGACCGTGAAGTCCTCTCCGGCGATGGCCTGGGCGGCGAAGGCGGGAATGACGCGTCCGTCGTCGACGCGCATGCGCGGGCCGTAGGTGTTGAAGATGCGCGCCAGCTGCACCTTGGTGCCGTGCACGCGGGCGTAGCTGGTCACGATCGCCTCGGCGTACCGCTTGGCCTCGTCGTAGCAAGCGCGCGGGCCGACCGGGTTGACGTTCCCGAAGTAGCTTTCCTTTTGCGGATGCTGGAGCGGGTCGCCGTAGACCTCGCTGGTCGAGGCGTGCACGAGCGTCGCGCCGGCGCGGCGGGCGAGATCGAGCGCGTTCCGCGTGCCCGCCGATCCGACTTCCAACGTCTCGAGCGGCATCCGCGCGTAATCCATCGGCGAGGCCGGCGAGGCCATGTTGAAGACGACGTCGGCGGGGCCGGTGACGGGGATCGGCTGGCAGATGTCGTGCTCGACCAGCCGGAAACGCTGGTTTCCCGCGAGATGCGCGAGGTTCTTCTTGCGTCCCGTGAGGAAGCTGTCGACCACCACCACGTCCATGCCCTCGCGCAGGAGCCGATCGGCGAGATGGCTGCCGACGAATCCTCCCCCGCCGAGGACGATGGCGCGGCTCACTTGGTCCGCCCGTAGCGGTCCTCGAGCCGGACCACGTCGTCCAGCTCGGGGGTGGAGGCCTCCAGGATGTCGCAGTCGGTGACCGCGATCATGCGGTGGCGGAGCAGCGGATCGATGCGGAACGACTCGCCGGGCTCGAGGACCCGCTCGCTCAGCTGCTCGCCGTCGCGACCGAACTGAAAGCGCAGCGAGCCTTTGAGGAGGTGGATCGTCTCGTCCTTGCGCTGGTGGTACTGGAGGCTCAGCGCGTGGCCTTGGCGGACGTGGAGGATCTTGCCGACGTAACGGTCGGTGCGCGCCCAGATCAGCTCGTGGCCCCACGGCTTGTCGACGCGGACCGGCTTTTCCTCGGCCATTCCTCGATCTCCTGTCTCACCGGCTGGGCATGACCACCGCCGGCATGCGCAACTCGCGCTGCACGTCCCGGCGGAACTGGTCTGCCGCCGCCCGGTCCGCGAACGCTCCCACCCGGACGCGATACCACAGGCCGCGGCCGGCGAGGCGCGCCTCGGCGACGTAGGGTCGAAGGCCGCCCTTCGAGGCCAGCGACACCATCTGGTGCGCTTCCATCTTGTCCTGGGTGGCGCCGACCTGCACGGTGAACTTGCCGACGTCCGGGGGAGGAGCCGGCAGTATGGCCGTCTGCGGCGCGGTCACTTGTGCGGTGCGGGCAGGCGCGACCGAGGTGGTCGGCGGAGGTGCGGGGATGGTGCGCACCGGCGCGGTTCGGGCCGGTGGGGGCGCAGGCAGCGCGGCAGGTTCCGCAGGCGGCAAGGGAACTGGTGAGGCGACCGAGTCGCGCACCCTTGCCGTGTCCGGGGGAGGCAACGTTCCCGCGCGGGCGGCAGGCGTCCGGGCGTCGAGGGCCTCGAGATCGTTCATGGGCGCTGGTGCCGCCGCCCGCGACGCGAGCCGCTTTCCGACGAACACTCCGAGCGCGAAGGCAGCGCCGAGGAAGAGGACTGCAGCGAAGGCAATGGCACGGACGTGCCGGTTCTCCAGCGACAGCTCGATCTTTTCCCGAAACCGGTGTTCGTCGCGCATCCCCGGCCAATTATCACCGGTGAGGGGAGGGAGCGAGAATCCGGAGGCGCCCCCCTACCCGCTTTCAGACTCCCCGGGCGGTTCGTCCATCCGGTCGGGCGCCGTCACTCCCAGGATCCCTTCCAGAGCATTGTGCAAGGTCTGCGCGAGCGCCCAGACGAGGTAGAGCCGAGCCGAAGTCTTGCGGGGGTCGTCGGAGATGACCCGCTCGGTCTTCTTGTACTTCGTGTAGTAGCCGTGGAAGGCGGCGATGGTTTCTTGAAGGTAGAAGACCACGCGGTGCGGCTCGAGCGACTGCGCGGCGCTCGCCACCAGCTCGGGAAAAGCGAGGATGCGCTTCACCAGATCGACCTCTTCTGGGAGCTCCAGGGCGGAGAGCGCGTCGGAATCGTACGCCGGCTCGAGCCCCCGATCTTCCTTCGCCTTGCGGAGGATCGCGCGGCAGCGCGCGTGCCCGTACTGCACGTAGAACACCGGGTTGTCCATGTCGCGCTTCTGCGCGAGCCCGATGTCGAAATCGAGCGCCATGTCGCCGCGGCGCAAAAGGAAGAAGACACGGGTCGCGTCGGCGCCCGCGGTCTCGAGCAGTTCGCGCAGCGTGACGAAGTTCGCCGCCCGCTTGCTCATCCGGTAGGGCTGGCCGTCCTTCATCAAGTTCACGAGCTGGAAGAGGATGATTTCCAGCTCTCCGCCCATCGCCTTCACGGCCGCCTTCATGCGCGGGACGTAGCCGCCGTGATCGGCGCCCCAGACGTCGACGAGGCGCTGGTAGCCGCGATCGATCTTGTCGAAGTGGTACGCGATGTCGGCCGCGAAGTAGGTCGGCTCCCCGTTCGTCTTGAAGAGCGGGCGATCGCGCTCGTCTCCGTATCGGGTGGTCTTCACCACCTTCAACGGGACGGGAACGTACTCCTCCTCGTCGATGTCGACGCCCTTCGGCGGGGGCAAGAGCTCCTCGGCGACCAGCCCCTTCCCTTCCAGGAAGGCGACCGCGGCGCGGAGCCGATCCTCGTCGTGGAGCGTCTTCTCGCTGAAGAACCGATCGAAGCGGATGCCGAACAGCTTCAGGTCCTCCTTGATGAAGTTCTCCAGGATCCACCCGGTCGCGAACTTGCGGAGCGGCTCCTTCAGCTCCTCGAACGGCTTGCGTAGATCGGGCTTCTGCGCGAGCCACGCCTGGGCGACGTTCTTCACGTACTCGCCCTGGTAGTCGTCGGGATGCAGCGGCTCGACGGGGACCGACCCGTCGATCTCCGTCGCGCGGGCATAGACGGCGTGCGCGAGCCGCCACACCTGTCCGCCCGCGTCGTTGACGTAGAACTCGCGTAAGACGTCGTGGCCGGACCATTCGAGGAGGCGCGCGACCGTGTCGCCGATTACCGCCCCGCGGCCATGCCCGACGTGCATCGGCCCGGTCGGGTTGGCGCTGACGAACTCGACCATCGTCTTGCGCCCACGCGCCGTGTCGGTGTGGCCGAATCGTTCCTTCTCCCGCCACACCGCTCCCAGCTCGCGAAAGAAGAGTCGCTTGGCGACGATCAAATTCAGGAATCCCGGTCCGGCGATCTCCACCTTCTCCAGCGCCCCATCGGGATCTTCGATCCGATCGACGATGGCTTGCGCGAGCGCCCGCGGATTGGGCTTCGCGGCCCCGGTCGCCCGGGCGTGCTGCTTCTGCAGCACCATCGCCGCGTTGCAAGCGAAGTCGCCGTGAGCGGGATTCTTGGGCGCGTCGAGCTGAACAGGTGCGCGCTCCGCCGGCAAGAGTCCGTCCTTCGCGCACCGGTCGAGGGCGCGCTCGAGGATCTTCGCGATCTCGGTCTTCACCACGAGGACACCGGCTCCCCGTGACGATACTCGGCGTCGAACAGCGGACGGAGCTTCTCGAACGTCGCCTGGAGGTGCTCGATCATCACCTTGGTGTCGGCGAGCACCGGCATGAAATTCGTGTCTCCCGCCCAGCGCGGAACGACGTGCCAGTGGATGTGATCGGCGATCCCCGCGCCGGCGGCCCTGCCGATGTTCATTCCCAGATTCGCGCCCTGCGCATTGTAGGCGCGACCGACCAGGCGCAGCGCGATCCGCAGCATCGCGCAGAGCTCGCCGTACTCCTCGACGGCGAGCGCGTGCACATCGCTGACATGGGAGCGCGGGATCACCATCAGGTGCCCGTTGTTGTAGGGGTACTTGTTGAGCATCGCAAAGGTGCGCGCCGTCCGGCCGAGGATCAGGTTCTTGGCGTCGTCCTTCTGCTTGGGCAGCTCGCAGAAGATGCAGCCCGTCTGTTCCTCGGACCGCGCGATGAGCTCCATCCGCCACGGCGCCCAGAGCTTCTCCACGCGCGCTTACTCCGACAGACCCGGCGCGAGGAATTGCAGGCCGGTGCGCGCCGCGCCCCGCGAGGCGTCGAGCGCGCCCCGGGTAGCGCCCTGGAATGCGCCCCGCATCAGCTCGCGCAAGGACAGCGGCGTCTCCTTGGGCGGCATCTGCACGCGCGGCTCGCCGCTCTGCCCGGCCAACTGCCACGCGCTCGCCACGGCGTCGTCGAAGCCGCCCAGCTCGTCGACGAGCTTCAGCTCCTTCGCCTGACGCCCGGTGTAGATGCGTCCCTCGGCGATCTTGCGGACTTCTTCTTCGGGGAGGCCGCGCCCCTCGGCGACGTCGTGGATGAACTGGCCGTAGACGTCGTCGGAGAGCCCCAGCACCTCGCTCCGATCCTGCTCCTGCAGCGGGCGGAAGGGTGACAGCGTGTCCTTGTACTTGCCGCTCTTCAGCGTCGTCTCCTCCACCTTCACGGTCTCGAGGAGCCCGCGGACGTTGAAGTGCATGAAGATGACGCCGATGGAGCCGGTGAGCGTACCGGGACTCGCGAAGATGCGATCGGCGGCCGCGGAGATGTAGTAGCCGCCCGAGGCGGCAAGGTTGCCCATCGAGACCACCACCTTCTTCTTCGCGCGCAGCTTCTTGAGCGCCGCGTAGATCTCCTGCGACGGCGCCACCGCGCCTCCCGGCGAGTCCACCCGCACAACGATCGCCTTCACGTCGCGGTCCTTCTCGTACTTGCGAAGCAGGCGGACGATCTTCTCGGAGTCGATGCCCTGCTCGCGATCGCCCACCGTCCCCCGGCATTCGACGACGGCGATGCGGGGACCTACGGATGTAGTGGTCTCTGCGTCGACGCCCGCGGTGGTCGTCTTCACCGCCGACCAGGCGAGGAGGAGGAAGGCGAAGAGGACGAGGAAGAGCCCTCCGAAGATGATCCCGAGCACGACCGCCGCCCGTTTGTCCACGTCATTCTCCCTCGTCGGAAAGCCACCCGATCGCGCGCGGGCGCAGCTTGCTACCAGAGGGGCGGCATGACAACAAGCACCGCCGTGTCGTTCGCCGCCTTGCTCGGGGACCTGGTCGCGTCGGCGAAGGGTGCGCGCGGCGCCGTCTTCTGCGGACACGACGGCGAGTTCGTCGATCTCCTGGTCGCGCAGCCGCAACCGGCCGGCTGCGGCGAGCTGTCCGACTACGACCTCAAGGTGATCGGCGCGCACCTCGCCGCTCCCTGGCTGCGCCTCCAGGACGGATCGGCGAACGGCGGCGCAGGCACGGCGCTGGAGATGGGAATGCGCTGCAAGGAAGGCGCGCTCCTCTGCGCTCGCCTTCCCGAGGGCTACTACCTCGTGCTCCTGCTCGCACCGGCCGCACAGGTCTCCCGCGCCTACATCGAGCTCCGGCGGGTGGCCGTACGACTCGCCGAGCACCTTTGAGAGAAGCGTTCAGCGGGCCTTTTCGCGAGCCGCTTTCACCAGATCGGGAAGGCTCGCGCTCACGACCACGCCCGGAACCCGCTCGGAAGCATCGACCGCTACCGCGCCCGAGAATGCATCCGGATGCGCCTTGAGCAGCCGCGCGGCCTGCCCGGCACCCTTCCCGAGCGAGACGATCAGCGGTCGCTGCGCATCCAGGTCGCCCTGTTGCGAGCGGACCGATCGGACCGCGGCAAGGAGATCGGGGACTGCATCTTCGCCGGTCTCGAGCTTTCCCCGGCCATCGCGAGGATTGACGCCCAGGACCGCGAATCCCGCGGCCACGAGGGCTGCCACCCTGGGCTCGAAGACCGGACGCACTTCCTCGCCAGTGACGAGGAGCGCGAGCTTCGCCCGGGATCCGCTGGAGGGCCGCCAGATCCAGGCGCCCATCTCCTTTCCGTCGCTGCCGGTGAGGGTCATGCGCGAGGGCCGCGGCAAGGAGCCTTGGGGAACGCCCGGACGGGGGCTGCGCGTGAGCCGGACCATGGCGCCGAATCCCATGCGGAAGCCCAGGACGTCCGTCGTATCGTCGGCCTGGCTCCAGGCGAAGAAGAGCCGATCCCCGCTGGTGCTCCAGGCCATCGCCGATTCGCCTTCCGGCGCCGGCGCAAGCGCGCCGCTTGGTGGCTGCGGCAGGGGCTGCGCCCGCAATCCGGGAAGCTCCAGCAGGCCGAAGACGGTCTCGCCGCTCGCGTCTTCGGCGACCGCGAGACGGTGGCCGTCCTCGGTCAGCGCGTACGCCTCGACCCTCCGGTTCGGGGCGTAGATGGTCTTGCGTTCCCGGGTCGCGAAAACGATCGCGTCCACGCCCTCGCGATCCCGGCCGGCGTCGTCGAGGACGTAGACGGTCTTCCCGTCCGGGCTCCAGCGCGGGTCGGCGAAGCGGGCCTTGCCTTCGTGCGGAGTGAGCAGCGTCGCTCGCGTCGAGGACAGCTCGATCGACCAGACGTCGTTGCCGCCTCCTTTGCTGGTCACCAGGAGGAGGTACCGGCCATCGGGCGAAGGCGGACCCAGGGCCTGGACGTCCGGCAGCACCTCCGAGAGAGCGGCGGAAGCGGGGCGGCCCGGGGCCGAACCGGATGTCCTGCCCGCATCGGCGGGACCGGCATCGGGAGAGCCGGCATCGCGCGGCGGCGGCGGGGTATAGGGCGGCGCCGAGGCAAAGGTCCCGGTCGCGGGCGGAATGGTCCCCGGCAACAACTCGGTGGCCTTGTTGCCGTCGACCTGGAACTGGAAGAGGCGGCCCTTGCCCTCGTTCACGGTGGCGAAGAACAGTCTTCTGCCATCGCGCGTGAAACCGCCGAGAAGTTGATCGCCCGGGGACCGGTCGACCTCCTCCGCGGGACCGCCCTGATCGTCCAAGACCACGATGCGGCGCCGGCCGTCGCGACGGACGACCGCGGCGAGTTGCCGCGGATCGGTGGGGGAATAGCGAATGGAAACGACCCCTTCGCGCTCGGCGGTGAGCTCGATCGGGTATCCGCCGTCGATCGGCATCACGGCCGCCTGCCAGGAACCGAACAGCGAAGTGAGGTAGGCGAGCCGGGAGCCGTCCCGCGAAGGGCGCGGGAGTTCGGCACTTCCTACCGCAGAAAGGGCTCGCAGACGGACGGAGAGCGGCTCCTCGGATGCGGGCGCCGCGAGGAGCAGGAGTAGACCGCAGATCGGAATTTGAAGCATCCTCGCTCTTTACCGTCTTTTCAGTGAGCCGTGTCCGTCTCGTGGCGCAAAGGGTCCATCCCGTGTCCCGCTTGACGGCGCGGCCCGGGGCCGTCATCGATCGCCGCGGAGGCCGCATGCGACGCAACATCCTGCTCCTCATCCTTCCCGCCCTTTCGGCCTGCATCACCGGGTCGCAGCCCGCCCACGAGCGCGATCAGCGCCTCGCCCGCGAAATCGCGCAGCAGCAGCGCTGGACCGGCGAGGCCGTCGCCGGCCGCCCCGCTGCGGAGGAGCTCGATGCGGTCCGCGCTGGAGATGCCGACGCCGTTTCCGACGCGCGCAAGCGGTTCCGGCGGCTCCTCATGGCGGTCGATCGCACCGTGTGGATCCGCGAAGCCGAGGTGCGCGCCCTGCGCGACGCGCAAGGCGACGCCATCGCCGAGGACGAGGCCGTGGCCGGATTCGACCGCGCGGGCCGGCAGCGGTCCGACGCTCTGGTGGCCGCCGACGACCTCGCCAAGGCGCTCGCCGACTCGAAGTCGAAGCGCGCGATCTCGCTCGACGAGCTTCGCCGCGCGCTGCTCTCCGTGCAGAAAGCGCAGGAAAGCGAGCAGCGGCTGTCGAGGGACCTCTCGCGCTCGGGCCGCAGCACCGGTGCCCCGCTCGCCCTGCAGCGGCTGACGCCGGCGACGGCTTCGCGCAGCAAATACTTCGTCGAGGCGACGGTGAGCTATCTCAGCAACCATCCCGACGAGCGATACGGGCTCGATTCCTGGGCCTCGCAGCTCTCCAGCGAGAAGTCGCAGATCCGGGCCGCTCTCGCCGACGCGGACGCGAATCGCCCGCCGGCTACACCGGCGGTGCAGAACGATCAGGCGCCGACCATCGGAAGCGCCGGCGACGACCTCGAGCGCAGCGATGCGCCGCCCCCTCCCAGCAACGCGGCGCCGGCCCAGCTCTCCGTCGTCGGAGACGCGAAGAAGCTGATCGACAAGCGCGGAACGCCCAAGGCGATCCTCACCCGCGAGGGCGGGCTCTTCGCCCTGCGCTACGACGAGGAGCGGCCCTGCGGCATCGACCGCTGCGAGTCGACCGTGGACTACGTCTTCGATTCCTCGGGCAAGCTGGTGCGCGACGAGGTCGTGTCGCAGAAGAAGTAGCGGGACGCGCTCAGCGCTGGAAGTCGTAGATCGCGCCGAGCCGCAGGATCTTCGTCAGCTCGTCGAGGGCGGTGCAACTCTCCCGCCACAGGTCCACGTCGCGCAGGTCGGTGGCGGCGAGCCGGTCGCGATAGTGACGCCGGATCCAGGCTTCCAGCTCGGTGGCGAGGGCGTCGTCGAGGAAGACCCGGGCGCCGACCGCTTTCCGCTCCTCGTCCCGCAGGACGATGCGCTGGCGCAGGCAGGCGGGTCCGCCGCCGTTCTCCATCGAGTCGCGCAGGTCGAGGTAGCGCACGCTCTTCACCGGACCGCCGCTGGTCGTCACGCTCTCGAGATAGGCGCGGGCGCGCGGCTCCTCGGCGGCCTCGAGCGGCGCGAGGACGATCATCTCGCCGCCGGGCAGCGTGAGGAGCTGCGAGTTGAAGGGATACGTCGAGACGGCGGCCGAGACCGGCAGGTCGCGTTCCGCCGCCAGGTACACGGTGAGCGTTCCGCCGAGCAGATTGCGGACCTGCTCGAGGAGCGGCTCGAGGTGCACGAAGGCTAGCTCGTGCAGGAGGAGGACGCTGCCGTTGCCCACCGCGACGACGTCGGTGTGGAAGGCGCCCGCGTCGATCCCCATCGGATGCTGCTGCGGAAACAGCGCGCGTGCGGGATCGATCTGGCCGAGGCGCGCCAGCGCCGCCGAGGCTTCGCGCGTCTGGCGGGCCGGAAACCGCAACGGTTCGCCGCCCGCCGGCGAGGCGCCGTAGGCAGCCCGGCCCCAGGCAAAGAGGTGCACGGCGGGCACGCCGGGCGAGAACAGGCGGATGTGGTTCGCCGCTCCTTCGTCCGAGAAGTGGGCGCCGCCCGGCAAGGGATCGTGCACCGCGAAGCGCTCCTCCGCGGCGAAGATCGAGCGCAGCACGCGAACGGTGGTGTCCGCCTCGAGCACCCTGTGGAACATGGAGGTGAGATTCGCGGGGACGAGATGGACGCGTCCGTCGGCGCTGTCGGACGAGGGAGTGCAGGTCGCCGCGTTGGCCGTCCACATCGCCGCCGCGCTCGAGCACAGCCGCAGCGCGTGGTCCCCGGTGAGGGGATCGCTCGCGGCCCGGGCGAGGACCTGCTCGTCGTTGCCGCGAAAACCGAGCTCGCGCAGGGTCGACATGCGGGGCCGCTCGTGCGGGGGGAGCACCGCCTGCCCCACGCCGAGCGAGCCGACGAGGCGCACCTTGGCGAGCCCCTGCAGCGCGGCGCGGCGCGGGTTGGAGATCTGCCCGCCGTGAGACATCGAGGCGACGTTCCCGGAAGACAGCCCGGCGTAGTTGTGCGTCGGTCCGACGATCCCGTCGAAGTTGTACTCGCGCACGCTCGCGCTTCTAGCATGCGAACGGACGGATGCGTTGCCCCGGTCCCGAGCGATGCTCTCGGGACCGGGGCCCCGTTTTCCCCCCGAAGCGCGGTGCCGGCCCACGACGGCAACGCGCGCGGCGGATCAGCCCAACGGCGCGGCCGCCGGCGCACTGGCGCAGCAGCGGCCCCTGCCGCGAGCTACTGACGCTGCCGTGCGGGGAATGTTCATCAGCAGGAAAGGCTCAGGAATAGAAGCGGAACACGACCTCGGCGGCGCAGGCGGGCTTCTTCTCGCCCTCGATCTCCACGTTCGCGAGGACGAGGCCCTCGATGGTGTTCGAGACCTCGGTCGCATCCTGCAGGCGGATGTTCAGGCGGTACCGCTGCCCCTCCTTCAAGGGAGCGGGGAAGCGGACCTTGTTGAGCCCGTAGTTCACGACCAGCTTGAAGCCCTTCATCTCTACCAGCTCGAAGAACAGGCCGGCGATGAGCGAGAGCGTGAAGTAGCCGTGGGCGACCGGGGCGCGGAAGGGCGACTCGCGTTTGGCGCGCTCGCGGTCGACATGGATCCACTGGTGATCGCCGGTGGCGTCGGCGAATCGCTTGATGTCCTCGAACGTCATGGTGCGAAAGTCGCTGGTGCCGAGCTCCTTGCCGACGAACGACTTGAGCCCCGCGACGCCGTCGATCACGGTCTTGTTGGCCATGGGGCGTTTGCATACCACCACTGGAAAAAGAGTGGCTTCGTCGCTGCGGGACGCGGATAACGGAACGGCGTGACCGACATGCGCCCCGAGACGTCGCCCGCACCTCGGCGGCGCTGGACCCGCGAGACCGCCCTCCGGAGCGTCGCGGCCTTTCCCTGGGAGCAGACCCTCATCATGGGGGTCGCGGCGGTGATCGGCGTGTACGCCGGGATCGCCGCCGGTCTCTTCTCCAACTGCATCCGCACGACGCAGATCCTGCTCTTCCGGTTTCCCGAGCTGACGGCGCATCTGCGCGACCCCGGCTGGCAGGCGCGCTTCTTCGCCCGCCTTCGCGCCGCGCCCTGGCGGCTCGAGTTCGCCGTCCTCGCCGCCATCGCGCTCGCCGCTTCGTTCGCGCTTTCCCTGCGCAGCCGCCGCATCGTCCCGGCCTTCGAGGCGGCGCGCATCCGTCCCGTGGCGCTCGCCGGGGCGTTCGGTCTGGCGCTGTACTACCCGCTCCTCGTCATCGCCACCTTCAACGAGACGTTCTCGGAAGCCGAAAACGGCCTCTACGGCATCCTCGTTTCGACCCCCATCTGGCTGCAGATCGCCGGACCGGCGCTGGGCGGGCTCGCGGCCGGGCTCATCGTCCGCTACGTCAGCCCGGAAAGCGGCGGGCATGGCGTCATCGAGGTGATGGAGGCGGTCCACGGGCGCACGATGAACCTCCCCGGCCGCGTCGCGGTGTGGAAGTCGGTGGCCGCGGGCCTGACCATCGGTTCCGGAGGGAGCGCCGGACGCGAAGGACCGGTGGTCCATCTCGGCGGCGCCGTCGGATCGGTCCTCTCCAAGGTGCTGGCGCTCCCCCGCGATCGGCGGGCGCTGCTCCTCGCCTGCGGCGCGGGCGCCGGCATCGCAGCGTCGTTCCACGCCCCGCTCGCCGGCGCCATGTTCGCCATCGAAATCGTCCTCGCCGGCGAGTTCAGCGTGCGCGGTTTCGCGCCCATCGTCCTTTCCGCCGTCACCGCCGTCGTCGCCTCGCGCTCGCTCGTCGCGGGACAGGCCGATCTGCGCGACGTGGAATGGCACCTCACCAGCGGCCTCGAGATCGGGATGTACGTGATCCTGGGCTTCGCCGCCGGCGCCGTCGCTCTCGCGTACGTGCGCATCATCGCCCTCGTGCACGACGTCTTCGACGGACACCGATTGCGCCGGCTGCGACTGTGGAAGCTGCCCGCGTCCCTCAAGCCCGCCGCCGGAGGACTGCTTCTCGGGATCTGCGCGCTCGAGGCGCCGCGCGCGCTCGGCACCGGGATCGAGAGCATGAACGCGGCGCTCGCCGGCGAGCTCGGCCTCTTGACCTTGCTCCTCACGCTCGCCGTGAAGCTGATCGGAACCGGCCTCACCCTCGGCTCGGGGGCTCCCGGCGGAAGCTTCTTTCCCGCGGTCTTCTGCGGCGCGATGGCGGGCGGGGCGTTCGGCCGGATCGCGCACCATTTCTTTCCTGCCATCGCCGCGGTGCCCGAGGCCTATGCGGCCGTGGGCATGGGAGCCGTGGTGGCAGGGTCCGCGACCGCGCCGCTCACCGGCGTCCTCATGATGTTCGAGCTGACCGGTGACTACCAGATCGTCCTGCCGCTCCTCGTCAGCTGCGGGATCGCGGCGGCGTTCGTGCACCGCGCGCTGGGCGGTTCGATGTACTCGCTGCAGCTGCGCGCCCGAGGCGTGCGCTTCTCCGCGCGCGAAAAAGTCCTGCAGGCCCTCTCGGTCGAGCAGGCGATGGAGAAGGTGGACGCAATCCCCGAATCGCTCGGATGGTCCGACCTCGTCCGGCTCGTTTCCGAGACTGCCTTCCCGGCCTACCCGGTGGTGGACGTCACGGGACGGCTGCGAGGCATCCTCTCCGTGCGCGAGGTGCGCGCCGCCCTGCTCGACCCGGCGCTCGCGCAAATCGCGGTCGCCGGAGATCTGTCGCGCAAGGAACCTCCCGTGGTCCGGATGGACGACGATCTCGATTCGGCATTACAAAAGCTCGCCGGCGCGGGCGTCACCAGCGCGGTGGTCGTCTCCGCGGAGGAGATCCCGCTCGGCATCATCACCCGCGAGAACATCCTCGAGGCCTGGAGGCACGCGACCGAGCCGGCCACTTGAGAACGCTGGCATCGGCCGTGCACTGAAATGGGCGGAATGCCAGGTCTCCTCTTCGCCGCGCTGCTTCTCGCAGAGGCGTCCCCCGCCGATGCTGCCGGCGTCGCCCTCCACGGATGGGTCGACGTCTTCTACGCGTTCAATGCGAACCGGCCGCCCGACGGCGCGAGCTTCCTGCCGGGGACCGGGACGACCGCGCGGCGCGCAAACGAATTCAACGTCAATGCCGCGGCGATCGACGTCTCGCTCGATCCGAAGCCCGTCGGCTTCCATCTCACGCTGGCCTTCGGCAGCGGGCTGGACGTGGTCCACGCCGCCGAGCCCGCCCTGCCCGCCACGGGCCCCGAGATCTGGCGATCGATCTACCAAGCAAGCGTCAGCTACACGGCACCCATCGGCCGCGGGATCCTCTTCGAGGCAGGCATCTATCCCTCGCACATCGGTTACGAGAGCTTCTTCTCCAAGGACAACTGGAACTACACGCGCGGGTGGATGGGCGAGTTCTCGCCCTATTACCAGGCCGGTTTGAAGATCGCCGTTCCCATCGACGACCGCTGGTCGGTGCAGGTGCACTTCCTCAACGGCTGGCAGACCATCGGGGACGACAACCGCGCCAAGGCGGTAGGGACGCAGATCGCGTGGACCGGCGAGCGGCTCTCGGTCGCCTTCAACACCTTCGCGGGGCCCGAGCTTCCCCGGGACAATTCGCATTGGCGGCTGTTCGGAGACCTGACCGCGACGTGGAAGGCAGCCGGGTGGTTGTCGCTCGGAGCTACCGCGGACGCCGGCAGGCAGGATCTTCCCGTCGGCGCGGCCCTCTGGCACGCAGCGGCGCTATACGCGCGCTTCGCCATCCACGAGCACGCGGCGATCGCGCTTCGCGCCGAGTACTACGACGACCGGGACGGGTTCTTTTCCGGCGCGCGCCAATGGCTCCGCGATGGCACGGCCACGGTGGAGATCCGTGCCGCGGAACACCTCCTCGTCAAGGTGGAGGCCCGGCAGGACATCGCGGACGCGCACGTCTTCGCAGGCCACAAGACGCAGACCCTCGCCCTCGCGAGCGCGAACGCAATCTTCTGATCGTGGCCGATCAGCGCGGTTTGCAAACTGCAAAGCGGACGGTGCGCCCCGACTGCAAACCGCACTGATTTCCCTCGCCAATGGCAGTTCCGGCCCGGAACGGGCCCGGCATGCACCGTGCACACCCTCCCGTCCATGATCGACCTCGTCCTGGTGGTTTCGACGGCGGCGTTCTTCGCCCTCTCCTGGGCCTGGGTGCGCTTCTGCGCCGGCCTGGATGGCGCGCCATGACTTTCGAATTGGGATTCGCCCTCGGCCTCTCGGTCCTCCTCACCGTCTACCTCGTCTACGCGCTCATCCGGCCGGAACGGTTCTGAGATGACTCTCATCGGATGGGCACAGATCGCTCTCTTCTTCCTCGTCGTGCTGGCGCTGGTGAAGCCGCTGGGCTCGTACATGTTCCGCGTTTTCGAAGGCACGCCGCCCTTGCCGAAGGCCGAGCGATTCTTCTACCGGCTCTGCGGCGTCGATCCCGTGAAGGAGCAGGCCTGGACCACCTACGCCTTCTCGCTCCTCGCCTTCAGCTTCTTCGGGCTGCTCGTCACCTACGCCATCCAGCGCTTGCAGCATCTGTTGCCCTTGAATCCGCAGAAACTGAGCGCGATCGAGCCGGCCCTCGCCTTCAACACGGCGGCGAGCTTCACCACCAACACCAACTGGCAGGCGTACGTGCCCGAGACGACGGTCAGCTACCTCACCCAGATGGCCGGGCTCGCCTGGCACAACTTCACCTCCGCCGCGGCGGGTATCGCCATCGCCCTGGCGCTATCGCGCGGACTCACCCGCTCGGGCGGCGCCGGGGGCGGCAAGACGATCGGCAACTTCTGGGTCGACCTGACGCGGGCGACGCTCTACCTGCTCTTGCCGATCTCGTTCCTCTACGCCCTCTTCCTCGTCTCCCAGGGCGTCCTGCAGAACTTCGCCCCCTACCGCGAGATCGCCACGCTGGAAGGGGTCAAGCAGATCATCGCGATGGGGCCGGTCGCCTCGCAAGAAGCGATCAAGATGCTCGGCACCAACGGCGGCGGCTTCTTCAACGCCAACAGCGCGCACCCTTTCGAGAACCCGACGCCGCTCACCAACTTCGTGCAGATGGTGTCCATCTTCGCCATCCCCGCGGGGCTCACCTGGACCTACGGGCGCATGGCCCGCGACAGCCGCCAGGGCTGGGCGCTCTTCGCCGCCATGGCGGTGCTCTTCTTCGCCGGCGTCCTCGGCGCCTACAAAGCGGAGTCGGCCGGTAATCCGGCGCTGCGAGAGCTTCCCCGCTTGCAGCAGGACAGAGGCAACCTGGAAGGCAAGGAGACGCGGTTCGGAATCGCCGCCTCGACGCTCTTCACGACCGTCACCACCGCCGCCTCGTGCGGGGCGGTGAACGCGATGCACGACAGCATGACCCCGCTGGGCGGCCTGGTGCCGCTCGTCAACATCCAGCTCGGCGAGGTGATCTTCGGCGGCGTCGGCGCCGGCCTCTACGGAATGCTCGTCTACGTCCTGCTCACCGTGTTCATCGCGGGCCTGATGGTCGGGCGCACTCCCGAATATCTGGGGAAGAAGATCGAGGCGCGCGAAATGAAGCTCGCCATGCTCTACGTCCTCATCTTCCCCCTCATCATCCTCACCCTCACCGCGTGGGCGGCGGTGGTCCCGTACGGAACCGGGTCGCTCGCCAACGCCGGGCCGCACGGACTCTCCGAGATCCTCTACGCCTTCTCGAGCGGCGCGGGAAACAACGGATCGGCCTTCGCCGGCCTCAACGCCAACACGCGGTTCTGGAACCTGGCCCTCGGCGCCAACATGCTCGCCGGCCGCTTCCTCATGATCGTTCCGGCCCTGGGAATCGCCGGATCGATGGTCGACAAGAAGGTCATCCCGCCCGGGCCCGGAACCTTTCCCACCACCGGCGGCCTCTTCGTCGGCCTGCTCGTGGGCGTGGTGCTGATCGTCGGCGCCCTCACCTTCTTCCCCGCCCTCTCGCTCGGTCCGCTCGCGGAGCACTTCGCGGCGCGCGCCGGGAGGCTCTACTAGATGTCGCCCAAAGCGCAGAACCTCTCCCTCTTCGACAGGTCGATCCTCGGCTCCGCGATCCTGCAGAGCTTGAAGAAGCTCGCTCCCCAGCTGGTGGCGAAGAACCCGGTCATGTTCGTGGTCGAGATCGGCAGCGTGCTCACCACCGCGATCTGGTTGCGCGATCTCTTCGCCGCTTCCCCGAGCGGAGTGCCGCGCTGGTTCACCCTCGCCGTCTCCATCTGGCTCTGGTTCACCGTCATCTTCGCCAACTTCGCGGAAGCGGTGGCGGAGGGACGCGGGAAGGCGCAGGCCGACACTTTACGACGGATGCGCAAGGAAACCATCGCCCGCAAGGTGCGCACCTGGCCGGCGCCAGAGGACGTCATCCCGATAGCCAACGAGGAGATGATTCCCGCCTCGCGCCTGAAGAAGGGCGATCTGGTCGTCGTCGAGACGAACGGCCTCGTCCCCGGCGACGGAGAGGTGATCGAGGGTATCGCCTCCGTCGACGAATCGGCGATCACCGGCGAGTCCGCGCCGGTCATCCGCGAGAGCGGCGGCGACAGGTCCTCGGTCACCGGCGGCACCAAGGTCCTCTCCGATCGGATCGTGGTCCGCATCACCGCCGATCCGGGGGAGTCGTTCCTCGACCGGATGATCGCCCTCGTGGAAGGCGCCGCCAGGCAGAAGACACCGAACGAGATCGCACTCCACATCCTCCTCGTCGGCCTCACCATCGTCTTCCTCTTCGCCTGCGCCACGCTCGTTCCGATGGGCATCTACTCGGGCGTCCGCCTGGGAACGACCGCCGTGGTGGCGCTCCTCGTCTGCCTCATTCCCACCACCATCGGAGGCCTCCTCTCCGCCATCGGCATCGCCGGAATGGATCGGCTCCTGCGCAAGAACGTGCTGGCGATGAGCGGCCGTGCGGTGGAGGCGGCAGGCGACGTGGACACCCTGCTGCTCGACAAGACGGGGACCATCACCTTGGGGAACCGGCTCGCCACCGACCTCATCCCGGCGCCGGGGGTGAGCGCGACCGAGCTTGCCGACGCCACCCAGCTAGCGAGCCTCGCCGACGAGACGCCCGAGGGACGCTCCATCATCGTCCTCCTCAAGGAGCGATACGGGTTGCGCGGGCGCGAGACCAAGGGAATCGTCCACTTCCTTCCCTTCAGCGCGCAGACGCGGATGAGCGGCGCGGATTTCGGCTCGCGCAGCGTGCGGAAAGGAGCGGTGGACGCGGTCTGCGCGCACGTCGCCTCCCTCGGCGGAACGGTTCCGGCGGAAGTGGTGCAGGCGGCGTGGCGGATCGGCGATTCGGGAGGCACTCCGCTCGCCGTCTCGGACGGAAATCGCGTGCTCGGCATCGTCCACCTCAAGGACGTGGTGAAGGGCGGGATCGCCGAGCGGTTCGCGCGCTTCCGCGCGATGGGCATCCGCACCGTCATGATCACGGGCGACAACCCGCGCACGGCGGCCGCCATCGCCAAGGAATCGGGCGTCGACGACTACCTCGCCGAGGCGACCCCGGAGGCGAAAATGCGCCTCATCAAGGAGGAGCAGCACAAGGGAAAGCTCGTGGCCATGACCGGCGACGGCACCAACGACGCTCCCGCGCTCGCCCAGGCGGACGTCGGGGTCGCCATGAACACCGGAACGCAGGCCGCGAAAGAAGCGGGAAACATGGTGGACCTCGACTCCGATCCCACCAAGCTCCTCGAGGTCGTCGAGGTGGGAAAGCAGCTCCTCATGACGCGCGGGACGCTGACCACCTTCTCCATCGCCAACGACGTCGCCAAGTACTTCGCCATCCTGCCGGCGCTCTTCGTCGGCGCCTTTCCGGAGCTCGCGCCGCTCGACGTGATGAAGCTCGCCTCGCCCTACAGCGCCATCCTCTCCGCGGTGATCTTCAACGCCATCATCATCATCCTGCTCATCCCGCTCGCGCTGCGCGGCGTGAGCTACCGGCCCCTCGGCGCCGCGGCCCTCTTGAGACGCTCGCTCCTCGTCTACGGCGTGGGCGGAATCGTCGCCCCGTTCGTCGGGATCAAGGCCATCGACCTGGTGCTCTCCGCGGCCGGGATCGTCTAGGAGAAGGACATGATCCGGCAGGAACTGACCGTTGCTCTGCGCGTCACCGCCGTCACCCTGGTCCTCACCGGGCTCCTCTACCCGCTCCTCACGACGGGAGTCGCCAATGTGCTCTTCCCCGCCCGCGCGCAGGGAAGCTTCGTCGCCGACGAGCGGGGAACGGTGGTCGGCTCAGAGCTCATCGGCCAGGGCTTTGCGGGGGAAGCCTATCTACAGCCCCGTCCCTCCGCCGCCGGCGAAAAGGGATGGGACGCGGCCGGCTCGTCGGGATCGAATCTGGGCCCGACCTCCAAGGCGCTTCGCGACCGCGCCGCCAAGGACCTGGAGCGGCTCCTCCGCGACAACCGTGGCAGCCCGGAACCGGTCCCGGCGGAGCTCGTCTCCGCATCGGCGAGCGGGCTCGATCCCCATCTGTCGCCGGAGGGCGCGTTCTGGCAGGTGCCGCGCATCGCGCAAGCTCGCGGGGTCTCGGAGGATCGGGTGCGGTCGCTCATCGAGGGCCGTGTCGAAGGCCGCGACCTGTTCGTGCTCGGCGAGCCTCGCGTGAACGTGCTTCTCGTCAACCTGGCGCTGGACCGGACATTCGGACGTCCGCCGCGCGTCGCCGGGAAGTAGCCTGTGCTGTCTCCACGGGGCATTCGCTGGGATGATGCCGACGTGACGGCCCAGCGCCCCATGCGCGTCCTCATCGTCGACGACGAGCGGAACATCCGCAAGACGCTGTCGGTCTGCCTGCAGAGCATGGGCTGCGAGGTCACGGAGACGGGCTCGGTCGCATCGGCGCTGGAGGCGGTCGCGCGGGCGCCGCATGACGTCGCGTTCGTCGACCTGCGGCTCGGCCGCGAGGACGGGATGTCGCTCTTGCCCAGGCTCCTCGCCGAGAGCCCGGGCCTCGACGTGGTCATGGTCACCGCCTACGCCGCCGTGGACACGGCGGTCGAGGCAATCAAGCTCGGCGCCAAGGATTACCTGCCGAAGCCGTTCACGCCGGCGCAGATCGAGCGGGCGGTTGCGGCGGCGCGGACCCGGAGGGAGATGGAACGCCGGGTGCTCGACCTGGAAGACCGCCTCGCCGACGCGATGCCGGAGGCGGATCTCGAGCCGCAAAGCGCGGCGATGCGCGCCGCGACCGAGGTCATCACGCGTGCCGCGGCCCACGACGTCCCTGTCCTCTTGCGCGGCGAGAGCGGCACGGGAAAGAGCATCCTCGCTCGCGCGCTGCACCAGATGAGCCCGCGGCGAGACCGGCCCTTCGCGGTGGTGAACTGTCCGTCGCTCAGCGAGGAACTGCTCGCGAGCGAGATGTTCGGCCATGCCAAGGGAGCCTTCACGGGCGCGGTGCGCGATCAGCCGGGCCGCGTCGAGGCGGCCGAGGGCGGGACGCTCTTCCTCGACGAGGTGGGCGAGGTTCCACAGACCATCCAGGCCAAGCTCTTGCGCTTCCTGCAGGACAAGCAGTTCGAGCGGGTTGGCGAGACGCGAACGCGCACGGCGGACGTGCGCATCGTCGCGGCCACCAATCGCGATCTCGACGAGGCGGTGCGGGCGGGTCAGTTCCGCGAGGACCTGCTCTTCCGGCTCAACGTGGTCGAGGTCACCGTGCCGCCGCTCCGCGAGCGCCGCGAGGAGATCCTGCCGCTCGCGCGCCGGTTCCTCGCCTTCTTCGCCCGCGCCGCGCGCCGCGCGGTTCCGGAATTGACCAAGGAAGCCGAGGCGGCGCTCGCCGGATATCCGTGGCCGGGGAACGTACGCGAGCTGCGCAACGCCATCGAGCGGGCGGTCATCCTCTCCCCCGGACAGCGGCTCGCGCCCGAGGCATTTCCGGGGCGCATCGCCCAGCACTCCGGCGCCGCTCCGGTCCTGGGAGGCGATTACACGGCCGACGCGATCGAGCGCGAGCACATCCTGCGGGTGCTCTCCCGCACCAAGACGCAGGAGGAAGCGGCGCGTATCCTCGGGCTCGACGTGTCCACCCTGTGGCGGAAGAGGCGAAAGTACGAGGAAGGATGAGCGTTGCCGAGCGCGGACCGGGCGCCCGCAAGCCCGAGGACTTCCTCGAGCTGGTCGAGCGGGCACGGCGCGGGCGGCTGAAGCTCTACGTCGGGTTCGCCGCGGGAGTGGGCAAGACGTACCGCATGCTGCAGGAGGCGCACGAGCTCCGCAGGCGCGGCGTCGACGTCGTGGTGGCGTTCGTCGAACCGCACGGGCGGGCGGAGACGGAAATCCTGGTCGACGGTCTCGAGGTGGTGCCGCGCAAGCGCATCGACTACCGCGGCGTTCCGGTCGAGGAGATGGATCTCGAAGCGGTGGTCGGGCGCCGCCCGCAGGTGGTGGTCGTCGACGAGATTCCGCACACCAACGTTCCCGGCTCGCGCAATCGCAAGCGCTGGCAGGACGTGCTCGCGCTGCTCGACGCCGGGATCAACGTCATCGGCGCGCTCAACGTGCAGCACCTCGAATCGCTCAACGGGCTCATCGAGCGCGCCACGGGCGTCCTGGTGCGCGAGACGGTGCCCGACAGCTTCCTCAAGCAAGCCGACCAGGTGGTGAACCTCGATCTCGCCGTCGAGGACCTCCAGGAGCGCCTGCAGCAAGGGAAGATCTACGCCAGCGACAAGATTCCCTGGGCGCTGGAAAACTTCTTCAAGGACTCGAACCTCGCGACGCTGCGGGAGCTGGCGCTGCGCGAGGTGGCGGAGAGCCTCGACCGGGCCGGATCCGCTCGAGCTCCGCTCGAACGGAAGGGCGGCGCCTCGGGCCGGGTGCTGGTCTGCCTGGCGTCCAATCCTCCGCGGGCGAAGACGCTGCTCTCGCGCGGGTCGCGCATGGCGGGGCGGCTGAACACCGACTGGTGCGTGGTCTACGTCGAGACGCCCGGGGAGGCGCCGCACCTGATCGACGCCGAGGCGCAGCGCCACCTGCTCGCGAACATCGAGAAGGCGAAGGAGCTGGGGGCCGAGGTGGTGC
>VBKL01000028.1 GCA_005879805.1 Deltaproteobacteria bacterium | reverse complement strand
CGAGCTATCCCGCAGGCCCGACCGGCTTCTCGCCGATGCCGCTGAGGACGCTGCCGTTCCCGAGCATCGTGGTGATGAGCACCGACGACGAGTACGTGACTCCGGAGCGGGCGGCATTCTTCGCACGTGCATGGGGCAGCCGCCTTTTTAACGCAGGTAGGAAGGGCCACATCAACAGCGACTCGCGTCTGGGAATGTGGCCCGAGGGGTTCGCGCTGGTCGAGGAGCTCCGCGGAAGACCGGCGAGCGAGAACCACCCCCGGACTTGAATCGTGGCGAGCCTCGGTCCAACGCTCACAGCCGCGAATGCGAGACGGCCGATGGGACCACCGGCTTCACTCGTTCGTGCGTATCGTCGCCTTACGATTCATTCGTCCCAGCCTCGGGGGGATCCACGCGGCGAATGCCGCGACCGAGGATCCGAGCATGGGGACGAGGATGACCACCGCCCATCCTTCGCGATCCTCGGGTACGGGAAATCCCCCCATTCCGATCGCGTTCCAGATCACCTGCGCGAGCAACGCCATCCCGCATCCCAGGGCGCATTCGAGACTGGTCGCATTTGCGAACCTCGAGACTGCCAGGATTGCGAAGAAGAAAGCCGCGCCGGAAACGCTCAGCAGCAACGCGAACGAGGGCGCTTCCGGGACAGCCGCAAACGTGGCGGACCATCCCGCCAGTAACGCGGCGACGCCAAGGGTTCCGGCCAGGCAGGTCCTCGCGGCGAAGTTCCTGATGGACGTGAGCCGCGCCACTCGTTGCAGTCTACACCGGCTCAAAGTGCCCGCCCCCGTAGATCCCCGTGCGGCGCCGCCACGATCTCCGCTCCCGCGATCGTCCCCGCTCCTGCTGCTTCCTTCGCCGCCTCGACCGCGGCCTCGACCGAGTGAAGCTCGCCGCGGAGGATGAAGAAGCCCTTTCCCCCGATGCCTCGCGCGAGCCGCAAGAGTTGCAATTGCACCTCCGCCGCTTTGCAGGCCGCGTCCGCCGACCGCAGCGCCGCGCTGACCGTGGTGAGCTCCACCATGCCCGCCGCCCAGGCGGCGCTCTCTGCCGCCACCCGCGGGAGCCCGTTGGTTCCCGCCCGGATGGCCGGCAGGAGCTGCGCGTCAGCCTGCGGCAGGAAGAGCCGGTCGAGGAGCGCGTCCGCCGCGATGGCCGCGCCCGCGGTCAGCGATTCGTCCACCTCCGCCACGCCGCCGGCGAAGAGCACCAGGTACTTCCCCGGCGTCGTCGCCTCGCAGAGGAGCAATTCGACCGGCGCGCGTTTCGCCACAGCGTCGGCAGTGACCACGCCGCGCGCGAGCGACGACACCTCGAGCAGCCCCAGCGCCTCGCCGGTCAGACGATCCTCAACTTGTCCTTGAGGGTGCAGCGCCGCTCGCGCGTGAAGGTCCGCGCGGTGGTGAGGCCGTCGCCGGAGGAGCCGGCGATGGTCCAGGCCGTGTATCCCTCGCCGTCGACGCCTAGGCCGGCGGTCGAAGGTCCGTTCTTGACGAAGAGGCTGGTGTTCACGGCCCGCGCCATGTCGTGCAGCCGGTCGATGTTCTTGGAATGGATCACTGCGGTGTGGAAGTAGCCGTGCTCGGCCTCGACGCTGCCTCGCAGCGCCTCGGCGAAGTCGGCCACCCGGACCATGGGCAGCACGGGCATGAGCATCTCGAGCTGTACGAAGGGGTGCTGCGCGTCGACCTCGCAGAGGAGCAGGCGGGGATCGCCCGTGGTCCGGATCGATGCGGCATCGGCGATCTTGCGCGCGTCCTTCCCGATGAAGTCGCGGTTCACGTGGCCGCGGCCGTCGAGCACCGTCTTTTCCAGGCGCGAAAGCCCGGCCGCGTCCACCGGCACCGCCCCGTTCCGCAACATCTCTGCCTTGAGCCCATCCGCGATCGACCGGACCGCGAACAGCTCCTTCTCGACCACGCAGATGATGTTGTTGTCCATCGAGGCGCCGAACACGACGTCGCGACCGGCCTGCTGCAGGTCCGCCGTCTCGTCGACCACCACCGGCGGATTGCCCGGGCCGGCGCAGATGGCGCGCTTGCCGCAGGACATCGCTTCCTTCACCACCGCGCCGCCGCCGGTGACGACCACCACCTGGATTCCCCGATGCCGCATGAGCGCCTGCGCGCTCTCGATGGTCGGCTCGGCGATGCCGCTCACCAGATCTTCCGGTCCCCCATTTGCGCGTAGCGCCTCGGCGATGAGGCCGATGACCATCGCGCAGCATCCCTTGGCCGCCGGATGCACGTTGAACACCACGGCGTTGCCGGCCGCGATCATCGAGAGCGCGTTGTTGATCACCGTCTCGGTCGGGTTGGTGCTCGGGGTGATGGCGAGGAGCACACCGAACGGCGCTCGCTCGTGCAGGGTGAGGCCGTGGTCGCCGGTGAAGACGAGCGGCTCGAGGATCTCCATCCCCGGCGTCTTCTCGATGGCGACGCGGTTCTTCACCACCTTGTCGGCGGCGCGCCCCAGACCGGTCTCCTCGGCGGCGAACCGCGCGATCTCCTCGACGCGCGCGAGGCACGCGGAGCGGATCGCGGCGATGCAGCGGGCGCGCACTTCCAATCTGGTCTCGCGCCAGGCCTCGAACGCACGCTGCGCGCACGCGACGGCGCGGTCGAGATCGTCGTGCATTCCCCGCCCGGGTCCGCGGACGAACGCTGGGGCCCGCGCGATCGCTGTCTCGTTGCGCACCCGCGCGACGACCTCGTCCACCAGCCGATCGATCTGCTCGGGAGTCAGCGACATCGCTACTTCTCGTAGGTCGTGCGGCCGTCGTGCTCGATGGCGTCGACGATGGCCATGATGGTGGCGTCGACCGGACGATCCTTGGTCACCCGGGTCTGCCGCGCGGACGATCCGCTCGCGTACAGCACCACCTCGCCGAGGCCGGCGCCGACCGCGTCGATGGCGACGACCAGCGATCCGACCGGCTTCCCCTCGGCATCGGCTCCGCGGACGAGCAGGAGCTTGAGCCCGGAAAGCTCTTCCTCCTTGCGCGTTGCGACGACCGTTCCGACGACGCGGCCGAGGAGCATGGCGCTGCCGCCTTACTTCTTCGAGCCGGCGGCCGACACGCCGCCTTCCAGTCCCATCTCGCGGCGGGCCTCGGCGGTCCGGCCCAGGGGGAGGGCGGCGTCGATGTTGGCGTGGGGCCTCGGGATGACGTGCACCGAGACCAGCTGGCCGACGCGCTCGGCTCCGCGGGCTCCCGCCTCGGTCGCCGCCTTCACGGCAGCGACGTCGCCGCGCACGATCGCCGTCACGTAGCCGCCGCCGATCTTCTCGAAGCCCACCAGCTCCACCTTGGCGGCCTTCACCATCGCGTCGGCGGCCTCGACCATCCCCACGAAACCCTTGGTCTCGATGAGGCCCAATGCGTCTGCCATGGACGGTGCGCTCCCGGGTCAGTTCCGCGCTTTGTCGTGTATCACATGCGGTACGCGAGCAGCAGCTGGGTGAGGAAGCTGAACTCGGACCCGCTTCCGCTGGTGGAGAAGAGCGGCCCGAAGCGCGTGTTCAGGCCGACGAGGAGGTGGGGGTCGGCGAGGTACTCGAACCCGACGCCGAACTGGGTCCCGATGTCGAAGGAGGCGCTCGGCGTGACGACGAAAGAGATGGGCAGGTCCATTCCGAGCGCCATGCGGAAATCGTCGGCGAGCTGGAATCCGATCGCGCCTCCGATGGGCAGGAGCGCCGACCAGCGAGCCTCGGTCTTGGGATAGACCGCTACTCCGGGATCGAAGTGGACGAGAAGCGAGGCGAAGGACCCTCGAATGGCGATGGCGCGCAACGGTACGCGCAGACCGAGGCCGAAGCGATCCTGCGTGGTCCCTTCGATCGAATAGAGAAGATCGAATCGGACGCCCGCGTCGGTGTAGGGGGTGAGGCCGTGGGTGTAGCCGAGCGAGAGCGACGGCCAGCCGATCTCCGAGCTGAAGACGTCCTGGCCGGCGTCGACGGTCTCGCCGCCGATGATGCTCGCCCGCGGAATCTTGTCCTGGGCATGGGCCGCCGCGGAAAAGAGCGCCGCCGCGGCGGCGGCGAAGGCTGCGTTTCTCATCGGGCTCAGAGCCGATAAGCGAGCAGCAGCTGGGTGACGAACCCGAACCGCGTATTGCCGCCCGCCGTCTCGATCATGGGTCCGAAGCGGGTGTTGAGCCCGATGGTGAGCTCGCGATCGACGTGGTACTCGAACGCCGGCCCGAACAGCGGCCCGAGGTAGAAGTCCACGGGCGAGGGCGTCAAGCGCAGGAACATCGGAAGATCCACGCCGAAGGCGATGGTGAGCTCCGGACCTACGGTGTAGCCGAGGGTGACGCCGATCGGCCACTGGAACCCGAACGCTGCCGGGTTCGTCGTGTAGAACTTGATGCCGGGATCGATGTGGAAGAGGACGCCGATCCGGTCTTTCCGGTACGCCGCGAAGCGGAAGGGAACGCGCACGCCGATTCCGAACTCGGAGTCAGTGGTGTTCTCGAACCCGTACAAGATGTCGAATTTGACCCCGATATCCGAGGTCGCGCTCGTCCTTCGCATGAGCACCTCTCCTTGCATCGTGCTTCGTCAGCCGATCAATTTCGTCCCGCGATGGCGGCCAGCGCATCGGTAGCCGCCTTTGCTGCGCTGTCGATTTCCGCTTCGTCCCCGGAAAGGTAGAGGCGTCCGTAGGCGCCGAACGGCGTCACGTCCACGAGGCGCACGTCGGCGGCCTTCTCGGCCTCGTTGGCGGCGAGGACCGCGTAGGCGGCCGGTTCCGTCTCGAGGATGAAGAGCGAACGCCCGGGCTCGATCATCGACCCGAACCGGAGCTTGTCGATGATCATGGCGTGCATCGGCTCGATGCCGCGGATGATGGTGTTCGACACCACCTTCGGCTTCAGGCGGTCTTCCTGCCTGGCCTCGAGGATCCGCAGGACCGCTTCGCCCGCCGAGAGCACTTCGCCCTGGTCTTGGTGATGGAGCTCGACCATTCCGAAGGCGCGCTCGACCACCAGTGTCGCGGGCTGCACCGAAGTGGCCTTGAGCGCCGCGTCGAGGATGCCGTGGATGGCCATCCCGGGCGCGATCTCGATGAAGAGCGAGGCGACGTGGGGGACGGGAAAATAGCCGCGGCAGGTCGTGCAGATGTGCGCAGCGAGCTGGGGCTGCAGCGAATCGAGGAAGACGTATGCGCGGAGGTCTGGCACGCCCGGTTCGGTCTCCCAGCCGGCGCGTGGCTACCACGGCACAGATGGATCGGCAACAAATCGCGAAACTGCGATTCCGCCGTTCTCGGGCGCTTTGCGCCGTTGCCGCGCGGCGTGTAGAAGGACCGGCGCCACCCGCTGCGTACTCTTGCGTACGGGGCTTTTGCGGCGAACCTTCTCGATGCGCAGCCGGGAGGATGAGTGCCCGTCATCCGCAGTTGGGCCCGCACCGACGTGGGCAAGAAGCGCAAGCACAACGAGGACGCCTTCCTCGCCGACGATGCGCTCGGACTCTACGTCGTCGCCGACGGGATGGGAGGCCACGCCGCAGGCGAGGTTGCGAGCGCCCAGGCGGTGAAGTCGATCCGCGACGCCCTGGCGCCCACCCGCTCGATCCTCGAGCGGTACGCCGCCCAGCCGAGCGTCGAGGCCCGCGAGAGCATCGGCTCCCTGATGGAGACGGCCATCCAGAAGGCGTGCGCCGACGTGTACTATCTCTCGCAGGCGGACGCCGATCGCGGCGGGATGGGCACCACGGTCGTCGCCATGCTCGTCGTCGGCAAGAACGCGGTCATCGGTCACGTCGGCGACAGCCGCGTCTACCTCTACCGCAAGGGGCGCGCCCACCAGCTCACCGAGGATCACACCATCGTGCAGGAGCAGCTCAAGCGCGGGCTCATCACCCGTGCCGAGCTGGCCACCGCCGAGAACCGCAACGTCATCACGCGCGCCGTCGGGATCCAGTCGAGTGTTCCGGTCGATACGCTCATCACCGATCTGATGCCCGGCGATCTGTACCTCCTCTGCTCCGACGGCCTGCACGGGTATCTGCAAGACGACGAGCTTCCCGCCCTCTTCGGACAGGAGAAGGACAAGCTCGTCGATCTGCTCGTCGATATCGCCCTGCAGCGGGGAGGGCGCGACAACATCACCGCGGTCGCGCTTTCGGTTGCGGACGACGAGGACGGGGCCGCCACCGACGTCGAAGGCAAGACGGAAGTGCTGCGCCGGATCCCGCTCTTCCAGCACATGACCTACAAGGAGCTGCTCGCGATCCTCGGCATCGCGCGGGGCAGGCAGTTCGTCAAAGGCCAGACCATCATCAAGGAAGGGGAACCGGGCGACGAGCTGTTCGTCCTCTTCCGCGGGACCGTCGAGGTTTCCAAGAGCAGCATGATCATCGCCAACCTCCACGCCGGAGGCCATTTCGGCGAGATGGGTCTCGTCGATCAGGCGCCGCGGAGCGCCACCGTCGTGGCCGTCGAGGAGACGAACGCCATCAGCGTCGATCGCGAGAGCCTCTTGCGGCTCATGCGCAAGGACCCGCTCATCGCGGTAAAGCTCCTCTGGAGCTTCGTGCAGGTGCTCTCCGAGCGGCTGCGCAACACCAGCGATGCGCTGGCCGATCTCAAGCGGGAGCTGGACGAGGCGCGCGGGGGAACCGACGACGGGAACGCGCCCGCTTCCGGCACAGGCGCTCGGTGAAGCGGGCACTCTTCCTCGCGGCTCTCTGCGCCTGTTCGCACGCGCGGCTGCGCGGGCCCGACCTCGACCCGGTCGATCTGGCGGCGCGAATCGAAAAGGCGCACGAGGTTCCCGATTCGCTCGGCGCGGAAGGAAAGGCGTTCGTGGAGGCGCCCCAGAACGGCGGCCGCTATCCCTTCCAGGTGGCGGTGCACAGGCCCGCCTCGCTGCGCATCGCCGCCCTCGATCCGCTCGGCAATCCCGCCGCCGTGCTGGTGGCGGACGAGGAGGGAAGATTCGCCCTGCTCGATACCCGCGCGGGAGTCTATTACCGGGGGCCGGCCACCGCCGAGAACCTCGCCCGCCTCATCCCCGCGCCGCTGCGCCCCGCGGAGCTGGTCGCCATCCTGCTCGGCGCGCCTCCTCCGCTTCCGGGCGGCGTACCGGCCTCCGCCTTTCGCAGCGACGGCGGCAGCGTGCTCGTCCTTACGGCTCCGGGGGGAGTCTCGCAGGAGGTCTGCGCCGGATCCGACTTGCGGATCGAGCGCGTGCGCCGGTTCCGCGGCAAGGACCTGTGGTGGACGGCGACGCTGGAGGACCACGACGACAAGGGCGGCGCGCAGATGCCGAGGCTCCTGCATTTCTCGATTCCCGCGGAGAAGACCGAGGTGGAATTGACCCTGCGCGACCGGTTGATCGGCAAACCTCCGCCTTTCGGCGCGTTTCAGCTGGGCCCGCCTCCGGGGGTGAGAATCGTGGAATTGCATTGATCAATCGTCCTCTTCTGTTGCCGGCCCCTCGACGGTTGCCCTAGGATTCCCCGCCATGCGCATCCGGATTGGCGACCTGCTCGTAAAAGCGGGCGTCATCACCGATCTCCAGCTGAAAGCCGCGCTCGCCGAGCAATCGCAGTGGGGCGGCAAGCTCGGGGACATCCTCGTGCGCATGGAGTTCCTTACCGAGGAGGTCCTGGTGCGCGCGCTCTCCAAGCAGAGCGGTATTCCGCGCGCCGATCTCTCGGGAGAGCCGAACAAGGGCGCTCTCGCCCGCATCTCCCCGGAGACCGCGGAGGAGTTCAACGTCGTCCCGGTCGGGGTCAAGGAAGAGGGGCGCACCCTGGTCGTCGCGATGAGCGATCCGGGCAACGTGATGGTCACCGATCACGTCCGCCAGATCGCGGGGTGCAAGATCGAAGCGCACCTCGCCGGCGCGAGCGCGATCCGCAACGCCATCGCGCGCTGGTATCGCGGCGCCGAGCTGAACGAGGAGCAGTCGACCGGCATGAAGATCATGAACAATGCCGGCAACACCATGGCGACGGTGGATCCGCGCAAGAAGCGCGCGGAGGCCACCGGCCGGACGGCGCCGAGCGCGCCTCCACCCGTCGCGCAGCCGAGGAACGGCGGCGGCGACGTGCGCCCGAGCGCGGTGGAGGTCCTCCGCGGCGTGGAGGAGACGCAGCGCCGGAGCGTGGCCGCGCTCAAGGCGATGGTCGAGCTGCTCATCGAGAAGGGCGTGTTCTCGCGCGAGGAGTACCTGTCGCGCGTGAAGAGCAGGTAACGGAGATCGGATGCCGCCTCGCAAGCGACTTGGGCAGCTTCTCACCGAGCTGAAGGTCATCGACGAGGCCCAGCTCCAGAGCGCCCTCGGGCACCAGAAACAATGGGGCGGGAAGATCGGCGCCATCGTGGTGGAGAAGGGGTTCTGCAGCGAGGACCAGCTGGTGGCAGTCCTCAGCCAGCATCTCGGGATCGCGACGGTGAAGCTCGAGAGCTCGCAGGTGGATCCACGGGCGGTGAAGGCCGTTTCCCGCGCGGTGGCCGAGCGGCTGCACGTCTTCGCGTACGAGGTGGTGGGCGCGGGGCGCAGCGAGGTGGTGAGCGTCGCGATGAGCGACCCGACCGATCTCTCCGCCGTCGATCAGCTCGCCTTCCACACCGGCAAGCGCATCAAGGCGATGCTGGCGGCCGACAGCGAGATCCTCGCCGCCATCGAGCAGCACTATCCGGAAGCAAGCAAGGCGAAGTCTGGCTCCAACGTCCGTCCCATCGCCGCGGCGGGCCGTCCGCCGCCGCTTCGCGTGGCGCCTCCGGTCGCGACGCCGGTGGAACCGGTTGCGAAGGTCGAGCCGCCGCGGCCCGCGCCCTACATTCCGCCTCCCGTCCCGCAAAACGCGAAGCCCCTGCCGCGCGCGCTCGACGAGATCGAGCCCGAGCTTCCGTCGGAGACGGACGGGCAGAGCGCCCACGGGTTCGAGGCGGAGCAAGAGAGGATGCGAGAGCAATTTCCTGCGACCGATGCCATCGAGGCGCCTCCCGAGCCGGAAGAGCCGATGGCCCTGGAGACCCCGACTACGCTGCAAGGGGGGAAGGAAGGCCCCCAGGCGCCGGGTATCGATTGGCGGGAGAAGACCGGACCGGTAGAGGCTCAGGCGAAACAGGCCCCAGCCACGAACGAGAGCCTGGCAGGAGACACGGAGCCCGTACCCG
>VBKL01000027.1 GCA_005879805.1 Deltaproteobacteria bacterium | reverse complement strand
CCCGAGTTGTTGTCGCCGTCGGTGATGAGGATGACGACGCGGCTCTTCGCGTCGCTCTCGCGGAGGCGATTGACGGCGGTGGCGAGCGCGTTGCCGATCGCGGTGCCGTCCGCGATGACGCCCGTCTTCACTTGATCGAGCAATTCCTGCAGCACGCGGTAGTCGAGGGTGAGCGGGCATTCCGTGTAGGCGTCGGCGGCGAAGACGACGAGACCGATGCGGTCGTTCTGGCGCGAGGCGATGAAGTTCTTCAGCACCTCCTTCGCGACGCTGATCCGGTCCTTGGGTCGGAAGTCGGCCGCGAGCATCGAGGTGGAGAGATCGAAGGCGACCACGATGTCGATGCCCTCGACGCCCAGGTCGGCGCGGCGCGAGGTGCGCAGGCGCGGCCCGGCGAGCCCGAGCGAGGTGAAGAGCAGCGCCACCGCCACTGCCACGCCCGGAAGCCAGAAGAGGCGCGCCCAGAGGGAAGGCCGGATCGCCTGCGCGGGAGCGATGCCCGGCAGAACGATCGCGGGCATGCGGCCGCGGCGCCTGCGCAAGACCCAGAGGGAGAGCGGCACGGCAACGAGCGAGAGCAGCGCCCAGGGACGCGCAAAGGAGAGGCCCGGCGCGAGCGTATCGAGCACGGTCGCGATCACGAGGCGCGCTCCTGCGGTACCGCCGTGGGCAAAAACCCGCGCGCGCGGTCGACGAGCGAGGCGGCGCGGTCGATGGCGTGAACGCAGTCCTCGGGGCCCGGTTCCGCCTTGGCGAACTTCACCAGATCCTGCCAGGCGAAATCGTCGCGCAATCCGGCGAGGTCGAGGCCGAGGATGCGGCGGCGCTTGAGCTCGTCCACCACCTCGTCGGTCGTGAGGTCGAGAGCCGGGAACTGGAGACGCTTGCCGAGATAGTCGCGGACGATCTCGGAGAGCTCGAACACCGCCGCGCGCCCGAGCCCGCGCTCCCATGGCGCGCGGCGCTTCAAAGACGAGAGGCGGCCCATGGCTTCGTCCTCCGGCGTCGGCGGCGGCGCGGGCGCCGCGAGGAGCGCCGCCCGGTATTTGCGATAGCGCGACCACGCGTAGAGGGCGACTGCTGCGAGGACGACCGCGCCGGCGATGAAGGCCCAGAGGAAGCTCCGCACCACCACCGGCACGGGCTGCTTGGGCCCGTGATGCGCTCGCTCGAGGGTCGGCGCGCGCTCCTCCGCGACCAGGCTGCGCAATTCCAGCGGCTGGGGCGGCAGGGTGAACTCGCGCGGGCCATCGGGTCCGTCGACCGCGAAGGTCAGCGCCGGGATTTGCGGCTCCAGCGTCCGATAGTCGGTGAGCGGAATGGTGAAGGTCGTGCGGGCCTGATCGCCGGACTTCGTCCGCGAGACTTGCGGCGGCCCGCGCAGGGTGAGCGGAGCGACGGGAACCGGCGCCGGCAGCGCATAGGTGTCGAGCGATGGATGCTCGATGGAAATGGTGAGCGTGAAGGGATCTCCCAGCGCGATCCGGTCCTTGTCGACCTGCGCGTCGACGTGGATCGGCTGCGCCTGCACGGCGGCGAGCATGCAAGAGAGCGCGGCTGCCATCACCATCGTCAGGCCGCCCGCCGCCGCGACCGGGCGCGGAAGAGCGCCGCCAGGGGTGCGACATAGTCGTCGCCCGGGCGCACCCGGACGGCATCGAGGGAGAGCTTGCGGAACAGCTTGTCGCGGCGATCGCGCTGCTCCTGCGCCGCGCGCGTCCAGGCTGCGCGGGCGCGGTCGTCCGAGGCGTCGATCCACACCGTCCGGCCGGTCTCTGCATCAGTCACCGGCCACAAGCCGGACAGACCTGCGGGCGGGAGCGCCTCCTCGACGGGATCGGTGACCACGACGGGAACCACGTCGTGCCTGCGCGCGCAGACGGCGAGAGCCGTCTCGTATCCCTCGGCGAGGAAGTCGCTGACGAGGAATACCACCGCGCGCCGGCGGAGCAGACGCGTGAGATCTCCGAGGATGAGCCCGAGATCGGTGCCGTGGCCCGAGGGCTGGAAGGCGAGCGCCTCCGTGATGAGGCGCAATCCGTGCTTGCGGCCCCGGCGCGGCGGAACGTAGCGCTCGACGCGGTCGGTGAAGAGGAGGATGCCGGCGCGGTCGCCGTTCTCCAGCGCGCTGAAGACGAGGAGCGCCGCGATCTCCGCTGCCACCTCCGCCTTGACCTTGGGAGCGAGGCCGACGTCCTGCGAGGCGCTGCGGTCCACGGCGATGAGCGCGGTCAACTCGCGCTCCTCGGCGAACACCTTGACGAAGGGATCGCCCATCCGCGCCGTCACGTTCCAGTCGATGGAGCGGATCTCGTCTCCCGGCTGGTAGGGGCGGACCTCGCTGAAGGCCATTCCGCGGCCCTTGAAGACCGAGTGATAACCGCCCGCGAGCGTGTCGAGCACCGCGCGCCGGGTGGTGATCTCGATCCGGCGGATCTTGCGGATGAGGTCCGCGGGGGCCGCCACTACGGGACCTCGATCTTCTCCAGGATCCGCTGCACGATCTTCTCGCTGGTGAGGTTCTCCGCCTCCGCCTCGTAGGTGAGGGAGACGCGGTGGCGGAGCACGTCGTAGGCGATCGCCTTCACGTCCTCGGGAGTGACGAACCCGCGGTGCTTGAGGAAGGCGTGCGCCCGCGAGGCGAGGTTCAGGTAGATGGTCGCCCGCGGCGAGGCCCCGTACTCGATGTAGCCCGCCAGATCCTTGAGCCCGTTCGCGACCGGATCGCGTGTCGCGAGCACCACGCTCACCATGTATTCCTTCACTTTCGGGTCGATGTAGATCTCGGCGACCGCTTTCTGCGCGCGGATCAACTCCTCCTCGCCCACCACAGCCTGCAAGACGGGCAGCGGCTTTCCCGCTACGCGATCCATGATCTGCAATTCCTCGGATCGGCTCGGATAGGAGACCTTCACCTTGAGCATGAAGCGATCCACCTGCGCTTCCGGGAGGGGATAGGTCCCTTCCTGCTCGATCGGGTTCTCGGTGGCGAGGACGAGGAAGGGCCGCGGCAGCAGGAAGGTCTGATCGCCGATGGTGACCTGCCGTTCCTGCATCGATTCGAGGAGCGCGCTCTGCACCTTGGCGGGCGCGCGGTTGATCTCGTCGGCGAGGATGAGGTTCGCGAAGATGGGACCTCGCTTCACGGTGAAGGACGCGGTCTGCGGTTGGTAGATCTGCGTGCCCACGAGGTCGGCGGGCAGCAGATCGGGCGTGAACTGGATGCGCTTGAAGGAGAGGCGCAGGCAGTCCGCGAGCGTCTTCACGGTGAGCGTCTTCGCCAGCCCGGGAACGCCTTCGAGCAGTACGTGTCCGGAAGTGATGAGGCCGATGAGCAGCCGTTCGATCATCGTCCGCTGGCCCACCACCACCTGGGCGGCCTGCTCCAGGAGCCGGTCCACGAAGGTGGATTCTTCCTGGATTCGCTCCTGCAGGACGCGGATGTCTGCTGCGGGCTGGGTCAAGAACGGGCCCTCCGGGCGCGCTGCAAGCTAACACAACGCGTAAGGCGCTCCGGGATTCCGAAACACGCTAATCCTCAGCGGTGAGCGGACCTTGCAGGGGCTCGTCCTGGACCTCCGCTGGAACCGATCCGTCTTCCGGGAAGAAGCGGTCGAGCGCTGTCCGGATGTCCTCCGCCGTGTGGAGATCCGCAGCGACGCGGCGAAAGGCGAGCCCGCCCCTCCGCCCTCGCGTGTACCAGAGGAGGTGCTTGCGCAATTCACGTACCGCGGCGCGCTCGGCCTCCTCCGGACCGAACTCGAGGTGCGGATGTCCGCCGTTGTCGCGATACGCGCGCGGCACGGGGGCGCCTTCCGGCCGCACGAGCCGGTAGCGGCCGAGCTTGTCCTGTATCGCCATGTCCACGTGGCGCAGGATGGTCGCGCGCCACTCGGAGATACCCACCGGCTCCGGGGTCTCGCCCCGCTCGAGCGCGAGCAGCTCGCGGAAGATCCACGGATAGCCGCAGGCGCCGCGGGCGATGCGAGCGGCGTCGGCGCCAGTCTCGTCGAGCATGCGCCGCGCAGCCTCGGCGGTGAAGAGATCGCCCGACCCCCACACCGCGATCCGCACCGCCTTCTTCGTCGCGGTGATGATCTTCCAGTCCGCCCGGCCGCGATACATCTGCGCCCGCGTCCGCGGATGGAGCCCCACCGCGACCGCGCCGCCTTGCTCGCAGGCCTTGGCGATCTCGGGCGCGTTGCGATGCTCGTCGTCCCAGCCGGCGCGGATCTTCACCGTCACCGGCAAGGGCGCGACCGCGTCGACCACCTTGCGTACGGCCTGCTCGGCGGCGGCAGGATCGCGCAAGAGCGCCGCGCCCGCCCCGTGGCCGCAGACTTTCTTCACCGGGCAGCCCATGTTGATGTCGACTGCGTCGATGGGCCCGTATTTCTCGACCGCGATGCGCGCACCGCGAGCGAGGATTTCGGGATCGTGCCCGAAGACCTGGATCGCGAACGGGCGCTCGCCGGGCGGCCGCTCGAGGTAGCTGAGGGTCTGGTCTCCGCCGTGCACGAGCCCATGGCTGGAGATCATCTCGGTGTGGGCGATCGATGCGCCCATCTCCCGGCAGAGCAGGCTGCGTCCCACGAGCAACCGTTGCGGAGTTGCGCAAGCTCCCTCGCCAGGCCAAAACGTCGCCGTGCGGAAGATCGCTTTGAAAGTGGCGACCGCGGTCCTGGCGATCGCCTCGGCTTGCAAACCAGTGCCCGCGCAGCCGGGGGCGGATGCGGGACAGACGGCGGCGGGCGACAAGGCCACCCTCGTTTTCGCGGCCAGCACCGCGGGGCAGCTCGTCCCCTGCGGCTGCTCTCCGGACCAGAAGGGCGGGTTTCCTCGCGCAGTGTCGCTGGTGAAGAAGCTGCGTGCCGAGGTTCCGCGGCTCGTCTACATCGACGCGGGCGATCTCCTGTTTGAATCGGCAATGAAGCGGAGCGGGCCCATCGCTGCCCAGGACGAGCTCAAGGCGCGCACGCTCGCCCAGGGCGAGCCGATGCTCGGCGCCGCCGCGCACGGGATCGGGCCGCGCGATCTCCCGCTCGGTGGACAGTTCTGCGCCGACACCGCCAATGGCATCTCGCTCCTCGATGCGGGGAAGGGCGCCGCTCCCGGCGCCCGGGATTCGCTGATCGTGCGCGCGGGCGAGGTTTCCATCGGCCTGCTCGCCGCCGGTCAGTCGCCGGACGGCCGCATCAAGGAGCGCGCCGCCGCGCTCAAGCAGCAAGGGGCGCGCGCCGTGGTGCTGCTCGCGATTCCCACCGGCCCGGCCTGGCAAGGGGCGCAGGACCTCGCGCGAAGCTCGCGCGATGCCGGCGTCGATTTCGTCGTGCTCGGCCACCTGGACGATCCCGCGACCGATCCGAATCGTGCCGAGCCCGGTCCGCCGCCCGTCTTCTCCGTGGAAGGCCATGGACAGAGCCTGCTTCGCGTCGACCTGCGATTCCCCGCCGGCGCGCAGAAGACCGTCTACTTGTCGCGCGGCGAGGCGGGAAAGAAAGAGGAGATCGACGAGCTCGACAGGCGCATCGCCCTGTATCGCGAGCAGGGTCGCAATGCTCCCGAAGACATGCGTCCGCGCTACGAGGAGAAGGCGAAGGAGATGGAGCAACGGAAAGCCGCGCTGGCCGCGTCCAAGGAAACGATCCCCGAGGGCGCGCTGCTCGTCACCGCGACATTCCTGCCGCTCACGCAGGCGGTGGGCGAGGACGCGCTCGCGGCACAGCTCGTCGCCTCCTACGACGAGCGCGTCGCCGCGATGAACCTCGAGCTCGCCAAGAAGCAGCCGGAGAAGTGTCCGCCACCGTCGCGCGGGGAGGCCGCGTTCGTTGGAACCTCCAAAGGCGGCAAGCCGCAGGGCTGCGCCTCATGCCACGCGACGCAAGCGGAGTTCTGGGCGCAGACCGGTCACGCGCACGCCTACGAAACGCTCGTCAAAGTGCACAAGCAGTTCAGCCTCGATTGCGTGCGCTGCCATGTGACCGGCTGGCAACAGCCGGGCGGCGTTTGCCGGATCGATCGCACCGACGCCGGCGGCCCCGGTTTCCAGGGACGCGGTAAGGGCCGGCAGGACGTGCAGTGTGAGATGTGTCACGGCCCCGGCAGCCAACACTCCGCGGATCCGCCTGATCACATTGCCTTGGATGTACCCGCTACCGTCTGCATGCGATGCCATGAAGCGGCGAATTCGCCACATTTCGACGATGCGCGTTATCGTCCGTACATCGTGGGCCCGGGGCACGGCGATCCGCTGGCGAAAGGAGAGCGGCCGCATCCCCGAGCGTCCGGTAGCGGACCGAACGAGGCCCTGAAGGCTTCCGCCAAGGGTCCTCAGTGACGACTGTGAATTAGACCATCAGGAGCGGAATGTCGGAAGCGCACGATATCGGACAGCGTGAGGCCACCGCGGCAGAGCGACGGGCAGGCGAAGCCCGCCTGTGGCTCGTACTTGCTTCGCAACGCCGCAAGCTGGGGATGCGCGCCCGACGCCTGCTCGCCCGCTCCACGGTCGAGATGCAAATGCTCGCGCTGCGCGGGGTACCGGACCTGCGCCTCGACTGGCTCCGCCGCCTCTCACACGCGGCGCTCATCGCCCAGGGCGCGGAGAGCTGGACGGGCACCATCGGGCGTCAGCGCGTGCACCGTTACGCCTTCACCGGCCGCGGCAACGGGCCTGCCGTGCTGCTCCTGCATGGCCTCGGAGGCTCGGCGGATTCGATGGCGCCGCTCGTCCCGCCGCTTCTCGATATCGCCCCCCGCCTCGTGCTGCTGGAGCTGCCCGGGCACGGCCGCTCGCCGGCGCCGGCCACGGGTCCCCTTTCCGCGATCGAGCACGGCGAGGTGGTCACCGCGGTCGTCGATCGCATGTACGCCGACTACGGCAAGATCGCCATCGTCGGCAGCTCCCTCGGCGGGGCGCTTGCGCTCCACTCGGCGCACGCGCGGCCCGACAAGGTGGCCGGAGTGGTCGGTCTCAATCCGGCCGGCGCGGATCTCTCGGAGGCGGCCCTCGAGCTCCTCCCCGCGAGCTTCGAGGACGAGCGCGTCGGCGCCGCCCACACGGCGCAGCTTCTCTTCCATCGCACGCCCTGGCTCTTCTGGCTCATCGCCCGCGATCTGGCGCGGAGCTGGGCCACGCCGACCGTGCAGCGCATCCTCGACGACGCCCGCAAGAACGTCGCGCGCTCTCTCGGAAGCGAGGTGCTGCGGAACATCCGTGCCAAGGTCCTCATCCTCTGGGGCGAGAAGGACCGGCTGCTTCCCGCCTCGAGCGTCGAGGACTTCCGCCGCAACGTTCCCGGCGCGAAGGTCGAGATCGTGCCCCGATGTGGGCACATTCCGCAGCTCGAACGACCCGCCTACACCCGGCGGCGTGTGCGCGAATTCATCTCCGAGCTCTCGTCGGGGCGCGAACAATCCGCCGCGAACTCTTCCCGTTGATTCCGGAATGCCGGACGCCTCGCGATGATTCTTTCCGGGCAGGCCGCGGTCTGCGCGCCGGACGTGTAAGAACGCCGGCGACACGCTCGTAGATTTCGCGCTTTTGACAGGCAACCCGGGTCCCGCTAGCGTTTTTCGCGAGGGGACTCCAGAAACGAAGTGAAGGAGCATCGCTTGC
>VBKL01000026.1 GCA_005879805.1 Deltaproteobacteria bacterium | reverse complement strand
TCAACTTCTTCTCCTGCTCGACCTGCCACGTGGTGCAGGCGGGACAGCCGGCGGGCGGCCGGATCGATCCCGGGTACAACCTCTACGACACCGTGCACCGGGGAAGCTGGTGGGGCGGCGACAAGATCAAGCTCCTCGACGCCATCAACTACTGCCTGAACGAGTTCATGGGCGGTGGACCGCTCGCCGCGACCGACGACGCCGCCCGGGAGCTGTTCGAGTACCTCGACCAGAACAGCCCGACCAAGGCGGCGCAGCCCCTTCCGCTCACCGTGGTGCGCAACGTCACCGATCTCTCGAACCTCGCGGCGGGCTCCGACAAGACCCGCGGCAAGGACGTCTACGGGCGCTCGTGCCAGAAGTGCCACGGCGATCCGCACACCGGGAGCGGACGGCTGAGCAGCAAGGTCAGCATCATCCCCGAGGACACGATCAGCGTCTTTCCCACCCAGGCGCGGGCGGTGGCGGTGGAGAAGGTGCGCCACGGCAAGTTCTTCAACATCGGCGGCGTCATGCCCCTCTACTCGACGGAGTCGATGACCGACGAGGAGATCGCCGACGTCCTCGCCTACATCGGGTTGTGATGGCCGCGAAGGTCCGCTTCGGCACGGCGGGCTGGGACTATCCCGACTGGTTCGGGAAGGTGTACCCGAAGCCCAAGCCGAAGGGTTTCGATCCGCTCCGCTATCTCGCGGAGTACTTCCAGACCGTCGAGATCAACTCGACCTTCTACCGCCCGGCCACCTCCAAGGTGGCACAGTCGTGGGCAAAGCGCGTCGAGGACCATCCCGACTTCCGCTTCACCGCGAAGCTCTACAAGCGGTTCACCCACGAGCGCGCGCAGGTCTGGACCAAGGAGGAGGTCAGGGAGGTCCGCGACGGATTCGACGTATTGCTAGAATCCGGGAAGCTCGGGGCCGTGCTCCTCCAGTTCCCTTGGTCGTTCCGCAACGACGAGGCGAACCGCGAGTGGTTGCGCGATCTCACCAAGGCCTTCGCCGCGTATCCCCTCGCCGTCGAAGTGCGCCACGAGTCGTGGAACGTGCCCGACTTCTACGCGGAGCTGCGCGAGCGCGGGCTGGGGTTCGTCAATCTCGATCAGCCGCTCTTCCACGATTCCATCAAGCCGTCCTCGCGCGCGACCTCCAGCATCGGCTACGTCCGCGTCCACGGGAGAAATTACCAGGACTGGTTCCGCAAGGACGCGGGCCGCGACGCGCGCTACGATTATCTTTATTCGGCGAAAGAGCTCGAGCCGTGGGCGGAGCGGACCCGTGAGCTGTCCAGGGAGCCCGGCGTCTCCGAGGTGTACGTCGTCAACAACAACCACTTCGAGGGGAAGGCGGCGGCGAACGTCGCCATGCTCGAGGCGCAAGTGACGGGGAAGCGGGTGCGCCTGCCCGAGCCGCTCCTCGAGACTTATCGCAAGGAGCTTTCGCCGATCGCGGCGCGCTGAATCCCGTCTCAAAGGATGATGGTGCGGCGGTTCTCCACGATGATCCGCCGCTCGAGGTGCGCCCGCACGGCGCGGGCGAGGACCACCCGCTCCACGTCCCGTCCGACCCGCACCAGCTGGTCGGGTCCCAGCTGGTGCGTGACCCGCGCCACATCCTGCTCGATGATCGGTCCTTGATCGAGGTCCTTCGTGGCGTAGTGCGCGGTGGCGCCGATCATCTTCACCCCGCGCTCGTATGCCTGGTGGTACGGCCGCGCTCCCTGGAACGCGGGCAGGAACCCGTGATGGATGTTGATGATCGGGGGCGCCTCGGCGAGGAACTCCTCGGAGAGGACCTGCATGTAGCGGGCGAGCACGACGAGATCGACGTGATGCCCCCGCAACAGCTCGAGGACCTGCAACTCCTGCTCGCGTTTCCGGTCGCTCTCGATCGGGAGGGCGAAGAAGGGAATGCGGAAAGCGGCCGCCACGCTCTCGAGCAAGTCGCGGTTGGAGATGACGACCGGGATCTCGCACGGTAGCTCGCCGCTGCGCTGCCGGATGACGAGATCGTAGAGGCAGGTCGGATCCTTGGTGACGAGGATGGCCACTTTCGCCACCTCATCGCTGTAGCCGACCGACCATGTTCCCTGGAACGTTTCCACCACCCGCGCAAAGCCCGCCTCCATCGCCGCCCGCGTCGTCGAGCCCCCCAGCACCTGCTGCGCTTTCGGCGAGGCGAGGTCGGAGAGATCGACCACGATGCGCATGAAGAACCGCGGCGGGGCTCCCGGGCCGGCGTCGCTGTGATTTCCCGCGTCGAGGATGTTGAGTCCGAGCGCATAGAAGAACCCGGCCAGGCGCGCGACCAGGCCTGGTTGATCGGGCGCGGCGACGAGGAAGGTGGCGCGGTTCACGCTCGGATACTGCCCGACACCCCATGGCCGCGCGAGTCTGGTGCGCCCCTTGCGCACATCCACCCGCACCGATCCAGATGCTTCGGACCCGTAGGAACGAATCCGTTTCCGGGACCCCGGGGAGGGTCCCTTACACTCCCGCGGATGCTTCGCCTTGGCGCTTGCTTGTGCCTTCTCGCTTCGGCCTGCGCGACCCGAGCGCTGGTACACGGCCAGGGTGCCTATCGCCCCGACGATGCCGCCTACCGCATCGCCCAGCTTCCGGACGGCGCGCTCATGCCGCGGTCCTGGCGCCTCGCCAACTACGAATCGCGCGACGGCGTATTGCGGCTCAAGGACCGCCGGGACGAGAGCGACATCGAGTTCACCCGCGACGGCGACGACGGCACGCTCTCCGTGTTTACCCGCGACCTCGGCCGGAGCGAGCGGAAGCTGGAGCTTCGCGATCTGGTGAACCGCACCATCGCTGACCTGAGCAGTCCTCTCTGGGACGGTCGCCACTTCTACCGCGGAAGCCGGTTCCAGGAGGTGCGGACCGCTCTCAAGGAACCCGTGCCCGGCTGCGAAGCCATCGACGTGGTGGTCGACGCGCACCCGACCGGCATCGCGACGTTTACTTCGCGTCTCTACGTCCTCTGGATGCGGCCGAAGGACCGCGAGACGATGACCCTCGTCATGTACGAGAGTCCGATCCAGACCTTCGCTCCCGCGGTGGAGGACGTGATCGGTCTCGTCGAGAGGTTGTCGTGCCCATGAAGAAAATCTTCGTCGCCGCGCTGATCGTCTCGGCCGCGTGTGCTTCCGGTCCCCGCCCCCGCGAGTTCGACCTGACGCCGGATGGATTCCGGACGGAGGGCGCCGACTGGTCGCTCGATCCGGTCGAGTCCAACAAGTTGATGCCCGACGGTTGGGAACGCGTTCCGGGCACCTACGAAGACGCGACCGTCGTCGGGGTCCGTTTCAAGCGAATCCACCTCGATGGCGACGCCTGGCTGTTCGCCTGGAAGCTGCACGGCGACGATCAGCGCAAGAACCTCAAGGCGCTCTCCGAGCGGGGGCTGACCGAGTTCCGCCTCGGGTCGGGCCAGTTGCTCTTCGGTACGGTGGAGCCGGCGAAAGCGGTGCTCGTCGATGGGGCGGAAGCCCAGGAGGGGCTCTACGAGATGCGGCGACGCGACGATTACACGCCGATCACGCGCGTCTATGCCGCGTTTGCCAAGTCCCTCGGGAACGATACGTTCGCGCAGGTCTTCTACGCCAGCCCGCCCGGCCAGTTCGACGAGGGCCTGGAGGCCGCGCGCAGCTTGATGCGGCGGCTCCACTTTTCGGTGCCCGCTCATGAGGCTCCCGCGGCCGCGTCGCGGGGCGCTCAGCGCTGACGCGGAGCGGTCCGGGGGCGGCATCTACCGGTACTGAGCGGGCCGTTCTACCCTGCGCGGCCCATGACCCGCGCCCTGCCCGCCTGCGTCCTGCTTCTCTCCTCCGCCGCTCTCGCCGCGCCTCCCGCGAACGAGCTGTTCCGCGAGCTGCGCTATCGCTCCATCGGTCCCTTCCGCGGAAGCCGCACCAAGGCGGCGAGCGGCGTCCCGCAACGGCCCGGGGTCTTCTACATCGGAGCCGTCAACGGCGGCGTCTTCCGCACCGACGACTACGGGCGCACCTGGACGCCGATCTTCGACCATCAACCCACGGCCTCCATCGGGGCGCTGGCGGTGGCGCCGTCGAATCCCGACGTCATCTACGTCGGGAGCGGCGAGGGACTGCATCGGCCAGACCTCTCCACCGGCGACGGCATGTACAAGTCGACCGACGGCGGGAAGACCTTCCGGCACCTGGGCCTCCGCGACGCGCAGCAGATCCCGCAGATCGCAGTCGACCCTCGCGACCCGGAACGCCTCTTCGTCGCCGTGCTCGGGCATCCGTACGGGCCGAGCGAGGAACGCGGCATCTTCCGCTCGAAGGACGGCGGGGCGACTTTCGAGAAGGTCCTCTACCGCGACCCGGATACGGGCGGCGCGGACGTCGTCATCGATCCCTCCGATTCCAACGTCATCTACGCCTCGCTATGGGAAGCTCGCGAGGCGCCGTGGGAGAACGGTTCCTTCTCCGGCCCGGGAAGCGGCCTATTCAAGTCGGTCGACGGCGGCACGACCTGGCGCAAGCTCGAGAACGGCCTCCCGACCTTCGCCGCCGATGGGCTCGGGCGCATCGGGGTGTGGAAATCGACCGACGGCGGGAAGACCTGGAACGCGCTCCGCGGAGCCCCCGGCGGCGACGACTACCAGCGCATCTGGATCGATCCGGTCCGGCCCGAGGTCATGCTCATCGCTTCCGATCAGGGAGCCGCGGTGACGGTCAACGGCGGACGCACGTTCGGCTCCTGGTACAACCAGCCCACCGCGCAGATGTTCCACGTCAACGCGGACAACGCCTTTCCCTACCGGCTCTGTGGCGGGCAACAAGAAAGCGGGTCGGCGTGCGTCGCGAGCCGCGGCGAGGACGGCGCCATCACCTTCCGCGACTGGCATCCCGTCGCCGTCGAGGAATACGGGTACGCGGTGCCCGACCCGCTCGATCCCGACGTCGTCTACGGCGGAAAGCTATCGCGCTACGACCGCAGGACCGGACAGGCGCGGCAGATCGCGCCAGTCATGGTGGAGACGCCCTCCTACCGAGTCATTCGCACCGAGCCGGTCGTGTTCTCGCCGTTCGATCCGCGCACGCTCTTCTTCGCCTCGAACACGGTGTGGAAGACGAGGGACGGCGGGTCGACCTGGACTCAGATCAGCCCCGATCTCACCCGCGCCACCTGGACGCCACCCGCGAACGTCGGCAAGTACGCGCACACCCCGGAGGCAGCCGTCACCCGGCGCGGAGTCGTCTACGCGCTCGCGCCTTCGCCGGTCGAGGCCCAGACGCTCTGGGCGGGGACCGACGACGGCCTCATCCACCTCACGCGCGACGGCGGAAAGACCTGGGCAGACGTCACGCCCCGGGGTTTGCAGGCGTGGGCGAAAGTGTCGATCCTCGAGGCGAGCCATTCGAATCCGCTCTCCGCGTACGCGGCGATCAACACGCTGCGCCTCGACGACTTGAATCCGCACATCTTGCGGACGCGCGACGGCGGGAAGAGCTGGAAGGAGATCGTCCGCGGCATCGATCCCGGGCAGACGGTGAACGCGGTGCGCGAGGACCCGATGCGCAAGGGACTCCTCTTCGCGGGCACCGAGAAGTCGGTCCATGTCTCGTTCGACGACGGCGAGAACTGGCACCTGTTGCGGCTCAATCTGCCGGCGACCTCGGTGCGGGACCTGATCGTCAAGGACGACGACCTCGCGCTCGCCACTCATGGGCGGGGCTTCTTCATCCTCGACGACCTCGCACCGCTTCGCGAGATCGACGACCGCGTGTTCGGCGACGAGGCCCATCTCTTCCGCCCGCAGCGCGCGCTCCGGGTCCGCTGGAACACCAACCCTGACACGCCGCTCCCGCCCGACGAGCCCGTGGGCGAGAACCCGCCCGACGGCGTACCCATCGACTACTTCTTGCGCGCGCCCGCCGCCAAGGTCGTGATCGAGGTGGTCGACGCGGCAGGCAAGGTCGTGCGCCGCCATTCGAGCGACGCGCCCCGGACCGAGCCGCGTGACGAAGGAAACGTGCCTCGCTACTGGATCCGGCCGCCCGCGATTCCCTCCCTGGAGGCAGGGTTCCATCGCTTCGTCTGGGACCTGCACGGCGAGCCGCCGGAAGTGCTCGACCCCGCCTATCCCATCTCCGCCATTCCTCGAAACACGCCCCGCGAGCCGCGCGGACCGTGGGCGCTGCCCGGCAGGTACACGGTGCGCCTGAGCGCCGGGTCATTCCACTCTTCGCAGCCGCTCGTGGTGGAGATGGACCCGCGCGTGAAGACCCCGGTCGAGGACCTGCGCAAGGCCCACGATCTCGCGGTGCGGCTCGCCGACGCGCTCACCCGCGACACCCGCGCGGCGAAGGAGGTGCGCGAGGCGCGCGCCTCGGCCGGCAAGAGCAACCCGGACCTGGACAAGAAGCTCGCCGCGCTGGAGAGCACGGGCAGGCGCCGGCAGCGCCGCGGCCAGAAGGCGCCGTCGCTGACTTCCATGAACGCGGAGCTTGGGGAGCTTCTCGTGCACGTCGAAGAGGTCGACGCCGCGCCCACCACCGCCCTCGCGCAGGCGGCGGAGGTGGCGCTGCGGAAGACCGAGGAGCTTCTCTCGGACTGGTCGCGACTCAAAGGCCAGGTCGCCGCAGGCCGCTAGCGCTTCTTGCGCAGGCGCTCGACGACCTCGCGCAGGATGGCCTGGGCTTCCGGCGAAGCGAATCCCGACGCCCACGCCTTCTTGTCGAGCTCCGCGCCGCGGCGGGCGGACTCGGCGACCGGCGCGCGCAGCGAGTGCTTGATGCGGGCGAAGGAGATGGCGGGGAGCGATCCCATCTCGCGCGCCTTCTCCAGCGCGCGCGGGATCAGGCGATCGGGCGGGACTACCTCGTCCACGAGCCCGACCTGGAGCGCGGCGTCGGGCTCGAAGAGGCGGCCCTCGAGCGCGATGGTGCGCAGCGCGGCCGCCGAGACCTGCAGCTTGAGCGTCTCCAGGACCACCGCGGGAAGGCCGACGCCGATGCGCACCTCGTTGAGGCCGATGGTGCCCGCCGACATGATGCGGAAGTCGGTCTGCAGCGCGAGCACGCAACCGCCGGCCACCGCGTGCCCGTCGACGGCCGCGATGACGGGAATGGGCAATTCGAAGACCCGCAGCATGAAGCCCGAGAAGCGGTCGATGAAGGCGGCGATCTCCTCGGCGCTGCGACCAAGCAGCGAGGGAAGATCGAGACCGGCGCAGAAGATCCGCCCGTCGCCGGTGAGGACCAGCGCGCGGGCCTTCCTCGCGGTGACCTCGTCGAGGAGCGAGGACATCCGCTCGAGGAAGCCCTCGCCGATGGCATTCGCCTTCCCGAAGTCCATGCGCAGTACCGCAACCTGCTCCGCGAATTCGAGAGCCATGATTCTCCCCGCTCGTGGTACTGCACCGTCCTCGCACGCGAGGACGACATGCACAAGAGCCGCCTGAGCACGTTCGTGATCGACTGCCGGACCTCCGATGTG
>VBKL01000132.1 GCA_005879805.1 Deltaproteobacteria bacterium | reverse complement strand
CCGTTGCGATTCGTTGCGATGGTTGGGAATTTGCTGCCACATCGATTCGAGTAATTCCCAGTGGTTGCAAGCCGTTGGCGACCGTTGGGATGCCTCCTTCACCGCTTGGGGTGCAAGTGGTCGCTGGTTCAAATCCAGTCGCCCCGACCATTCGAGGCCCCTGATCTTTCTCGGTGTTCCCGGGATGGTCAGGGGCCTCAACTTTTGGGGTTCGGGCAGTTGGTAGCAAAGGTCGCGTCTTTTCGGAGCGGGACCACGGGCGTCGGAGCGCGTTCGGTGAGCGGGCCGAAGTCCAGCTTGGCGACAGCGGCGCGCATGTCCTCGATTCCGTCGACGTGGTGTAGATGGCGAGCGTGTCTCGATGTCGGCGTCACGGAAATCTTCTGCGGCCGAGGGATGCAGCGTCGCGCGCGCGAGAAGCGTCGCGATCGTGCGAGCCTTCCCCACACGACATGCCGAAATCCGCCTCGTGGAATAGCCGATCGAACGACCGCGGTTTTCACAGCGACCGGCGGCGATCCTCCTTGTTCGGCGCAGCGACGCGCCGGCCGGGGATGTTTGTGTTGGAAACCCCCCGAGGGCTGCCTCGAGCCTCGTCCCAGCATCTGGAGCGTTCATGCGGAACCGACAGTTCAAAGGAGCCCTGCGCGCCACTTACTGGCTCCTTTCCTGCTCGCTGTCGGTCGCCCTCGTTCCCGCGGCGCGCGCGCAGACCGTCCCCAATGTCTTCCAGCCGGCTTTCCACCAGGCGCTCGATGTGTCGGTTTCCACCGCGACCAGGACGACGTACCGCACCAAGATTCCCGTTGGGCGCGGCGGCGGACGGCTTCGGATCAGCTTCAAGGCAGGCGATGGCTCGCTCACCCTCCATGCGGCCACCGTGGCGCTCGCCGGCTCCCGAGGCCAGCTTGCCTCCTCGCCAATCCCGCTCACTTTCAGCGGTTCGCCGGTCGCCACGCTCGCGCCCCGCGCTCGCATCACCAGCGATCCCATCTCGCTCGCCGTTTCCATCTCGACTGAGCTCTATGTCTCGTTCGACGTCGACGGCGCGATGGCGGCGAGCTACATCAACGCGTTCCCCGACAGCTATGCTTTTGCGGGAAGCGTCGCCGGCTTGCAGGCGCCTTCGGGCGGAGCCCCGTTCATGCGAGCGGCCGCCGTGGACACCATCGACGTGGAAGGACCGAGGACGAAGGCAATCGTCGCAATCGGGGACAGCATCACGGAGGGCTACATCAGCGGCAACTGGGGGAACTACGTCAATGCGAACGACGACTACCGGAACGCGTGGCCGGCCATCGCGCAGGGCCTGACCGGGTTGCCGATCGTGAACGCCGGCGTCGCGGGGCAGGGTGTCTTCGGCGCTGCCAGCAGCCTGGACGCCGAGGTCCTCACACTGCAAGGGATCACCGATTGCGTGGTGCTGATCGGGACGAACGATCTGGGCGCCAACACCGCAGACCGGATCGAAGCCGGGCTCGAGGCGCTCTTCGCGAGGCTGCGTTCGTTCTGTGGAATCTGGGTCGGAACGCTCTTGCCGAAGGAGAACCCGGTCGACGCACCCTACGCGACGGTCGTCGCGCGCCGGATCGCGGTCAACGACTGGATTCGACACCAGGCGCAGGTCAAGGGCGTCATCGACTTCGAACCGGTCGTCGCGCTGCCTTCTGACATCAATCGCTTCGGGCCTGGATTGGGCCAGGACGGCATTCATCCGACCATCGCAGGGCAGCGCCTGCTGGGGCAGGAGGCGGCTCGCGTCCTGGCAGTGCTCGAGCCCGTCGCGGATCTGCAGGGCCCGCAGATCGAGACCATTCAACCCGCCTCGGGCAGCTCGGCGGGCGGGACGACCGTGCAGATTTCGGGGGCGAATTTCGTCCCGGGTTCGACGCTCACCATCGGCGGTGTGGCGGCGGCCTCTGTCACCGTTACGACTTCCGGCAGTTTGACCGCCACGACGGGCCCGCACCCGAGCGGCGCGGTGGACATCGTCGTGACCGGTCCGGACGGACTATCCGCAAGGCTCGCAACCGGATTCACCTATACGGACCAGGCAAGTCCGGACCCCGCTCAGGCCACACCGACACTCTCCCCCGCAGGCACGGGCGGATGTAATGGCTCGGGGTCCCCCGCATCGCTGCTCTTCGTCGTTCCGTTTCTCGGGTTCGCGCTGCTCCGATCCGTCAGCGCCTCCCGACGCCGGGCCCGCGCCCTGACGTCGTAGGCCCCGTCCCCTGCCGCAGTCACATCTTGCAAACTACAAACGCGCCTCCCATGCTCGCGGCGGTATCGCGAAAGGCGTGAACGGAGGTTCGCAATGACGCGAAGCGCGTTCCGAGCCGGTGCAGCGCTCGTCGTCGCCATCTTCGCCGCCCATGCGGCTGCCGCGGACGAGATCACGGTGATCTGCTCGGGCGGCTTCTCCACCGCCCTTCGCGAGCTCGCTCCGCAATTCGAGCGGGTGAGCGGCCACAAGCTGAACCTCGGCTGGGGCCCTTCCCTGGGCACGACCCACGACGCGATTCCCATGCGCTTCCAGCGCGGTGAATCCATGGACGTGCTCATCATGGTCGGCGCCGCGCTCGGAGAGCTGGCCAAGGAAGGAAAGGTCGTCGAGGGCAGCCGAGTCGACCTGGCGCGCTCGCTCATCGGCATGGTGGTCCGCAAGGGGGCGCCGAAGCCGGACATCTCCAGCGTCGAAGCGCTCGAGCGGACGCTGCTCGCCGCGAAATCGATCGCCTATTCCGACAGCGCGAGCGGCGTCTACATCTCTACCGAGATGTTCAAGCGTCTTGGCATCGAGGACCAGGTGAAGGGAAAGAGCCGCATGATCCCGGCCGAGCCCGTCGCCCGCGTCGTCGCGCGGGGCGAAGCGGAGATCGGGTTTCAGCAAGTCAGCGAGTTGCTCCCCGTTCCGGGCGTCGATTTCGTCGCAACGCTCCCGCCGGAGGTGCAGAAGGTGACGCTCTTCTCGGCGGGGATCGTGGCGGGCTCGAAAGTCGGCGAGGCCGGTCGTGCGCTGATCCGCTTCCTTGCCTCCGCCGACGCGCGCGCCGTCGTCGCGAAGACCGGACTCGAGCCGATCGTTCCGGCGGTGAGGAAGTAATCGTTCAAGGTCCAAGTCATCAGCTCAGCCGATTTCTTGGGCGAGCCCGATGAGAAGTCCTTCGGGCCCCCGGATGTAGCAGAGCCGATACACGTCTTCGTACTGGACCACTTCGCTGACGAGCTGCGCGCCGCGCTTGCGGAGCCGGGCGAGCGTATCGTCGATGTCCTCCACGGCGAACATGACCCGTAGGTAGCCGAGCGCGTTTACCGGGGCGTTCCGGTGATCGGCGACCACAGGTGGCGTGAGAAATCGAGAGAGCTCGAGCCGGCCGTGGCCATCCGGCGTGCGCATCATGGCGATCTCGACGCGCTGATCGCGCAGCCCCGTGACGCGCCCTGCCCACTCTCCTTCAACCGTGGCTCGTCCTTCGAGCTCCAGGCCCAGATCGGCGAAAAAAGAGATGGCGGTATCGAGCGACTCCACCACGATGCCGACGTTGTCCATCCGTTTGACCGTCATCGACGCTCTGCCTTTCCGACCGGTACCAGTTGCAATTCCTGCCCCGACGGCCTGGGAAGTTAACACCCGTTCATCACCTCAGGAGTGTGACATCGGGCGGCTCGCCCGTCACGAACGAGCGAAGGGTGCGGGGGTCGCGACCTCCTCGTCGCTGACGCCGTGAAGCGCGTGCTCGCAGCCTCCGAGTCGGCGGCAGCCTACGCGATCGTCGTCGACGCGAACGATGACCGTGCGCGGGAGTTCTACGCGACGACCGGGCCCCCCGTTCTACCTGCGCGGACCGATCCGCAATTCGCGGATGTACCTCGGCAAGACGATGTGCCCGAGCTGCAGCTGTCGCTGAGCTGAGGCGAACGGATGGCTTCGCCCGTATGCCTTGATTTCGCCCGTGCGCGGGCGGGGATATAGCAGCCCGGGCCCGCGGGCTGGTAGCGTCGCGGCGAAGTGAGGACGATCGAAGATGGAGACGGAACCCGACTTATCTGCCGTATCGTCATTCATGGGCGTGCTCGACGACGACGCGGGAGATAGAACGAACGGTGCGCTGCCGCTCTCGAGCGCACCTCCTCCCGTCCGTGAACCGGCGCCGCGTCTCTGGACCGTGCTTCTGTCGGTCCCGCTGGTCTTCGCAGCGGTTGGGATCGTCAACCTGATCCTGATCGGCGTGGCAGTGGTGGCGACCGGCGAGAAGCCCGACATGACGACGATCCAGGCGTCGGTGGAACGTGCGCTCACGCCGCCGATCGTGATCCTCAGCTACGCTTTGACTTCGCTGACAATGCTCATTTTCTCGGTGGCCGCAGCCGCGCTCTCCCAGGCCGGTCTGCCCGCTCGGCTGCGACTTCGCGCCGCCGGCATTCCCGCGAGCGCGCTGGCTCTTTTCATCGTTGGCTTCGTCGCCCTCAGCGGGAGCTCAGGCGCCCTCTTCTCGCTCCTCGGCGTGAGCGACCAAGGCTCGCTCGGGCAGTTGCAACGCATCCTCGCAAACGCCTCGCCGGCGATGCTCGCGGTGAGCACGCTGGTGATCGGGCTCGGCGCTGGTCTCGCCGAGGAGCTCTATTTCCGCGGCTATCTCCAGACGCGCCTCTCGAAGCGCTGGGGCCGCTGGCCCGCGATTCTCTTGACCGCGGTCCTCTTCGCGCTCATCCACTTCGACCGGCTGCAATCGCCGTTCGCCTTCGTGGCTGGCCTCGCGTTCGGCTGGATGACCGAGCGGACCGGCAGCCTGCGGCCCGCCATCGCGGCACACGTGACCAATAACGCCGTCTCTGTTCTGGCGACGGGACTCTTGCCGTCCTTCCCGGCGCGATCGGTTCAAGCGGCGCTGCTCGGTCTCTGCCTGACGACGGCCGCCGTCTGTTACGCCGCCCTGCGTCGGCGATTGCCGCCTGATCACGATAGTGGCGTCAAGAACAAAGGTGGCTAGCGTCGCCGGGATCTGTTTCATGCCGCGAGCTGAACGCGCCGTCGCGCCGCGGTCTGGTAGCGTCGCGGCGACGTGAGGACGATCGAAGATGGAGACGGAAGTCCTTATGGGTCCTTCGCCGGCGGGCAAGTTCTTGAAGAGCGCGCTGCGCGAGCAGCTCGAGGATTTCAAACTGGAGAGGTGACCATGCTCGTCGCATTGCTGTTGTTGGCTCCGATCGCGGGCGTCGATCAGATCTATCCGCACCTCGACGCGCTCTACATCGATCTGCACAAGAATCCCGAGCTGTCGTCGCATGAGGAGAAAACGGCGGCGAAGATGGCCGACGAGCTGCGCAAGCTCGGGTACGAGGTCACGACCGGCGTCGGCGGGACCGGCGTGGTCGGCGTCCTTCGCAGCGGCAAGGGGCCGACGGTGCTCGTGCGCACTGAGCTCGACGCGCTGCCGATCGAGGAGAAGACCGGACTACCGTACGCGTCGCACGTGACCGCAACCGATCCCAACGGCAAGACCGTCCCGGTGATGCACGCCTGCGGGCACGACATCCACATGAGCTCGTGGGTGGGCGCGGCGACGCTGCTCGCGCAAGAGAAGGACCGCTGGCGCGGGACGCTGGTGATGGTCGGCCAGCCGGCCGAGGAGACGGTCAAGGGTGCCGAGGCGATGATCAAGGACGGCCTCGTCAAGCGGTTCCCCAAGCCGGACTATTGCGTGGCGGTGCACGACAGCCACGACGCGCCGGCCGGGAAGGTGATGGTGACGCCGGGGTACGCGCTCGCCAACGTCGACTCGGTCGACGTCACGCTCTTCGGCAAGAGCGGGCACGGCGCGCATCCGGAAGCGACGGTCGATCCGATCGTGATCGCGGCGAAGACGGTGCTCGGCTGGCAGACGCTGGTTTCGCGGGAGAAGGACCCGTTCGATCCGGTCGTGCTCACGGTCGGGTCGATCCACGGCGGCACCAAATACAACATCATTCCCGACTCGGTCGCGCTGCAGATCACGCTGCGGACGTACAAGCCGGAAGTGCGCAAGCTGATGCTCGAAGGCATCGCGCGGATCGCCAAAGCCGAGTCGGTGGCTGCGAACTCGCCGAAGGAGCCGATCGTCAAGGTGGCCGAGAGCGCGAACGCGACCTACAACGATCCGGCGCTGTCGAAGCGGCTCCTGTCGATGCTCGGGCGCGAGCTCGGCGAGCAGAACGTGAGCGAGTGGCACCCGGAGATGGTCGCCGAAGATTTCAGCGAGCTGTGCAAGGCGGCCGGATCGCCGGGCGTGCAGCTGCGCATCGGCGCGGTCGAGCCGGCGAAGTTCGCGCAGGCGCAGAAGACCGGCGAGACGCTGCCGTCGCTGCACTCGAGCGGCTTCGCGCCCGATCGCGAGCGGACGATCAAGACCGGCGTCGAGGTTCTGACGCTATCGGCTCTGGAATTGCTGGCAAAGCCGACGGTGCCATCTCGCTGAGCGGCGGGCACACCGTGCGCCAGGCCGGATCGCGCTTGCGACGGGCGAGCTAGCCCTCCAGCCACCCGGTGACATCGGCCCTCCGCGGTGCCGATTCTCTGGCGCGACGCTGATAAGTTTTGCGTTAGGAGGAGGCACGATGAAGACGAGGGCGCCTCCGCTGGCGAACATCATTACTCTCGGCGTTCGGAACTTCGACGCGCAACGAGATTTCTACCGGCGACTCGGCTGGCCGCAAGCGTTCGACTCGGACGACTTCGCGGTGTTCGAATTGCGAGGGGCATTACTGGCGCTGTTCTCCGTCGACAAGCTTGCCGCCGATGCCCACGTCCGGCCCGACCGGAGTCGCGGCGGGATCCACTTCAGCATCATCATCAGCGTCGAAAAACCCGAAGACGTCGACGAGTTGGCGGCCCGCGTCCGCGAGGCGGGCGGGAAACTGACGAAGGAGCCGGTCGATGCGGAGTTGTTTACCGGCCGCGACGCCTACTTCGCCGACCTGGAAGGCAACTTCTGGGAGATCGCTTGTGCCCCTTCGGACAATCCGGTCAGCGCTGCTTCGCGCCGCGCGGCTGGCCTTTCGCCTCGACGGCGGCGACGAAAGCCCGTCCGGAAGGCAGCGCGCGAAGGTAAAGCATCCGAAGTCGGGCGCCTCACGCCGCTGATCCGAGAGAAAAGCGCTCCAAGCTTCGTCGGCTGCAACCCTGCGGCGTGATCGCACCCGACCCAAAGCGTGTTGTGAACGGGCGCGTTCACGAGAGCACTCGATCGGACAAAGTCGCCCTTGTGCCATTGATCGCGACGCGGAGCATGCGGAGCATGCCACGCGTGCGGATATCGACCGCCGGCGCCGTCGCTTCTGCCTTGTCAGCGCTTGCCGCAGGGTGTGGCGGTGAGGCGATCGATCCGCTCGTCGCGTGCGGCGTGAACAGGTCATGCCCGGCCGGGTTCATCTGCGCATCGGACAACACGTGCTGGAAGCCGCCCGTGCCCCACGCACCGGGGGCGCCGACGAACGTGAACGCGAGGCGGACATTGCAAGGCGTCGCAGTTTCCTGGGACGCCGTGCCGGGCGCGACCGCATACGTCGTCGTGCGCGCCACGATCCCCCGCGGCGTGTTGACCTTCCCGGGCACCCCGGACACGTCGTTCGTCGATACTTCCGCCGTGCGCACGGAGAGGTATTCGTACAACGTGGCGGGGATCGGCCCCGGCGGCGCGGGGCCGACGTCACACACCGTTTTCGTCGACGCACTTCCGCCAGCCCCGCCGCCGCCGTCATCCGTGGGGGTGTTTCCAGGAGCGAGATTCATCACCGTCAGCTGGACCCGAACCGGAGATACCGCTGTGTTCCGTTCGACGACGACCGGGGGTCCGTACACGCAGATCGCCTTCGTGCCCGTCGGTTCCCCCGGGTTCTTCAGAGACAGCGCTCTTCCCGATGCCACCACCTACTTTTACGTCCTCCAGAGTTTCGCCTCGGACGGGTTCCCGGGCGGTCGGAGCCCGGAAGTGAGCGGGAAGACGGCCGTGCCGCCACCGTCGAACTTGACCGTCCAGGCCGTCCCCTCTTCCACGCGGTTCATCGTGTCGTGGGACCCGGTTCCGGGCGCGGATGGCTACTGTGTCAAGTTGTTCCAGCTCACGTGCTCTTTTCTCACGACGACCGCGACGACGTACGACACGGGGGAGCTCGGACCGCAGCTGGTGATCGACATCCGGGTAACTGCGGTGACCTTCATTCCGAACGCGGGCGGGCTCGTCCTCGAGAGCGTCGATGCCGGCCCCATACGTGTCAGCACACAGGTGCCGCCCGGATCCCCGGTGACCGTCCAATGACCATGCGAACGCCATCCGCACTCGTGGTTGCCGCCGCGCTCGCCGCCTGCGGCGGTAACGGCAACAACGTCGATGGTTCCTATCGGGGACAGTCGATCGATGTCTCGGACGCGGTGCTGTTCCCACCGGTCGTCGACAGCCAAGGCAGCTCGGTGTCGGTCGTCGTGCTCGAATCCGCGAGCGACGCTTGTACTCTCTTGCAGAGCCAGGCCGTGAACAACACCAGCACGGTCAGCATCGTTCTCGGCATCCAGACGCCGGACGGCCGGATCGCGCCGCCGACGGTCGCCGGAACGTATGAAATCGACGGCCCCCTTTTCCGCGATCCGGGCACGAAGCTCGCAGCGGTGGCCTTCAACGTGTTCGGTGGCTGCGGACCCGGGACGACCGCCAACGCCGTTTCGGGATCAGTCCATCTCACGCACGTCGCGACGGCTCCGGATGGCAATCCCCGCGGTATCGACGGAAGCTTCAACGCCAGATTCGATACCGGCGAGACCTTCTCCGGCGCGTTCCACGTCTCGCTTTGTCCATCCGCACGGCTCCTCGTCGGCATCTGCCGGTAATCGCGCCTGCCGTGCGCGGTGGGCGTGTCTATTGCACCGTCACCGTGGTGGACCCGCTCGGCGAGGCGCAGCCATTGTTCGTCTCGACCACCCGCAGCGTCAGTGTGCCCCGCGAGCCGGCGGCAAACTTGATCGAGCTCGTGCCCTGGCCCTTGGTGATCTTCCCGTTGGTGATGCTCCAGGCATACGTACTGCCGGCGTGACGCGCGGCCGACGCCACGTAGCCACCCTGGCCGCTGTTCACGGTCGCTGGCGCAGTGATGGTGGGTGTCGCGGTACCGCCGACCGTGACCGCAGCGTGCGCGCCGTTGGTGCTCTTCATTCCCCGCGTGCACGCGACCTGCAGCGAGGCGCTGAAGCTGCCGCCTTGCGTATAGGTGTGGCTCACGCTCGCGGCGCTGGTGGTGACCGGCGCGGTGCCGTCGCCAGGGTCGAACGTGTATGAGGCGATGGCGTCGCCCGAAGCGTCGAACGACTGCGAGCCGTCGAGCGTGACCGTCGCGGGAGAGCACTGCACGGTGTTGGGCGTAGCCTGGACCACGGCGATGACCGGGCCGTCGGGGCGGCAGAACGCATTGCCCTTGAGGGTGTAGCTGCCGTTCGAGGTTTGATCCACCGTCTCGAGCAGGCCGCCGCCGATGCCGGCCGGCTGCGCGCCGATGAGCAGGACGGTCTGTCCGAAGAACCCATTGAGCACGCTTCCCGCTCCGAGGGTGACCGTGAACGGCACGTCGGCGGATCCGATCCCCGGCTGGAAGGCGATCGGGTGCGAAGTGTCGATGACGATGACGATCTGGCTCGCCTTGGTGTCGAAGGTGCCCGTCACCGCGGGTGAGTCGCCCTGACCGAAGTCGGTGGTGCCGCCGGTGTAGCCGTAGCTGAACTCGCCGTTGGGGCGCGTGGCATCGTTCGTGTCGCCCTCGAAGAAGACGCTGCGCAGCGTGCCTTTATCGTCAGGGGCGGCGAAGCCGATCTTCCACTCGGCGTTGGGCGGGAGCGTGGGCGTCTGGGCGAGATTCGACACCTGGATGGTGAGGACGATCGACGACGTGCCGGCGGGCGAGGGGAACGGCTCGCCGACGCTCACCGAGACGATGTCGAGGCCCGCATTCGCCGGCGCGCCGCGCTGGTTGCCGGCCGGTGAAGTGCCGACGGCGACTCCCGGAAGCTTGCATGGATTTCCCGCAGGTGGCGCCGGGACGGCGACCAGCTCGCCGGCCTTGGCGCTGGTGCCCACCGCGTTGGTCGCGGTCACCTGGTAATAGTAGGTGGTGTTCGCCTGCACAGCGCTGTCCGCGAACGTCGTGCGCGCCGCGCCGATCGACGTGAGCAGCGTCTCGCCGCCCGGCGAGGTACCCCGCCAGATGTTGTAGGCAGTGATCGGCGAGCCGCCGTTGTCGGGAGCGTCCCAGGTCACGATCGCCTGGCCGGTCGCGGGATCGATCTGCGCCGTACGGAGCCGCGGAGCGCCGGGCGCCGTCTGCGCGGGGGGATCGAACGCGGCAATCATCCGCATGCCACCCGACTGCCGGGCGATGGCCGCCTTGTTGGCGAACGACTCGGGATACGGCGGACCGTGCGCGGTGAGCGAAGCAGGCGTGCAGTTCGCCGATTCGAGGCAGCCCTTGGCGAACGCGACCTCGACGCGGCCTTGCGAATCGATGTGCATGTCGTTGAAGTCGAGCAGGTTCCTGCACGGGTTCGATCCGCCGCCGGTCCAGATGCAGCCCAGCTGCACCGGATCGCCCGGCGTCGTGTCGACCGTGGTCCAGGTGTTTCCGCTGTCATACGTCGTCGCGACGTAGAGGTCCCAGGCGCCGCGGAATCCGGGTTGCGTCGAGTCTCCCGCGGTGGTGGTGCCGACGAATCCGACCGCAGCGCGGCCCGGGTCGCCGGCGGTTGCGACGACGAAGTTCGCGTTCTCGATGCTG
>VBKL01000059.1 GCA_005879805.1 Deltaproteobacteria bacterium | reverse complement strand
GCGGACGACCTCGCCCGCTGCGAGCCGAAGTGGGTGGATCCGATCTCGACCACCTATCGCGGCGTCGAGGTGCTCGAATTGCCGCAGCCCGGGCAGGGCCTGACGGTGCTGGAAATGCTGAACATGCTCGAGGGCGACGACCTCGCCGCGCTCGGACCTGATTCGGCGGATTACTGGCACCTCTTCATCGAGACGAAGAAGCTCGCTTACGCCGATCGCGCGCGCTGGTACGCGGACCCGGAGCTCGCATCGGTACCGGTGGAGCGGCTGCGGTCCAAGGAGTACGCGCGGGAGCGACGCAAGCTCATCAATCCGCGCCGCGCCGCCGTGGGCGTACAGCCGGGCGCCCTCGTATCCGACACCGTTTACGTGGCCGCAGTCGACGCGAAGCGGAACTGCTGCTCGCTCATCCAGAGCATCTACCAGCACTTCGGCTCGGGCATGGCGCCTCCCGGTCTCGGCTTCGCGATGCAGAACCGCGGGACCTTGTTCTCGCTCGATCCGAGGAGCCCGAATCGCATCGAGGGCGGCAAGCGGCCCTTCCACACCATCATCCCCGCCCTCGCGCTGCGCGGCGGCCGCCCCTGGTTCGTCTTCGGCGTGATGGGCGCCGACATGCAGCCGCAGGGTCAGGTGCAGGTTCTCGTCAACATGCTCGACTTCGGCATGGACGTGCAGGCGGCCGGCGAGGCGCCGCGCGTCGACCACATCGGCTCCGCGAGCCCGAATGGATATCCGGAGGCGCCCAACGGTGGGCTGGTGCTCGCGGAGCATGGGATCCCGGAGACGACGCTCGCCGAATTGGTCCGCCGCGGGCACGAAGTGTCGCGAACCTCGCGGAATGGCGGCGGGTACCAGGGGATCCTCATCGACCCGGAGAGCGGCGTGCTCCGCGGCGGCTCGGAGTCGAGGTCGGACGGGTGCGCGATCGGGTACTGAGATCGGATGCCGCGCCCGAGGGCAGGGCATCAACCGCGCCTCGCGGCAACGCCTCGAGGCGGCGCAACTCTGCCCTGGCAGCTCGCAGCAGGAACTCACTACGCGACTCGCCTGCCGTCCGCGCGGCTGCGTCGACCGCGCGCAACGACCTCTCCGAGAATGACACGAAGAATTTCCGAGCCATCGGAACGCGAGTATGTCGCAATCAATGCGTACGCGCAGCGAGTCGCCGGGCCGCTTCTGAAGACCCGTGGTCGGCGGCGATCTGGAACCATCGTGTCGCCTGCACCTCGCTCCTCTCGGCAGGCCAGCCGATTTCCTCTCCGGCGTAGACCCTCGCGATCCAGTACGCATGGGCGCCGACCTTCCCATCGTCTTTCTTGAACCAACCTGAGGATCTGCGAAACCACTTCAATGCTTCGTCCGGATTCGCCGGCGTTCCATTTCCAAACGCGTACATCCACCCGAGCAACTGTTGCGCCGTGCTGTCGCCCAGCATCGCCAACGGCTTGATTCGCTCCAGCGCCAACGGGTAGTTCTCTTCCTTCAGCGCGGCCCCAGCTCGATTGAGCAGATTTCCTTCGACCGCGTTCGCCACGAAGAGCACGAACACCACCGCCAGCACGACCAGGATTGCGCGCTTGCGAATGCGCATGGCGATCAGGCCGTACTGAACGGCGCGGCGGTGCGCGCTTTCAACTCGTCGATCGACACGCCCTCGACCAACTCGTCGAGGACGAGCCCACCGTCACGCACGCGAAAGGTAGCCAGTTCCGTGACGAGGTAGTCCGCCGGCCGGAGCGAGCTCTTCGGCAGCGTGAGCTGCGACACGATCTTCGGCTCCCCCTCGCGCGTCGTATGGCTCATCACTACGATCACGGTCCGGACCCCCGAAAGCAGATCCATCGCGCCGCCGACGCCGAGCACCAGCTCTCCCGGAATCGCCCAGTTGGCGATGATCCCCTGCCCGTCCACTTGCAGCGCGCCGAGCACTGCCGCGTTCACATGTCCGCCGCGGATCATCGCGAACGATTGCGCGCTGTCGAAGTAGGCGGCGCCGGGGCGCACCGTGATCGGGCGCTTGCCCGCGTCGATGAGGTTCACGTCCAGCTCGCCCGGCCCTGGCGGCGGGCCGACGCCGAGCACCCCGTTCTCGCTGTGCAGGAACACGACGCCCTCGTCCACGTACTTCGCGACGAGAGTCGGAATGCCGATGCCGAGGTTCACCACCCATCCCGGCTGCAGGAGCCTGGCCGCCCGCCGCGCGATCAGCTCCTTCACAACCGCTCCTTGGCGATGACCAGGCGATCCACGTACAGATGCGGCGTGACGATGATCTCCGGATCGAGCGCGCCCACCTCGACGATCTCGTCCACCTCGGCCACCACGGTCTTCGCCGCGGTGGCCATCACCGGATTGAAGTTGCGCGCCGACTTCCAGTAGACGAGGTTCCCGAGCTTGTCGGCGCGGTGCGCGCGGATGAGGGCCACGTCGGCGTGGAGCGGTTCCTCGAGCACGTATTCGCGCCCGCGCAGGACCCGGGTCTCCTTGCCCTCGGCGAGCCTGGTCCCCGCCGCGGTCGGAGTGTAGAACCCGCCCAGGCCCGCGCCCGCGGCCCGCATCGCTTCCGCCATCGTTCCCTGCGGAATCAAGGTCACCTCGAGCTTGCCCGCGAGCACCGCCGCGCCGACGTCGGGGTTGGTGGTGAAGTACGACCCGATCGCGCGCCGGACCTTGCCCAGCCGCAGCGTCTCCCCGAGCCCCTTGCCCGGCTCGCCGAGGTTGTTGCTGATGACGGTGAGGTCCTTGAAGGCGCTGGCGTTGAGCGCACGGACCAGCGTGAGCGGCTTCCCCACCAGGCCGAAGCCGCCCACCATCAACGTCGCGCCGTCAAAGACGACTTCCGCCACCGCCTCCTCGGCGGAGAGCACTTTCATCATGCGCCGAGCGTATCCTGCCGACCGGGCGCGCGGTAGGTTCGGCCCATGTCGGAGCCTTGCCAGGTCGCGGACAGGATGACCCCCGTGGTCCCGGGCCTCTTGCACTGGACGGTGCACGACGATCGGGTCGACTTCCGCAGCGACGCTTACGCCCTCGTCGGCGAGAAGGAGACCGTCCTCGTCGATCCGTTGCCGCTCGTCGAGGCGCAACTCGGAGCGCTCCGCAACCTGCGTGCAATCGTCCTCACCGTGCAGTCGCACCAGCGCTCGTCCTGGCGCTACCGGAAGCGCTTTGGCTTGCGCGTCTATGCGCCGGAGGGTGCCCAGGGACTCGAGGAGGCGCCCGACGTATCGTACGGGGAAGGCGGCGAGCTACCTCTGGGCCTGCGCGCGTTGCACGGTCCCGGTCCGTGCAACGCGTCCTTCGCGCTCCTCTTCGAGCGTCCCGAGCGCGGCATCCTCTTCTGCGGCGATCTCCTCTTGCGGGACGCGGGCGGCTTCCGCTTCGTCGACGACGAGTACCAGGACGATCCGGAACGGACGCGCGCGAGTGTGCGGCGTCTCGCAGATCTCCCCTTCGAGGCGCTCTGTGCCGGTCACGGCGCACCCGCAGCGCAGGACGGTCCCAGACTCGTACACCAGGCCCTCCAGCGCGACGCGGGCGGTCGTAAAAAGAAGGCCTGAATCCGCAGACTTCGTCTGTCGTCCGCCCGACCACGTGGACGCATTGACGCTCCACCGCCGCGGCGGCGACCCTTCGCGGCGCATGCACGACTGCCCGAAGTGCAAATCCGCGACCCTCGTTCCCCTCAGCGCGCCCCGCAGGCGCGCCCCGGGCGGGGATCCGTTCATCCCCCCGAGCCGGTGCTCGCGCTGCCGCGGCGTCTGGCTGCCACACGAGGCCGTGGAGGCGCACCAGATGCCGGGGTCGATCGACGCGGCGACGCCGGTGCCGAGCGTTTCGGACGCCCGCTCTGGCATCTGTCCGCTCTGCCGCGGCGTGCTGGTCCGCGCCCGGGTCGACGGCGAGCATTCGTTCCATCTCGACCGCTGCCCGATCTGCAGCGGCATCTGGTTCGACGCGGGCGAGTGGGCGGCCATCGCGGCGAGCGAATGGCTCACCCACCTCGACGACCTGTGGGACCCGGTGTGGCGCAAGCGGGTTCGCGAGCGGCGCGCCGAGAAGCGTCATCTCGAAACGCTGGAGCACGCCCTCGGCGAGGAGGCGTTCGGGAAGGTGGTCGACGCGGTGCGGGTGCTCCGCTCGCACCCGATGCGTTCGCTCGGCCTTTCGTTCCTCATCTACGAGCTGCGCGGCCCGGGCCGCTAGGTCTTTCGTCTGCCAGTGCGCGGTGACGCGGCTGCCTACCTTCCGGCATGCCGCTCTTCCTCGCGCTCCTCCTGGCCGCATCGGTTCCTCCCCAAGCGGTCCAGGCCGCGCGCCCGTCCGCGTACCATGTGGTGCCGGCGATGGATGTCCCCGTGATCGCCGCCGCCGCGCTCGGAATTGCGATCCCGTATGCATTCGCCGGCAAGCTCATCCATCCCCGATGCCCCTGTGATCCAGGGGAAGTGAACGCGCTCGACCGTCACGTCATCGGCAACCAGAACAAGTTCCTCGACGACACGAGCGATGCGACTGCCGGCGTCGTCCTGGTCGCTCCCTTGATCCTCGACGCGCTGGACGTCGGCCTGTCCGGCACCTGGGTCGAGGACGCGACGGTCTACGGGGAGGCGCTGGCCGTGAACGGCGCGCTCGTCACGGCGGCGAAGTACACGGTACGGAGGCCACTGCCGCGCACCTATGCGGGAGATCCCGGGCTCTTGAACCAGCCAGGGGGATACCGTTCCTTCTACTCCGGGCACGTCTCGAACGTCCTCGCCGCGCTGTCCGTCACCGCCGTGACGCTCGGAATCCGTCACGAGCAGCGCGTCTGGCCGTGGATTGTCGCCGTCGCCATGGGCTCGATGGTCGCCGCCGAACGCGTCGCCGCGGGGCGACACTTCTACACGGACGTCGCGGTCGGTGCGGTGGCCGGCGCAGCGGTCGGCACCCTCGTGCCGCTTGGGCACCGCCGCGGTGGCGGAGATTCTGCCCTCGCCTTCCGCTTCTGAGAACATACCGCGAGGCGGTGCTGGGATTCTCGCGCTGAAGTGGCTGCGCTCAGCCGCTGCGAAGCGCTTCCATCGGCGCTACGCCGCCTGCTTTTCGCGCGGCGATCCAGCTCGACGCGATGGCCACCACCACGAGCAGCAAGGGACCGAGCGCGAAGACACGCGCATCGCCTGCCGCGACGCCGGGGACGACGGCGGGAAGCGCGCGCGCCACGCCGATCGACAGCACCGCCCCGAGCAGCAATCCCAGGAGCGAGAGCCGCACGCCTTCGCCGACCACCAGTCGCACGACTCCCGAGGCGGTGGCGCCGAGTGCGAGCCTCACACCGATCTCGCGCTGGCGCTGCGTCACCGACCAGGCGGTGAGGCCGTAGAGCCCGGTGGCAGCGAGGAAGAGCGACGCCCCGGCGAAGAAGAGCATCACCAGCGCCTGGAAGCGGCGGGGCGCGAGGGCGGCGGAAAGCACTTCATCGAGCGGATGGATGTCGGCGGGAACGCTCGCATCGACCTCCCGGATCGCTTCCCGTAGCGCGGAGGGCGCGAGGCCCGGCGCCTGAGCGACGATGAACGCCCGCGAGGTGAAGAACGGAAGGATGTCGGGCGACAGTTGCGCGACGGGCAGGTAGAGCGTCGGCAGAGGGTCCTCGTCGAGCGCGAAATGGCGGACCTCCTCCACCACTCCGACGATCTCCACCTCGCGATCGTCCATCGACAGGTGCGCTCCCACCGGCTCGATTCCCGCCAGGTACTTGCGGACGAGCGCGCGGTCGGCCATCGCCACCTTGCGTCCCTTGGCGTCGTCTGCGTCCGTGAAGGCGCGGCCCGCGAGCAGCGGAATCCCCAGCGCCGCGATCCAGCCTGGCGACGACCAGCGCGTTTGCGCCGCGGGCGCGTCGGTGGGCGAGAGCGGCGGGCGTCCGACGACGGTGAAGTCCGCCCGCACGTTCAGCGCGCTGAGCGGCAGCACGTGACCGATCGCCGCTCCGCGCGCATTGGGCAGTCCGGCGATCCTTGAAGCAACTTCGCGGGCGAATCGGTCGACGTCGGCCACGCTCGCGTATCGGTTCCTTGGCAAGGAGATGCGGGCGGTGAGAACGCCCTCGGAGCGGAAGCCAGGCGCGGTTCCCTGCAACCGAAGAAAGCTCTGCCCGAGCAGGCCGGCGATGGTGAGCAGCACGGAAGTCAGCGCGATCTCCACCAGCATCGTTGCGCGGCGGGCGCGCGCACCGGAACGCGTACCGGCGGTAACCGCGAGCGCCTGCCGGGCATCGCTGCGACTCGCTTGCAAGGCCGGCGTCAACGCTGCACCGCCCGCGGCGAGACCGATGGCAGCGAACGTACCCAGGGCGACCCACACGTCGAGGGAGGCATGCGACAGCCGCGGCAGATCCCGCGGTCCGAGCCGCACCAGCAGCGCCAGGAGCCAGTGGGCAAGCACGAGCCCCAGAACGCCTCCGGCCACCGCCAGGAGCGCGGTCTCGACCAGCACCTCGCGAGCGAGTTGCGGCGCCCGCGCGCCGAGCGCCGCTCGAACCGCGAACTCGCCTCGCCGCGCCGCGCCCCGCGCGAGCATCAGGCCGGCGAGATTGGCCGAGACGGCCACGATGAGGAGCGCGACGCCGCCAGCGAGGAGCCACAGCGGCCGGCGGACCGAGCCGAGAAGCTCGTCCGCGAAGCGATGCACGTGGGGCGGCGCCGTCTTCGCGGCTTCCGGGTACTGCTCCCGCAGTCGCTGCTGCGTCGCCTTCATTTCCTGCTGCAGGGAATCCGCGGTCGCCCCGGGCCGGAGCCGCGCAAAGGCTCGGATGAAATTGTTCCCGCGCTGGGGGCGCCGCGGATCGCCGCGCAGGTCGAAGGGAACGAAGACCTGCCCCTCGAGGTTCGGGAAGGTCCACGAGGACGGCAGGACGCCCACGATCTGGTACGGCTCGCCGTTCAGGACCAGCGTCTTGCCGATGGCGGCCGGATCGGCGCCGAACCTCCGCCGCCACAGGTCGTGCGAGACGACGGCTACCTTGCGCGACTCCTCCTGCGCTTCGAACACGCGGCCCGCCGCGGGCACGATGCCGAGCAGCGAAAGCCCGTTCGCCTCCATCCGCACGCCCGGGATCCGCTCAGGCTCTCCTTCGCCCGACAGCGTCGTGTCCCATTGCGAGCAGGCGACGAGGTCGGCGGCCCGGGTCGCCGCCTCGTGGTCGAGGAAGTCCGGGATGGAGAAGAACGCCTTGTCGCGATCGACCCGGCTGGCCCAGACCCAGACGAGGCTCTCCGGGTCGCGGAAGGCGAGCGGTTTCAAGAGGACCGCCTCGAGGAGTCCGCCGATCGCCGCCGAGACCGCGATGGCCAGCGCGAGAAGGAGGATCGCCGTCGCGGTGAAGGCCGGCGTCCCCAGGAGCCGTCGCAACGCCTGCTTTGTCATGATTCAACCGTATCATACGAGATACGCTCGAATCATTTCAGCGGATGCTGATCTGGTTGCTGCGGCCTTTAGCGGCCGGTCGCTGTCAACGGAGGCGGCTAGAACTGCATGGACTTCGTCTCGACGAACTCCTCCAGGCCGAACTTGCCGAGCTCGCGGCCGCGGCCCGACTGCTTGAACCCGCCGAAGGGCGCGAGCGGGTTGAAGCGGCCGCCGTTGATGTCGACCTGGCCCGTGTGCAAGCGGCGCGCGATGCGTTCGGCACGCGACGCGTCCGCCGACCAGACGCCTCCCGCGAGGCCGTAGATGGTGTCGTTCGCGATGCGGACGGCGTCGTCCTCGTCCTCGTAGGCGAGGACGGAGATGACCGGGCCGAAGATCTCTTCCCGGGCGATCGTCATCTCTGGCTTCACGCCGGCGAAGATGGTCGGCTTGACGTAGTAGCCCTTGGGCAAGCCTTCGGGCGCGTCGGGTCCTCCGACGACGACCTCGGCCCCTTCTTCGATGCCCGTCCGGATGTACTTGCGAACGCGCTCCCGCTGCTGCGCGGAAGCGAGCGGACCGAGGCGCGTCTCGGCGGAGCGGGGATCTCCTGGCTTGAACTTCGCCGCGGAGCGCTTGGCGATCTCCAGCGCCTGATCCTGCCGCTTGCGCGGCACCAACATCCGCGTCCAGGCGGAGCAGGTCTGGCCGCCGTTGAGGAACGCGTTCGATACCGAAACTCCCACCGCTTTGTCGAAGTCCGCATCTTCCAGGATGACGGTCGCTGACTTCCCGCCCAGCTCGAGCGCGACGCGCTTCACGGACGGCGCGGCAAGCTCCGCGACCCGCCGTCCGGCCCTCGTGGAACCGGTCAGCGAGATCATGTCCACGCGCGGATGACGCACCAGCATCTCGCCAAACGGAGGCCCGTTCCCGGTGATGAGGTTGAACACGCCGGCCGGGAGCCCTGCCTGGTGGACGATCTCGGCGAGGATGAAGGCGGAAAGCGGCGCGACCTCGCTCGGCTTCAGCACCACGGTGCACCCCGCGGCGAGCGCCGGCGCGACCTTTCCCATCGCCTGGTGCAGCGGGTAGTTCCACGGCGTGATGGCCGCCACCACGCCGACCGGCTCGCGCACGACGAGCGAATTGCCGATCCGTTCCTCGAAGGGGAACTCGCGCGCGAGGGCGGCGAAGCTTCCGGTCACGGTGACGGGAAGCGCCGCTTGGACGGCCTTCGCCATCGTGATGGGCGATCCGACCTCGGCCGAGATGGTGGTGGCGATCTCCTCGGCGCGCGCGGCCAGGCCCTCCTTGATGCGATCGAGGAAGCGGGCGCGTTCGGCGGGTGGCGTCGCGGCCCAGCCGGGTAGCGCGGCCGACGCCGCCTTCACCGCGCGATCGACGTCCTCTTCGTTGCCGTCGGGAATCCGTCCGACGGGCTCCTCGGTCGCGGCGTCGATGACGTCGACGCTGCCCCGCCCGGAAGGAGCGACCCACTTTCCGCCGATGTAGAGTTGCTCGTGCGAGCGCATCATCGCCTCCATTTATCAGACCCGAACGGATCTGATACCTCTCGCCGCCCATGAAAGCCGCCGTCTGCTACGAGCGCAACCAGCCCGTCCGGGTCGAAGACGTCACCCTCGATTCCCCTCGCCGCGACGAGGTCCGCGTACGCCTCGCCGCGAGCGGGGTGTGCCATTCCGACTACTCGCTGGTCACCGGCCTCCTGCGCGGCCGCCTGCCCTGCGTGCTCGGGCACGAAGGCGCCGGAATCGTGGAGGAGGTCGGCGAGAGCGTGAGTCATCTCTCGCCCGGCGACAAGGTGGTGCTCTCCTGGGTCACGCCGTGCGGCCGTTGCTATTTCTGCCGGCTCGCGAAGCCGCACCTCTGCCAGCTGGGTGAGCGCATCAACAAGACCAACCGGATGCCCGACGGCACGAGCCGCGTGCACAAGGACGGTCAGGACCTCGACGTCTTCTCCGCGATCGGCACCATGGCGGAATTCTCGGTCGCTCCCGCGAACGCTGCCGTGAAGGTCCCGCCCGACGCGCCGCTCGACAAGTGCGCCCTCCTCGGCTGCGCGGTGACGACGGGCGTCGGCGCGGTCTTCAACACGGCGGGCGTCGTACCGGGCAGCAGCGTGGCGGTCTTCGGCGCCGGCGGAGTGGGGCTCAACGCCATCCAGGGCGCGGTCATCGCCGGAGCGGAGCGCATCATCGCGGTCGACGCGCAACCTTCGAAGCTCGAGATGGCGAAGACGTTCGGCGCGACCGACGTGGTCGACGCGAGCAAGGCGGATGCGGTCGAGTCGATCCGCGCCCTCACGGAGGGCCGCGGCGTCGACTATGCCTTCGAGGCGATCGGCACAAAGCGAACCGTGGAGCAGGCCTTCGAGGCGACCCGCAAGGCGGGAACCTGCGTCGTCATCGGCCTCGGCAGCATCAAGGAATCCGTATCGCTCAACTTGTTCTTCCTGCCGCTGCTCGAGAAGCGTCTCCTCGGCTGCTGGTACGGCAGCGCCGACGTGCACCGCGACATTCCGCGGCTCCTGGCGCTCTACCGCGCCGGCAAGCTGAAGCTCGACGCGCTGGTCACACGGACGTACAGGCTGGAGGAGATCAACGAGGCTTTCGCCGCGATGAACTCGGGAGCGAACGCGCGCGGGGTCATTTTGTTCTGAGCACTCGAGGCCGCCCGATGTCGGTTGTCGCTGCGATTCGTCATGTATCCGAACGATTCGGCGGGCATTGTCTCGGCATGCCCGATGAGATTCTTTTGCGTCAGCAGTTGCCCCCCGAATTATGCCCGGAATGGCTTGTTGAGTTCCTCAAGTCCTGTCCCATCATAGGGACCACCATTGAGTTGTCGGAGGAGGACGACTTGTCGGGACAGGGCGCGGAGATGTTGTGGATGCCAGCGCATCAGATCGTCGACGAGATGGTCAACGCGAGTCCGGGCCGAGAAGCCGCGCCGCTCGGTTACCTCGCATTTGGTTCCTGCCTGATTGGTTCGGGGGATCCTTACTTCATGGATCTCTCGAAAGGGAGCGACGATCCTCCGATCATACGGATTCCCCACGTTGCTGCCGTTCGCGAACCTCTTGATCAGGGTCAAATCGAACGAGTCGCCGTGAGCTTGTCCGAACTGCTTCTGAGATCCACCGTGCTCTACGTTCCCTCGTTGGCCGACGCGCATAGGTGATCCGGACGCAATCGGGTCCGCGCCTGGACACGTGGGGGCCACGGCGAGACCCACGGAAAAAGGTGACCGGACCTAGAAAGTCGCCTTGTCCCCCGGCTGCAGCACGTTCACCTTCGTGCTGCTCTTTCCCAGGGCCTTCTGGAACTGCTCCGGAGTCCCCTTCAGCTGCGGAATGGTCCCGTAGTGCATGGGAATCGCGGTCTTCGGCTTCAGCCACTCGCGCGTCGCATACGCCGCGTCCTCGGGCGAGAGGACGAAATGCCCGCCGATGGGGATGAGGAGCAAGTCCGGCTTGAACCGCTCGCCGATCATCTTCATGTCGCCGAACAGGCCGGTGTCGCCCATGTGGTAGATCTTGAATCCGTTCTCCAGCTGGATGACGAAGCCGACCGGCTCGCCGCCAACGTGCACCTCGTCCTTGTCGGTCTCCGGGTTGTGCCAGACGAGCTCGGAGCTGTGCTCGGCATGGACCATGGTGATGCGGATGCCGCCGCCGAACGGCTCGATGGTGCCGCCCTTGTTCATCCGCGGCGCCAGCTCCGCCGAAAGCACCTTGAGGGTCTGCAACGACTGGTTGAGACCCGCCGGCCCCCACATCGGCGCGTTGTTCTTCTTGGCGAGCTCGACCGCGTCGCCGAGATGGTCGCCGTGCGCGTGGGTGACGAGGATGAGGTCCACCTTGCCGAGCGCCGCGAGGTCCTTGTACTGCGGCGGCGTCTTCGGATTCTTGGTCAGCCACGGGTCGATCATGATGACCTTGCTGCTGGGCGTCGTGATGCGGAACGCCGACTGGCCGAGCCAGAGCACCTCGACCTTCCCTTGCAAGGGCTGCGACGCCTGCGTCCCCTGCGACGGCTGCGTCCCTGCCTGTGCGACGAGAAGCGCGGCTACCATCGTTCCGATCACGTTGCCTCCTGTTGTCACGACCAGGGCGCGCGCCCGTGCGAGAAGGCAGGGAGCGGCAGGTCGCGAAGATGGCCTTGCGGGGTGAAGTCGATCTCGACGGGCTCGCCCAGAGCCGCGAGCCGCGAATTCCGGACGCCGTCGCTTTGCCAGAGCGATTCGGAAACCCACATCTCGTCGAGGCGTAGCGTGCTCTCGATACGCACCAGGCGCGGTGCCGCGCGGTCGATGCGCGGACAGGTGGCGATGGCGAGCGCGATGGCGGAGCGATCGTCAGGCATCCAGATCGGAGTCCTACCGCCTCCCAGCTCGCTTGCGGTTACGTTGTTCGTCCAGGTCTTCTGGTAGTCGATGTTCTCGACCACGGCGCGCGTCGTCACGTCGCCCATGCCGATCCCGCAGGCGTTGCCGTGCGTCCGCTCGGTGAGCCGCAGCCCGACGAGCTTCTTCGGGTTGCGTGGATCGACCAGGTGGCGGGGCGCGTAGCGTCCGGTGATGTTCGGGTCCCAGCAGAATCCGCTGATGTCCTTCCCCAGGTAATCGACTACCAGCACTTCGAGATCGTCGAACGGAACGCGGGGCAAGAGCTCGCGGCTCCGCTGCAAGAGCTGCGGCTCGCGTATGGGGATCTCGGGACCGGGCACGATCTCGAGATGCGCGACCTGCTCGAGGCCGTTCTCGATGGTGGCAACGCCGCCGAGCACGTTCACCTTGTCGAGGATGATGCGGGTCATCTTCGGCAACAGTTGATCGAAGCGGTCGAACCCGCTCAGGTGCACGACCGTAGCGCCCTTCTGCTTGCCGAATCCGATGGCGAGCATCTTGGAAAGGCCGCTCTCCACCTCGCCGTGGAAATCGGTGTGCACCTTGATGCGGTTCACCGGCAGCACGGCGTCGGCCCGGAGCGCCGCGCGGCTCCAGAAGATGTCCACGCCATCCGCGCTGCCGATCAGCTCCGTATCCATCGATGCTTCGACCGGGACGTCGAGCGCCTCGGAGCTGACGCCGTATCCGGCGAGCACGTCGATTTGTCCCTGCGGGGTGGCGCCGCCGTGCGAGCCCATCGCGGGGACGATGAAGGGCCGCGCGCCCCGCCGCTTCAACTCGTCGACGGTGGCGCGGACGATGGCGGAAAGCTGCGCGAGACCGCGGCTGCCCACGCCCACAGCGATGGTCATTCCCGGGCGGATGCGTCCACCGAGCTTGCGCATCTCGCGCTCGACGGCGCCGCCGATCGACTCCTCGCGCGGCGCCTCGAACCGCTGCGCGATGCGCCGCACCTTCGGCAGCGGAAAATCGAGCCCGCCTTCGGCGATGGTGAACGCCATGGCGGACCATGGTATCGCGGGCGCGTGATTGGTGGGTGGCTGTAGGAGCCCTGCCCATCCCAAGGTTTTCCGCGGCGGGCCCTCTGAATCTGCACCATGACGGAAACGTGCGAACGGTGGAGCATCGCTCTCGAGCAAGAACGGCAGGGCGAGCTCGCACCCGAGGAGCGAGCAGCGTTGGAGCGGCACCTCGCAGGCTGTGCGCGCTGCACCGCGGAGCGCGCGGACATCGCCTCGCTCGCGGAAGGGCTTGCTGCTCCCGTGGCGCCGGGCGGCGGCTGGGACGATCTGCGCAGCCGGATCGAGCGCGTCCAGCGTCGGCGCCAGCGCGAGATCGGTATCGGTATCGCCGCCGCGGTGGCAGTGGGAGCCGCGCTCCTCCTCGTGCGCGGCAAGCTCGTCGGCACCGTCTTCGACCCCTTCGGCAGCGGGCTCGTCGCCGGAATGACCTTCGCCATCGTGGTCGCGGGCGGCGCCGTCTGGCTTGCCGCGCGGCGGACGGCGCGCGCATTGCCAGGGACCGATCTCATCGCCGGCATCCGCCGGCAATACGATCGCCGCATCCGCGGGACCCGATTCTTCGCGCTCTGGGGTCCGATCTACCTCGCCTTCCTGGCCGTCACGGCTTCGCCGCGGCTCTTCGGCACGGGGACTGCGAGCGTCGTTGCCCGCGCAGCGCTCGTCGCGGTCGCCATCGTGGGAGCGTTCAACGCCTGGTTTCGCGTCATCCCGAAGCTCAGACGCGAGCTGCGCGAGCTGGAGGGGAAGTGAGCGCCGCCGTCCTCGACGCAGGGCTCGTCGCGCGGGCCCGGGCCGCGAGCGGCAAGGACCGCGAAGCCGCGTGCCGCGAGATCTACGAGTCGCTGCGGCCTCGCGTCTTCCGGGTCTGCCTCCAGCTCTGCGGCGAGCGGACGCTGGCGGAGGACGCGATGCAGAACGCGTTCCTCGCCGCCTTCCGGGGTTTGCGCACCTTCCGCGGGGACGCTCAGCTATCCACCTGGATCTATCGCGTGGCGATCCGCGAGGCCCTCGCGCTGCGCGCGCGGAGAGCGCCCGCGATCAACCTCGAGCACGCAGAGTCGCTTCCCTCCCCTGCGGCGCCGCTCGACGCGCAGGCCGCGGCACGGCAGCAGGCGCGAGCCGTCCAGGCCGCGTTCCGGACCCTGTCCGCCGAGCACCAGGCGGTGCTCTCGCTCTTCGCCGTGGAAGGGCTCAAGCACAAGCAGATCGCGGAGGTGCTCGGCGTTCCGGAAGGAACCGTCTGGTACCGGCTGCACGAGGCGCGCAAGACGCTCCGCGCGCAGGTCGACCACCCTACCCCTTGAGCGCCCCGCTCATCCCCTGCACGTACCTGTCGACGAAGAGGAAGTAGAGAATCACGACCGGGATGCACCCGAGCAACGCGCCCGCCATGAGCGGTCCCCACTGGTAGAGGTCGCCGCGGACCAGCTCGGTCGCGAGTCCTACCGGGACCGTCTTGTGCTCGGGCGCCGACATGAAGACGAGCGCGTAGAGGTACTCGTTCCACGACAGCGTGAAGGCGAAGATGAACGCGGAGATGAGTCCCGGACCCGAGAGCGGCAGGACGATGCCGAGCATGATCCGGACCCGCCCCGCGCCGTCGACCATCGCCGCTTCCTCGATCTCGCGGGGAATGGTTTTCAAGAACCCCATCAGGAGCCAGGTGCAGAAGGGGATGAGGAAGGTCGTGTAGACGGGCACCAGCGCGAGCGGCTTGTCGAACCAGCCGAGCTGCAAAAGGACGTCGGCGAGCGGGATGAAGAGGATGGCCGGCGGGATGAGGTAGCCGAGATAGATGGCGAGGCCCGCTCCGGCGGCGAAGGGAAACCGGACGCGAACGATTCCGTATGCCGCAAGCCAGCTCGCCGCGACGCTGAGGATGCTCGCCCCGGTGGCGATGCCCATCGTGTTCCAGAACCAGCGTGGAAACGAGGTCCCGCGCAAGAGATACTGGATGTGCTCGAGCGTCGGGTGGCGCACCCAGAAGGGATTGGCGGTGGTGCTCACCAGCTCGGCGTTCGGGCGCAGCGCGGTCAGCACCATCCAGTAGAAGGGGAAGAGCAGGAAGATCGCGAAGAGCGCGAGCGGCAGCCAGGTCTTGAGGAAGCGGCCGTTCATTCGCGCTCCCGGATCGCCCGCAGCGCCGCGAAGGCGAGGATGCCGAGGAACGGCAGCGTGAAGCCGGCGATGGCCGCGCCCTCTCCCATCGCCCCTCCGGGGATGGCGCGCTGGTAGGCGAGCGTCACGAAGAGGTGCGTCGCGTTGGCCGGTCCGCCGCGGGTGATGGTCCAGACGAGCTGGAAGTCGGTGAGGGTGAAGATGGCGGAGAAAGTCGTGAGGATCACCGTGAGCGGCAACAGGAGCGGCCAGCTGATGTGCCAGAACGTCTGCCAGCCGCGCGAACCGTCGATCTGCGCGGCCTCGTAGACGTCGGGGGAGATGGACTGCAAGCCGGCCAGGTATCCCACGGTGAAGAACGGGATCCCGCGCCAGATGTTGGCGATCATGAGCGACATGCGGGCGAGCCACGAATCGCCGAGAAAGTCGATGTTGCGCTGGAGCAGCCCGAGCCGCACCAGCGCCCAGCTGATGAAGCTGAACTGGGGGTCGAAGATCCACCACCAGGCGAAGGCGGAGAGGACGGTCGGAACCACATAAGGCAAGAGCAGCACCGACCGCCAGAAGCGCACCCCCGCAAACTTCTGGTTGAGCACCAACGCGAGGCCGAGGCCGAGGCCGAGCTTCAGGATCACCGTCACGATCGTGTAGAGGGCGGTGTTGACGACGGTGAGGCGGAAGACCGGATCGTCGAGCAGGTACTGGTAGTTCTCGATTCCGATGAAGGTTCCCGGGGAGCCGATCTTCGCGTCCTTGAACCCGAGCCACACACCCAGGCCGAGTGGATAGGCGAGCAGGCCCACGAGAAGGATCACCGCCGGAACGACGAGGAGCGGCCCGAACGAGCCGCCCCGGAGGACCGACGACGACGATCGCGCCGCCGCCATCGGACGGAGCTACGAGTAGATCCGGCGCAGGCGCCCTTCCGCCCTGCGCGCGGCGTCCTTGGCGGAGAGCCCGTTCACCGTCGCGTCGGCGAACATGTCGACGACGATGAAATCGGAGAGCGCCGCCGCGGCGTGCTGGCCGGGGTTCCCGGCATAGCTGTTCGGCAGCATGCGCGCGATCACGTCGCGGTACGGGGTCGTCTTCGGATCCTTCGTCCATACGGGGAGGTCGCGATACTTCTTCAACGCCGGCGTCACGTACCCGTTCATCGCCTCGACCCAGGGCCCCGCCTGCTCGGGCGAGAGCATGAAGCGGAGGTACTCCTTCGCCGCGTTGGGGAAGCGCGAGTACTTGAAGATGAATGCCTGGCTGAAGAGCGCGAGCTCGGTGGGCTTGCCGACCGGACCGATGGGGTAGTTCGCGTGGTCCATGTCCGCAGCGATCTGGGGAAAGTCCTTCTTGGCGGCGAAGTAGATGCTGATGCCGTTGTTGGTGACGGAAACCTCTCCCGCAAGGAAGGCGCGGTTGTTGTTCGGGTCGAGCCAGGAGCCCGTCCCCGGCACCATCACCGAGTACAGCTCCTTGGCGTACTCGAGCGCGTTCCAGGACTCCTGCTTGTTGATGGCGATGGTCTTGTCGTCCGCCTCGACCGTCTTGCCGCCGTGGGCCCACAGGCACCAGTGCAACCAGTTGTTCGCGTCCCCGACCGCGTGGCCGAGGGCGAAGCCGACGGGATGGTTCTTCTCCTTGAGCGCCTTGGCGAGCTTGAGGAACCCGTCGGTCTTTTCCGGGAACTTGTCGAACCCGGCTTCCTTCATCCAGCTGATTCGATAATTGAACGCCTGGCAGGTGGCGCCGATGGGAACGCCGATCCAGTGCTTCTCCGTCTTGCTGAACCCGTAGGCGCGGGCAACGTCGTACCAGCCGCCGAGCCGCTTGCCCAGATCCTCGGCGACGTCGGTCACGTCGACGAGGCGCCGCGGATAGATGTGCGGGTCGTCGTACCAACCCATAACCAGGTCGGGCCCGGTGTTGAGGTTCGCCGCCATGGCCGCCTTGGGGCGCACGTCCTCGAAGCCGATGTACTCGACGTTGACCGCCGCCCCGGTCGCGTCCTGGAACTTCTTCGTGTTCTGGTTCCAGACCTCCTCGTCGGTCTTGACGAACCCGCTCCAGCGCAGGAGGCGCAATTGCGCGTCCTTCTCGACCGGGAACATCGGCTTGTACTTGTCCTGGGCGAAGGACCGGGTGGCGGCGGCGGCAACGGTTCCGAGGCCCCACTGCAAGACGGTGCGGCGGCGAAGAGTCATGGGTTCCCTCCAAGAGGACCGAGGCTCCTCATATCAAGAATCGTGCTACCTTCACGAGATCCGGGAGGTTCCCATGCCATTTCTCCTCGGTCCTTCCACGATTCTTCTCGTTCTCGCGGCGGCGCCACCCCGCGATTCCGGCGACATCTTCCATGCCACCCTGGGAGAAACGGGGGCGCGCACGGCGGAAGTTTCCACGCAGGAGTTGCGCGAGATCCTCGCCGCCCGGAGCGCCACCGTCTTCGATAGTCGCCCCCATCTGGAATACGCGATGGGCCACATTCCGGGGGCCGTGAACGTCGCGGCGAAACCTGGCGTGGAGATGGCGAAGTATGTCTCGGACGTGGCCGAGATCTCGCGCGTGCTCGGCAATCGCAAGGACGCCCCCGTCGTCTTGTACTGCAACGGCCCGTTCTGCGAGAAGAGCAAGCGCCTGAGCGATGAACTGCTCGCGGCCGGTCATACCAACGTGCGCCGCTACCAGCTCGGCATGCCGGTCTGGCGCGCCCTCGGCGGCATCGCGCAGATCGAGCGCGATGGCGCGGCGGTGGTGGCAAGGGGCGATCGCACCGCCGTGTGGATCGACGTGCGCGCCGCGGAAGAGTTCTCCAAAGGATCGGTGGCGGGCGCGAGGAGCGTCCCCCGGGCGCTGGTCGTCGCCGGGAAGGACAGCAGCGAATTGAAGAAGGCGAAGAACGATGGGCGGCTGCCGATGACCGATCACAACACGCGCATCATCGTCTTCGGCGCCTCCCCGGACGACGCCCGCTTCGTGACCGAGCAGCTGGCCCGCGAGGCGTTCCACAACGTCAGCTTCTTCGCCGGCACGTGGGCCGAATTGCAGGAGGCGACGGGGTCGATGGCGTCGAAGTAGTCCCTCTCAAGCTGCGAGGTTGAAGACCAGGTTCAAGACGAAGGCCAGGATGGCGGTGTTGTAGAGGAACGACATGGTCGCGTGCAAAAGCACCGCGCGCCGGATCTGGTGGCTCGTGACCTGGACGTCCGAGACCTGGAAGCACATGCCGACCGTGAACGCGAAGTAGGCGAAGTCCATGTAGGTCGGCATGGCGCCGCCGGGAAAGTCGACGCCGCCGATCCCCTCGTCGTCTTCCCGGTAGTAGAGGTGCGCGTAGCGCAGGGTGAACGCGGTGTGCGTGAGCGTCCAGGACAGCGCCACCGTGCCGATGCAGAGAACGGCGAGGAGCGCCTCGAAGCGCGGCGCCACGACCGAGGACTGGCGCTGCAAGAAGACTGCAGCACCGAGGCTGATTGCAGAGGTGGCGAGCACGACCGCGTACACCAGGGTTCGCCCCGGGTCGTCCGCCGCTGCGCGCTTGCCGGTCTCGGCCGCGTCCGCCGTGAAGATGGTGATCCAGGCGAGTCCGACGAGGATGACGCCGCCCGCGTCCCAGCCCGAGATCAAGGCTACCGCCCAGGAGTACCGGGCCGCGAGGAGCAGCGTCACCGCCACGCCGAGGAGGGATGCCAGGGCGATGCGCGAGATCGCAAAGCGCGGGACCACGCGCGCGACGAGCCTCTTACGGGCGGGTTGCACGGACCCGCAACGTACGCGGCCGGGCCGGGCGCGCGAAGTTTTCTGCAGCCTGAAAGTCGTATGCTACCGGGCATGACCGGACCCGGGCCCGACGGCCGATTCGCTTGGGAAGACCCCCTGAACCTCGACGACCAGCTCGCCGAGGACGAGCGGCACATCCGCGACATGGCGCGCTCCTACGCGCAGGACAAGCTCATGCCGCGCATCCTGGAAGCGAACCGCCACGAGAAGTTCGATCGCCGCATCGTCAACGAGATGGGAGAGCTGGGGATGCTCGGCTCGACCCTGCAAGGTTACGGCTGCGCGGGGGTGAACTACGTCTGCTACGGGCTCATCGCCCGCGAGCTCGAGCGCGTGGACAGCGGCTACCGGTCGGTGATGAGCGTGCAGTCGAGCCTGGTCATGTACCCGATCTACGCGTACGGCTCCGAGGAGCAGAAGCAGCGCTACCTGCCCAAGCTCGCAACGGGCGAACTGGTCGGGTGCTTCGGCCTCACCGAGCCGAACCACGGATCCGATCCCGGCAGCATGGAGACGCGGGCGCGCAAGGATCGCAACGGCTACGTGCTCTCCGGCGAGAAGGCGTGGATCACCAACTCGCCGATCGCCGACGTCTGCGTGGTGTGGGCGAAGGACGACGGGGGCGAGATCCGCGGCTTCCTCGTCGAGCGCGAATTCAAGGGCCTCACCACGCCGGACATGAAGGGCAAGTTCAGCCTGCGCGCCTCCAGCACGGGAATGATCGTGATGGACGAGGTGCGGGTGCCGGAGGCGAACCTCCTACCCGGCGTGAAGGGCCTGCGCGGTCCGTTCGGGTGTCTCAACCGCGCCCGCTACGGGATCTGCTGGGGCGCGCTCGGCGCCGCGGAATTCTGCTGGCACCGCGCCCGCCAGTACACACTCGACCGCAAGCAGTTCGGGCGACCCCTCGCCGCAAATCAGCTGATTCAAGTGAAGCTCGCCAACATGCAGACGGAGATCGCCCTCGGCCTGCACGCCGCGCTTCGCCTCGGCCGGCTGATGGACGAGGGCCGCGCGGCCCCCGAGATGATCTCGATGCTCAAGCGCAACTCCTGCGGGAAGGCGCTCGACATCGCTCGCGTCGCCCGCGACATGCACGGCGCCAACGGCGTTTCCGACGAGTTCCACGTCATCCGCCACGCCATGAACCTCGAGGCGGTGAACACCTACGAGGGGACGCACGACGTGCACGCGCTCATCCTCGGGCGGGCGATGACGGGGATCGCCGCCTTCTCGAACTGAAGCGGTAGCAGTCGCTCCCCTGCTCGCCTCATCCTCGACCGTGCGCCGTTCCGCTGCGTGGCCGCGGAGTGGCGCCGCTCCGTCTCTGTATCGGGAGGGAACACAAACCGATGCGAAACGGAATGGTCGTCTGGGGGGCGGTGGTGGGGGTAGCGGTCCTGGTCGTGGCGTGCGGCGGGAAATCCGGGACGTCGGGGTCCCAGAGCGTCCCGCCGCCGCTGCCGGGACCGGTCGCGCAGCATTTCCTGACGGTGTCGAAGAGCGGCTCGGGAACGGTCCGCTCCGCGCCGGCGGGAATCGACTGCGGCACGACTTGCTCCGCGATCCTCGCCGAGGGAACGCAGATGGTCCTCACGCCCGTCCCTGATCCGGGCTGGCAGTTCGCGGGCTGGGGCGGCGGGTGCACGGGCCTCGGCGGCTGCGCCCTCAAGGTGGTCGCGGACACCAAGGTCTTCGTCACCTTCGAGGCGGTCGCTCCGGCGGCGCCGGGCAAGCACAACGTGACGGTGACGCCGTCCGGTGCGGGCGCCGGCCGCATCTCGTCCAGTCCGGCGGGAATCGATTGCGGCTCGACCTGCACGGCGCAATTCGACGACGGCACGAGAGTGGTCTTCAACGCCACGCCCGCGACTGGCTCGACGTTCGCCGGCTGGACGGGTGCCTGCGCCGGGACCGCGACGACCTGCGAGCTCTCGATCACGACCGATCTGCAGATCGGCGCCGCGTTCGACGGCAGCGTCAACAACCCGCCCGCGGGCGGTTGGGTCTCTACGGTAGGCAACGGCAAGGACGCCGCCGGCGTCGTGGCGATCGCCACCGATCCGTCGGGGACCACCATCGCGCTCTTCTCGGACCCGAGCGCGCCGCTACCCGGCGGCCTGCGCAAGCTCGACGCGAAAGGCAAGGAGGTCTGGACCAGGTTCTTCGACGGTTCCACGAATACGACGATCGATCCGGCGAGCTCCCTCGCGACCGATGGCAGCGGCGACATCTACCTGATGTGGGCCTCGAACTGCGCCGACTTCGGCTGCAGGGGCACCATCGATTTCGGCGACGGCGCGACGCCAGCCGCGGCGGTCGTCAAGCTCGACCCCGACGGCAAGTTCCTCTGGGAAAAGCGCCTGAACGAAGACGGCAGCACGCTCGCGGTCAACGCCAAGGGCGATGCCGTATTCCGCTCCTGGAGCTCTACCGACCCGTCGACGACCAGCGTCGTCCGCGTGGGCGCCGACGGCTCGCCGGTGTGGACGCTCTCTTCCCGCGGTCTCGCCGAAGTGGGGATCGATCCGGACGGCAACGTCGTCGTCGGCGCCTTCACCTCGCAGACCGATCCCATCTTCGGGCAGACGTTCGCGAGCAACGGTCCGGTGGTGGCGAAGCTCGCCTCGGCGGACGGCAACGTACTGTGGGCAAAGCGCATCGCGGCGGGCACGATCGGAAACATCCAGGGCGTCGGCGTCGACGCCTCGGGCGCCATCGTGGCCGCGGGTCATGTACGATCTCGCGGGGGCGCCGCTCAATTCGAGCAATCTCCAGGCGACGGGGGCGAGCGCGGCGCTCGCGGTCCACTCGATCGCCGTGTCGGTGGATCACAATACGGCGCTGGGCGGCAACTTCACCGGCACCGTCGACTTCGGGAGCGGTCCCACGACTTCGCAAGGCCAGCAGGGCTTCGTAGCAAACCTCGGCAAGTGAGGGAGGGGCGCCGCCGCGCGAGTCCGTGTCGGGCATCGCACGCGCGGCGGCGCTCGGTTCGGGAACCTCTCGAACCGTGACGTCACTCCTCCAGCATCCGTAGCGGCACATGCCGCGCGATGAGAGCAAAGACGTGGTCCTGCGCGAGCAACTCGCAATCGAGGTCGAGTGCACATTGCGCGACATGGGCGTCGGGAATGGTGACGCTCAGGCCTCGGGAACGAAGGGCGGCGCGCAACAGTCCGACCCGCACCCAATGATCGAAATCCGCAGGGCATAGGGGAAGCACGCGGAGAAGTTGCACCAGTCTGGACCGCTTCGCCGCGGTGAGTGTCCCGCTAGCGAGTTCTGCCGCAACGACTGGCGGAAGGATCACCCGATCTTCCCCCAAAGCCCTTCCGATGGCGTCCGGGCCCCGGGCCTCGAACCATTCGATCCAGCTCGAAGTGTCAATGACCAGAGCGGCCACGGAGCTCGTCCAGATCGAGATTTAGCTTCAAGCGGCCGCGCAACTTCAGCGCCTGCGCCACCGCGGAAGATGCCCGGACCCTCTCGAGGCCTGCAACGAGGGTTTCGGTGATCCCGGTCCCGGTCACCTTCCGCGCCTCTTCGAGGAGGTGAACGGGAAGATTCGCCGTGACCCTCCGGGTTCGTACCTTGCGGTTCATACCTGCGTTCATACGGGAAGCGCCTCGGACAGGCAAGAGCCCGGCCGGGGTCAGCGTCCGTCGATGGTCGCGCCTTCGGCCAGGAGGCGCTCGATCTCCGCCGAATCGAGTCCCACCTCTCGCAAGACCTCCACGCTGTGCTCGCCGAGGCGGGGCGGCGGGCGCGAGATGGGCAGCGAGGCGCCGTTCCAGCGGCTCGGAATCCCCGCCAGCCGCAGGCTCCCCTCGGTGGGGTGCTGGACCTCCCGGAAGAAACCCACCGCCGCGAGATGCGGGTCGTCGATGAGATCGTCGAGCTCGTTCGGACGCACGCAGGGGATATCGTTGCGCTCGAGCGCTTCCAGCCATTCCGCCGTCGAGCGCGTCGCGAAGATCTCCGCGAGCCGGCCGTACGCCTTCTCGTAGTTCCGGGCCCGCGCCGCGTAAGTGGCGAGGTGCGGAGTCGCCTGCAGCTCCTCGGACCGCCCGATGATACGGAAGAAGGTCTGCCACTGCTTGTCGGTATAGACGAGGACGCAGATGTACCCGTCGGAGGTGCGATAGGGCTGTCGGTGCAGGAGCCGCACATATCCGGGCGGACCGAGAGGCGGATCGAAGGTGCGTCCTCCCATGTGATCGCCGAGGACGAACTGCGCGAGCGTCTCGAACATGGGCAGCTCCACCGTCTGCCCTTCGCCTGTGCGCCCGCGCTGCAGGAGCGCGGCGAGGACCGCGTGGACGGCATTCACGCCCACGATGCGATCCGCCATGTTGACCGGCACGAACGCCGGCTCGCCGGTCTCGCGGCCGAGGAGCGCTGGAAGTCCGCAGATGCCCTGGATGAGATCGTCGTAGGCCGGCTTGCCTGCATACGGGCCAGAGCTCCCATAGCCGAGAAGGCTCACGTAGACGATGCGCGGATTCGCGCCGCGGACGTCGGACGGACCGACCCGCAGCCGCTCCATCGCGGCGAGTCGCACGTTGTGCACGAAGACGTCCGCCTTCTCGCAGATGCGGAGCAGAGCGCGGCGCCCGCCCTCCTTCTTCACGTCGAGGACCACCGAACGCTTGTTGCGGCCCATCTGCAAATGCAGATGGCCCATCCCCGGACCCTTCATCGGTCCGGCGCCGCGCATGATGTCGCCGTCGGGCGGCTCGACCTTGACGACGTCGGCGCCGTAGTCGGCGAGGATCTGCGTCGCGTACGGACCCATGATGACGGTCGTCAGATCGACGACGCGTATCCCCGAGAGTGGTCCGTCTTGCGTGTTCACGTGTCCTTCGGGCGCCCGTAAGCCCGCGCGTCCATTCCATACCGGAACGCCAGGCTGATGCGCGGCCCGGCGGCGGCCACCTTCGGAACCGAGTGCTCCCAGGTCCGCTGCGTCCTCCCGCCGGTGACGAGCAGGTCGCCGCGGCCCAGATGGAATGGCCGCGACTTTCCCCCGCCCTTCGGCCGCAAGAGGAACTTGCGCGGCTCCCCGAGCGAAACGAGGGCGACGACCGGCTCCTCGATCTCCTTGTAGATCTTGTCGCCGTGCCAGGCCACGCTGTCCTGGCCGTCGCGGTAGAGATTGAATCCGATCGAGTCGAAGAGGACGCCGTACCGGCGCGACAGCGCGAGGCGCATCTCGTCGAGGATCCGGGGCTCGAGCGGAGCTCCCGAGCGCAGGTTCCAGGGCGCAGTCAGTCGCGGCTCGAGGACGCGCCCCTCGTACATGCGGCGCGTGCGCTGCGACCAATTGCGCGCTTTCAAGATCTCGTCGAAGAGCCGGTCCGACCCGCGCACCCACCCGTCCTGGACTTCGAGCCAGGAAGAAGGGTCGAGCTCGATCCGGCGCACTGCCGAGAACGACGCGTCGAAGGAGGTGGGTTCGGCCTCTTTCGCGTCGAAGAGGCCGGGCTGGAAGGTGTGCATCCGCTGGAATTGTAAACGTTCGGTCTGCTAACGTCTCGCCATCATTCCCGTCGGCCTACCCAGCGGCGGCTCCGCCCGCCTTGCGATCGACCACGTCTCCCTCCGCTTCGGCGGCGTCTACGCGTTGCAGGACGCCTCTCTGCGAGTGGGCGACGGAGAGCTCGTCGCCATCATCGGCCCGAACGGCGCCGGCAAGACCAGCCTCGTCAACTGCATCAGCGGCGTCTACCGGCCCTCGCAGGGGCAGGTGCAGTTCGAGGGCAAGGACATCACCCGCCTGCGGCCGGCCGCCCGCACGCGCCTCGGGATCGCCCGCACCTTCCAGAACATCGCCCTCTTCAAGGGCATGACGGTGCTCGACAACCTCCTCATCGGCCGCCACTTCCGGCAGCGCACCGGGCTCTTCACCGGCGGCTTCTATTACGGCCTCGGCGAGCGCGAGGAGATCGCCGAGCGGAAGGTGGTCGAGGAGATCATCGACTTCCTCGAGATCGAGCACATCCGCAAGAAGATCGTGCACACGCTCCCGTATGGATTGCAGAAGCGCGTCGAGCTCGCCCGGGCGCTGGCGCTCGAGCCCAAGCTGCTCCTTCTCGACGAGCCGATGGCGGGGATGAACAACGAGGAGAAGGAGGACATGGCCCGCTTCATCCTCGACGTGAACGAGGAGAAGGGCACTTCGATCCTGATGATCGAGCACGACATGGGCGTCGTCATGGACCTCTCCCATCGCATCTACGTGCTCAACTTCGGCCGCAAGATCGCCGAGGGCACGCCGGAAGAGGTGCGGGGCAACGACGAGGTCCAGCTCGCCTATCTCGGCGCCGAGGCGAAGCCCGCGCCCGCCGCTGCCGGAACCTGAGCGATGGAGCCCCTCGCCGAGGATACCTTCCCGAAGCTCCTCATCAAGAACGCCGAGCGCATGGCGTCCCGCACCGCGCTGCGCGAGAAGAAGCTCGGTATCTGGCACGAGACCAGCTGGACGGCGTATCGCGACGATGTCCGCGACTTCGCACTCGGCCTGCTCGGCCTGGGCGTCGGCCGCGGCGACAAGGTTGCCATCCTCGGCGACAACCGTCCTTTCTGGGTCTGCGCCGAGCTAGCGGCGCAGTCGATCGGCGCCGCCTCCGTCGGCCTCTACCAGGACTCGAACCTCAACGAGGTCGCCTACGTCATCGACCATTGCGATGCGAAGGTGGTCGTGGCCGAGGACCAGGAGCAGGTCGACAAGATCCTGGAGATGATCGGGCGCCTGCCGAAAGTGAAAGCGATCATCTACGACGACCCGCGCGGCCTGCGCGGCTATGACAGCGACAAGCTGCAATCGTTTGCAGCCGTGAAGGAACAAGGCCGGAAGCGCCATGCAACGGAGCCGGGCCTCTGGCTCGACGAAGTAGGCAAAGGGAACGGCGAGGACCTGGCGCTCATCTGCTACACGTCGGGCACCACTGGGTTTCCCAAGGGGGCGATGCTGTCCTTCCGGAACCTCCTCACCATGGCGCTCAGCCTGCACGAAGTCGATCCCCGCAGGCCCGAGGACGAGTTCGTCTCCTTCCTGCCGCTCGCCTGGATCGGCGAGCAGATGATGTCCGTCGCCACCGCCCTCGCCATCGGCTTCGCCATCAACTTCCCCGAGGAGCCGGAGACGGCGCAGGAGAACATCCGCGAGATCGGGCCCGACCTGCTCTTCGGACCGCCGCGCTTCTGGGAAAACCTGACCTCGGCGGTGCAGGTGAAGGTGATGGATACGACGCCCTTCAAGCGCTTCCTCTACGAGCGGATGCTGCCGATCGGCTATCGCTATTCGCAAGAGAAGCTGGAAGGCCGCTCGCCCTCCTTCTGGCTACGAGCGCAATACGGGCTCGCCTGGCTATTGCTCTTCCGCGCGCTCAAGGACCGCCTCGGCGTGAGCAACCTGCGCAGCGCCTCGACGGGCGGCGCCGCTCTCGGACCCGATGTCTTCCGCTTCTTCCACGCCATGGGCGTTCCGCTTCGGCAGATCTACGGGCAGACCGAGATCAGCGGCATCTCCTGCGTCCACCGGGGCGACGAGATCCGCTTCCACACGGTGGGAAAGCCCATTCCCGGTACCGAGGTCCGCATCGCGGAGGACGGCGAGATCCTCTCCCGCAGCCGCGCCGTCTTCATCGGGTATTACAAGAATGCCGAGGCGACGGAGGAGGCGCTCGCGCAGGGCTGGCTGCACTCCGGGGACGCCGGCCACTTCAGCGAGGAAGGTCACCTCGTCGTGATCGACCGCCTGAAAGACGTCCTCCGCCTCGCCGACGGCACGCACTTCTCGCCGCAGTTCATCGAGAACCGGCTCAAGTTCTCTCCCTACGTGAAGGAGGCCGTCGTCATCGGAAAGGGACGCCCCTTCCTCACCGCGCTCGTTTGCATCGATCGCGAGACGGTCGGGAAGTGGGCCGAGGCCCGCAAGCTCTCGTACACGACGTACACCGACCTCTCCGCCAAGCGGGACGTCTACGATCTCGTGCAGAAGGAAATCGACTCGGTGAACGCCACGCTCCCGGCGGCCGCGCGCATCCGCAAGTTCGTGCTCCTCTACAAGGAGCTCGACGCCGACGACGAGGAGCTGACCCGGACCCGCAAGGTCCGCCGCGCCTTCGTCGAGGAGCGCTACCAGACCATCATCGCGGCGCTCTATGGGGAGGTCGACCACATCGCCATCGACACCACCATCCGCTTCCAGGACGGCAAGACGGCGCGCATCAAGTCGGACCTGGCCGTGCGCGAGCTGCGGGCCGGCTGATGGAGTTCTTCCTCCAGCTCACCATCAACGGCCTCGTGGTGGGGAGCATCTACGCCCTCGTCGCCCTGGGCTTCGTCATCATCTACAAGTCGAGCGGCATCCTGAACTTCGCCCAGGGCGAGTTCCTGCTCCTCGGCGCGTACGTCTTCTGGGCGATGGTGGAGAACGTGCACGTCCCGCTCCCCTGGGCGCTCGCTCTCACCGTCGTCTTCTCGGTGCTGCTCGGCCTCGCCATGGAGCGGCTCGTCCTGCGGCCGATGATCGGCGAGCCGATCATCTCCGTCATCATGGTTACGCTCGGCCTCTCCAGCATCCTGCGCGCCATCGTCTTCGGCATCTGGGGTACCGACACGCGGCCCTTCCCTTCCTTCTTCGAGAGCGAGCCGATCCATTTCGGCCCCCTGCCCATCGCCCGCGGCTATCTGTTCAGCGTCGTCGCGGCCGGCGTCCTCCTCGCCGCGTTCTCCCTCTTCTTCCGCTACTCGCGCGTTGGAGTCGCCATGCGCGCGACTGCCTTCTCGCAGCAGGTCGCGCAGTCGATGGGCATCTCGGTCCGGCGGATCTTCGCCGTCTCCTGGAGCATCGCGGCGGCGGTCTCCGCCCTGGGCGGCATCCTGCTCGGGACGCTGCGGGGCGGCGCCGACGGCTCGCTCGCGGTGCTGGGCCTCAAGGCGCTGCCGGTCGTCATCCTCGGCGGGCTCGACAGCGTGCTCGGCGCCGTCGTCGGGGGCCTCGTCATCGGAGTCCTGGAAAATCTCTCCGGCGGCTACCTCGACCCCGTGTTCGGGGGAGGCGTGAAGGAGGTGGCGCCCTTCGCCGCCCTCGTCGTCATCCTCATGGTCAAACCGTACGGGCTCTTCGGCAAGGTCCGCATCGAGCGGGTCTGAAGGAGATTGCGAGCGTGCGCTGCGGCGACTTCCGCACCACCTACCCGGCCGACATGGCCATCTTCGACTCGTCCGTGTCGCGGGTGCTGCTCGCCGTATTCCTCGCCGTCTTGCTCGCGGTGCCGCTCTTCGCCACCAGCTACTGGATGGACGTCTGCAACCGCATCGGCATCGCCGTCATCGCCGCGATGGGCCTCAACATCCTCACCGGGTTCACCGGGCAGATCTCCCTCGGCAACGCCGCCTTCCTCTCGGTGGGCGCGTACACCACTGCCGCGCTCGCCGGACGCGGCGTTCCCTTCCTGCTCGTCCTTCCCGCCTCGGGGCTCGTCGCGGCGCTGGTCGGAATGGTCTTCGGCGTGCCCTCGCTCAGGCTCAAGGGCCTCTACCTGGCCATCGCCACGCTCGCCGCCCACTTCATCGTCGAATTCACCGTCGTACACTGGGAATCGATGACCGGCGGCGTCGCAGGCACCAGCATTCCCTCGGCGAAGCTCCTGGGGCTCGAGTTCGGCGACGATCGGCGGCTCTTCTACCCGATCCTCGCGCTCGCCCTGCTCCACCTCTTCTTCGCCCGCAATCTCTTCCGCAGCAAAGTGGGAAAGGCGTTCATCGCCATCCGCGACCACGACATCTCGGCGGAGGTGATGGGCGTCGACGTCTTCCGCCACAAGCTCCTCGCCTTCGCGGTCAGCTCGTTCTTCGTCGGGGTGGCGGGATCGCTCCTCGCCTACCAGGCGCACATCATCAGCCCGGAGAACTTCCCGCTCGGCGTCGCCATCGATCACCTGGGGATGATCATCATCGGCGGCCTCGGGAGCGTTCTCGGGTCGATCCTCGGCGCCACTTTCATCACCCTGCTTCCCGAGTTGTTGCGGCTCGCCACGGGCCGCCTCGCCGGATCGTTCCCCTCTCTCGTTCAGCTCTTCGCAGCGCTGAAGCTCGGCGTCTTCGGGCTCGCCATCGTGCTCTTCCTCGTCTTCGAGCCCGACGGCATGGCTGCACGCTGGCAACGCATCAAGGCATACTGGAAGCTGTATCCCTTCTCGTATTGACCTTCAGGAGGTCCGCCCATGAACCTGCGCACCCTGTGTCTCGTCCTCGCCCTCGCTTCGCCGGCGGCGCTCGCCCAGGCACCCGCGAAGGGCGAGATCAAGGTCGGTGGCATCTTCGATCTCACCGGAGTGACGTCCGACGTCGGCAAGTCGTTCGCGAAGGGCGTGCACGACGGCGTCCAGTGGCTCAACGACAACGGCGGGATCAACGGCAAGCGCGTCAACCTCGTCGAGGTGGACTACGGCTACAAGATCCCGGAGGCCGTCGCCGCCTACAAGCGCCTGGTGAACGACGAGAAGGTCATCATGATCAACGGATGGGGCACCGGAGACACGGAGGGCCTCAAGGCGTCGGTCAACCAGGACAAGATCCCGTACATCTCCGCCTCCTTCTCGGGCCATCTGACCGATCCGAGCAAGACGCCCTACAATTTCTTCGTCGCGCCGAGCTATTCGGATCAGCTCCGTGCCTGGCTGCAGTGGGTGAAGGACGACTGGAAGGGCAAGTCGGGCAACCCGAAGGTTGCCTTTTTCTACGGCGACAACGCCTACGGCAAGGCGCCCATCGAGGCGGGCAAGCGCTACTGCAAGGACATCGGCATCGACCTGGTCGACGAGGAGATCCTGCCCGGCACCTTCCAGGACGCCACCAGCCAGCTCCTCAACATGAAGCAGAAGGGCGCCAACTACGGGTACATCAACGTGACGACGACCGGCGTCTCGACGGTGCTGAAGGACGCGAAGAAGCTCGGTCTCGCCACCAGGTTCGGCTCCAACCCGTACGGCTTCAGCGAGTCGCTGCCCGCGGTGGCGAAGGAGGCCGCCGAGGGCGTTACGGGGGTGATGCCCCACGTCCCGTTCGGCGAGGACGTCCCAGGGATGAAGCGCCTGGTGGACTTCCACAAGAAGAACCACCCGAGCGACACGCACGATGCGCTCTACGTCCGCGGGTGGACCTACGTCCTCGTGTGGACCGAGGCGTTGAAGCGGGCCGACAAGGCGAACGCGCTCAACGGCCCGGGAGTCAAGGCGGCGCTCGAGGAGTTGCACGACTTCGATCTCGGCGGCCTGACCTCACCCATCACGTACACGGCTACCGACCACCGGCCGTCGACGAAGACGCCGATCTACATGGTGAAGGGCGGCAAGCTGCAGAAGGTGGCGGAGTACGACATGCCGCGAAAGCAGGAGTGGCTGGGGCTGTAGCGGAAGCGGGGTTGCGGTGCTCAGCCTCAAGAATGTCGAGGTCATCTACGACGACGTCATCCTCGTCCTGAAGGGGCTCTCGCTCGAGGTCCCCAAAGGGAAGATCGTCGCCCTGCTCGGGCCGAACGGCGCCGGCAAGAGCACGACGCTGAAGGCCATCTCCGGGCTCCTCGCCTCCGAGGAGGGCGAGGTCACCGACGGCCGCATCGAGCTCGACGGGCAGCGGATCGACGATCTCGCGCCGGAGAAGATCGTCCGCCTCGGCGTCTTCCAGGTCATGGAGGGGCGGCGCGTCTTCGAGGATCTCACCGTCGACGAGAACATCTCGATGGGCGGATACGTGCGCACGGATCGCGCCGAGCTGCGCCGTACCCGCGACCTCTGCTTCACCTACTTCCCGCAGTTACAACGCCTGCGCAAACGCCTAGCCGGCTACCTCTCTGGAGGCGAGCAGCAGATGCTCGCCATCAGCCGCGCTCTCATGGCGAAGCCACAGGTCATCCTCCTCGACGAGCCATCGCTCGGGCTGGCACCAAAGCTCGTGCAGGAGATCTTCGGGATCATCCAGCGCATCAACGAGGAGGAGAAGACGACCTTCCTCCTCGTCGAGCAGAACGCGAATCTGGCGCTCGCGATCGCGCACTTCGCCTACATCATGGAGGGCGGACACGTCGTCCTGGAGGGGGATCCGGAGAAGGTGAAGAGCAACGAGGACGTGAAGGAGTTCTACCTGGGCGGCGGAGCGCACGAGCGGAACTACCGGGCGGTGAAGAGCTATCGCAGGCGGAAGAGGTGGCTGTCGTGAAGGTCGAGCGCGCGATCATCACTGAGTGGCCGCCACGAGGTGGGTGCGGTCAGCCCTGGCGATGATCGCCATCGCACTGCTGCTCGCGATCGAATCCTCTGGGCTGCCGCCCGCCGATGCAGTTCCCGATACCGGCCCACAGCCAAGGGTCGAGCGTGTCCGCTATTCCGGGCAGACGGTCGCTGCCGATCTGGTCGCGGGCGGGGTCATGCTCCTTGTGCCCATCATCACCCACGAGCCGGGCTTCGTGACCCTGGGACTGGTTGCGTTTGCGGTCGGCGCACCCTTCGTGCACCTCGCCAACGACAACCCTCGCGGGGCGGCGTTCAGCTTCCTCGATCGTCTGCTGATCGGCGGCGGCGGGATCCTGCTCGGTCTCGTCGTCATGAACGATTTCTGCACCGGGGGGTTCGATCCCTGCGTGAACTACGTGGTCGGAGGCCTCGCGGTCATGGGTGCCGGGCTCTTCGTCGCGAGCGCCGTCGATGCCGGCTTCCTCGCCTGGCGGGACCGCCCGGTGGTTTCGGTCGGCGTCATGACGACGGGGCGCTCCGATCGCGGGGGCGTCGCGCTGCGCATCCGTTTCTGATCAAATCGCCTCCCACCCGACGTACCACTCCATTCCCCGGCGCCTCGGATAGACTCCCCGCCAGGAGGCGCGATGCGCGAGAGTTACCAGCTCGATCCGGCGCTCGAGACGCAGGACGAGGAGGATCGGCAGGACTACCTCGAGAGCAAGCTCCGGTCGACCGTCGCGCTGCTCTATCGCGAGGCTCCGCGCGTCAAGCGTCTGCTCGATTCGGCGGGAATCCCGCCTGCTCAGTTCGGGCTCAAGGACCTCCGGCGCGTTCCCATCACCCGCAAGGACGCCCTCTCCTCGATGCAGACCGAGGAGCCGCCGCTGGCCGGGTTCCTCGCCGGTCCAGTCGGCCGGCTGCAACGGCTCTTCGCTTCGCCCGGGCCCACCTACGTTCCGCAGGGTCCCGCCTCGGACTACTGGCGGTTCGGCATGGCCTTCGCCGCCACCGGCTTCCGGCCGGGCGACGTCGTGCTCAACACGCTCTCGTACCATCTGACGCCGGGCGGATTCATGCTCGATTCCGGGCTGCGCAGCCTCGGATGCGTGGTGATTCCCGCCGGTACCGGCCAGACCGATCTGCAAGTGCGCACCGCTTCCGCGCTGCAGGCAACGGGCTACGCGGGAACGCCGAGCTTCTTGCGTACCCTGGTGTTGCGCGCTCGCGAATTGAACGTGCCGCTCCGCTTCGAGGCGGCCTTCGCCACCGCCGAGATGCTCCCCGAATCGCTCCGGCAGGAGTTGGAAGGCTTCGGGATCCGCGTTCTCCAGGGCTACGCGACCGCCGACCTCGGCGTCCTCGCCTACGAGTGCTCGCAGAAGAACGGGATGCACTTGCAGCCGGAATGCATCGTCGAGGTCCTCGATCTCGAGACCGGCCAGCCCGCGCAGCCCGGCCAGCCCGGGCAGGTAGTCGGGACCACGTTCGACGACTCCTATCCCCTGCTCCGCTTCGCGACCGGCGACATCGCCGCGCTCGCTCCTCCAGGAGGCTGCCCCTGCGGCCGCACTGCACCGCGCCTCAAGGGATTGCTCGGACGCGTGGGCGATGCCGTGAAGGTGAAGGGAATGTTCGTGCGCGGCAGCCAGATGGACGAGGTGATGAAGCAGTTTCCCGCCGTCGCCCGATTCCAGGCGGTGGTGACGCGCGAGGAGCAGCAGGATCACCTGCTGTATCTGGTCGAGCTCGCTCCCGGAGCGAGCACGGACACCGCGCTGCTCGAGCGGATCGCCGAGTCCCTGCGCGACGTGGTGAAGGTACGCGGCGAGGTGCAGGTTGCACAGCCAGGTACCATCGGCGACGGCGCCAAGAAGATCGACGACCGGAGGGTCTGGAAATGAGGAACCCGGAGGAGAAGATGGAGCGCTCTGCGACGTTGCACAGCTGGGAAAAGATGCCGCGCGAGCGGGTCACCGACAAGCTCGAGCGGCGCATCATCACTGGCGACAAGATGATGCTGACCCACGTCTATCTGAAAAAGGGCTGCATCGTTCCGCGGCACCAGCACGAGAACGAGCAGATCACCTACGTCCTGGAAGGCGCGCTCCGTTTCACCCTCGGTGAAGGCGAGAAGGTGGACGTCCGTGCCGGCGAGGTGCTCTGCATCCCGTCCAACCTTCCCCACGCGGCGGAAGCCCTCGAGGACACCCTCGACGTCGACATCTTCGACCCGCCCCGCAAGGACTGGCTGGACGGATCCGACCACTACCTGCGCCGCGGCTGACGCGCCATGGACCTCGGGATCAAGGGCAGGGTCGCGCTCGTCACGGGCGCAAGCTCGGGGATCGGCGAAGCGGTAGCGCAATCGCTTGCGGGCGAAGGCGTGAGGCTCGCCGTCGCGGCGCGCAGGCTGGAAAAGCTGGAGGGCGTTTGCCGGCGGGCGCGGAATGCCGGCGCGCAGGAGGCTCGCGCCTTCGCGGTCGATCAGGTCGACCCCGTGGCGCTGACGGCGCTCGTGCGCGAGGTCGAGGGCAAGGTCGGATCGGTCGAGATCCTGGTCGTGAACGGCGGCGGCCCCAAGCCCGGCACCTATTCGCAGATGCAGCCCGCCGATTGGGACGCCGCGTACATGCTCACCATGAAGAGCGCCCTGACGCTGGTCGACGCGGTCCTTCCCGGGATGCGGGCGCGGCGCTTCGGCCGCATCGTCGCGCTCGAGTCCGTCAGCGTGAAGCAGCCCATCCCGACGCTGGTGCTCTCCAACGCGTTCCGCACGGCAGTGGTGTCGGCCTTGAAGACGCTCTCCCGCGAGGTCGCTCGCGAAGGGATCACCATCAACAGCATCGCCACCGGCCTGGTCGAGACCGATCGTTTCCGCGCCATCTACGACACGCCGGAGAAGCGCGGCCGGGCCCTGGGCGAGCACCCGATGGGGCGTCCGGCTACTCCGGAGGAATTTGCCCCGCTGGTGACATTTCTCTGCAGCGAGTCGTGTCGGTATGTGACGGGGCAGACGATATCGATCGACGGAGGGCTGACCGCGGGGCTCTTCGGGTAACTGAGAGGCCTCGCTCCGATGCGGCTCATTCGTCCCGCAGCGCCACCGCGGGGTCGATGCGCGTCGCCCGCAGGGCCGGGAAGAGCGAGGCGAGCAAAGCGACCGAGGCGATGATCGCTCCGACCAGCGCGAAGGTGCTCGGATCCGTCGGCCGCACCGCGTAGAGCTGCCCCTGCAACACCCGCGTCAGCAATAACCCCCCGACCGCGCCGATGGCGATGCCCGCTCCGGCCAGCGCCATCCCTTGCCCGATGACGAGGCGGAGCACGCTCGAACGTTCCGCGCCCAGGGCGATGCGGATGCCCATCTCCCGGGTCCTTTGCGCCACGTTGTAGGACATCACGCCGTAGATTCCGATCGAGGCGAGCCCCAGGGCGAGGACCGCGAAGAGGCCGAGCAGGAAGAGGGAAAGCCGCCTCTGGCCCACGGAGTCGCGGATGAGGTCTTCCATCTGCCGCACGCGAGCGAGCGGAATGTCGGTATCGACGCTTCGCACCGCGGCGCGCACGTCGGCGATGGAGGCGTTCGGTGCGCGGGTCGTCCTCACCGCTACGGTCATCTGCGTGGCGCGGATCCCGCGACCAGTCTCGATCTGGGCGAAGGGCAAGTACACCTGTACACGGTTCTTCGCGTCCAGTCCCTCGTGCTTGGTGTGGCCCACCACACCGACGATGTCGATCCATTCGTCGGGCTTCGGAGTCGGCGAATCGGAGAAGGCGATGCGCTTCCCGATCGGGTCCTGCCCCGGGAAGTAGCGCCGGGCGAGCTCGTCGTCGATGACGGTCACTTGCCGCGCGCCGTCGCGATCGGCAGCGGTGAAGGTGCGCCCTTGCAAGAGCGGCACGTGTAGCGTCTCGAGGAACCCGGTGGTGATGATGCGGGTGTCCCCCCAGGGCAGGCTCTCGCCGACCGCGACCTTGTACCCTTCGACGGTGAAGGTGGACGTGGTCCACTGGCCGCTGAAGGGCATCACGGTCGTCGCGCCCGCGCCCTTCACCCCGGGAAGCTGGGCGATGCGGGAGAGCGCTTCGTCGAAGAACCGCCGCTGCGAGGGCGCGTCGGGATACCGGGCCAGGGGCAGCGCGATGTTGAAGGTGAGGAGGTTTCTGGGATCGAATCCAGGATCGACGCCGAGGAGCCGCGAGAAGCTCTTGATGAGGAGGCCCGCGCCGACGAGCAAGGTGAGCGCGAGCGCCACTTCCGCGACGATGAGCGCGCGGCGGACCTTCCGTCCCGAGGTGTCGGTGCCGGAGCGGCCCCCTTCCTTGAGCGCCTCCTGCAGCTTGTAGCGCGAGCCCTGCAGGGCGGGAGCGATCCCGAAAAGGATCCCGCAGAGGACGGAGAGGCAGAGCGTGAACGCCACCACCGTGCCGTCGACCCCGATCTGGTCGGCGCGCGGAAGCTGATCCTTGGCGAGCGCGAGGAGCGCCTCGACGCCGAGGTTGGCGACCAGGATCCCGAGGCCTCCACCGAACAGGGCGAGCAGGACGCTCTCGGCCAGCACCGGCCGAGCCAGCGCCCAGCGGTCTCCACCGAGCGCGGCGCGGATGGCGACCTCGCGGGCGCGGACCGCCCCACGCGCGAGCATCAAATTGGCCACGTTGGCGCAGGCGATGAGCAGCACGAAGCCGACGGCGCCGAGCAGGATGAGCAGCGCAGGCTTGATGTCCTTGTTGGCGATCATCTGGAGCGCGTCGACCTTCAAGGACCAGTTGATGGAGGGGACGTCGTTGGGCAGCTCCTTCTGCAGCTGCTCGCCGAACCGGATCATCTCGTCCTGCGCCTTTTGCGGCGAAACGCCCGGCTTGAGCCGCGCGACGAGGTTGAGCCACTCGTTGGTGTAGCGCGTGCGCTCGTACTCCTTGTCGGGCAGCGCCAGGGGAAGCCACATCTCCGCCGGGCTAGACCAGAACCCGCGGAACGCCTTCGGCATCACGCCGACCACGGTGTACGTCACGCCGTCGAGCTGCAGGGTCTTTCCGAGGACATCGGCGGAGCCGCCGAACAGACGGTGCCAGAGCGGATCGGAGAGGACCGCCACGTTCCTTCCGGGAAGGTCGTCGTCTCGTTCGATGGACCTGCCCATCGCGGGCGAAACCCCGAGCACGCGGAACCAGTCGCCGCTCACCTTCGCGCCCTGCACGCGCTCGGGATCCCCGGTGCCTGTCAGGTTCAGCGCGGTGCCCGTCTCGACCGCGACTCCCGAAAAGCTCTGCGTCTTGTCGCGATAGTCGCGGAAGCCAGGAGCGGAAACGGGCGCATCGAGCGGGCCCAGCGACGGGTAGTGGTGCCGGATGGTGACGAGCCGGTCCGGTTCAGCGAAACGCAGCCGCTGCAGCAGCACCGCGTCGACCACGCTGAAGATGGCGCTGTTCGCGCCGATGCCGAGCGCGAGCGTGACGACGACGACGACCGAGAAGCCGGGAGACTTGAAGATCCGGCGCAGCGCGTAGCGGGAGACTCTCCGGGCACCGGCACCGAGACGACCGGATTCACCGTAGATCCGAAGTGGCCGAAGCCGCTTCCCAACAACTGGATCCTCGGCCAGGTGAGCGGCATCTCCGTCGACGCCGACGACCACGTCTGGCTGCTGCAGCGCCCGGGCTCGCTCACCGAGGACGAGAAGGGCGCGGCGCTCAAACCGCCGCAGTCGAAATGCTGCCTCCCCGCGCCGCCGGTCCTGGAGTTCGACGCCGACGGCAAGCTCCTGCGCGCCTGGGGCGGGCCGGGCAATGGATACGACTGGCCCGGCAACGAGCACGGCATCCACGTCGACGCCAAGGGCTTCGTCTGGATCAGCGGCAACGGCGACAACGACGGACAGATCCTGCGCTTCACTCGCGACGGGAAGTTCGTCTCGCAGATCGGCAAGCCCGGTCCACAGACGAACAGCGCCGACACGACGCGCCTGGGAAAGCCCGCGGGGATGGAGCTCGATCCGCAGACCAACGAGGTCTTCGTCGCGGACGGCTACCACAACCACCGCATCATCGTCTTCGACGCGGAGACGGGAGCCTACAAGCGCCACTGGGGCGCGTACGGCAAGCCGCCGACGGACGAGGGCAAGGTCACGCTGCGCCGCGACGAACCGCCCCCCGATCCGCCGCCGCAGCAGTTCGGGAACCCGGTGCACTGCGTGCGCCTCGCCAAGGACGGTCTCGTCTACGTCTGCGATCGCCTCAACGACCGCGTCCAGGTCTTCAAGCGGGACGGCACCTTCGTGAAGGAATTCTCCATCGAGCCCAGGACCCCGGCCAACGGATCGGTCTGGGACCTGGCGCTTTCCCGCGACCCCGGACAGCGCTTCCTCTACCTGGCGGATGGGCGCAACAACCAGCTTCTCACCCTCGCGCGCGACACGGGCGCGGTCCTCGCCACCACCGGCTACCCGGGTCGATCCGCGGGCGCGTTCCTCTGGGTACACGACATCGCTCTCGACTCGCAGGGAAACCTGTACGCGGGCGAGGTGGACACGGGGAAGCGAGCCCAGCGATTCGTGCCCGCGGCGAAGCCAGCGGCGATCAGCCGGAAGCCTTGACGCCCTGTCTTCGTACGTGAATGCACGGACCGGAAGCGCACCTCCCGTGTAGACAAACGTGGGCGCTCCGGCCGCGGTTTCGAAGAGCCGGACTCGAATGTTACCGTTCCGGTAGATGGCCATCGATCCGCTGCGCGCGCCGGCCAGGGCCCGGGCTGCCCGGAATTCTGCGACCTACCGATCCTCCGCTTGGGTCTGGCTGGTCGCGACGTGCGCAGTAGTCGCCGCGTTCGCCCTCGCCGGCAACGCCCGCAGGTCGCGCGCCGCCGCTGAAGCGCCGGTCGAGATCGCGAAGGCGGTCCCGGTCGCGCCCCCCGCCCTGGTGGCGGCGCCCGAACCGAAGCCCCTCACGACCGA
>VBKL01000025.1 GCA_005879805.1 Deltaproteobacteria bacterium | reverse complement strand
CATTGCGATTTTCGGCGCGGCTTTCGTGGGCTTGGCCACTCCCCGGCCCGGACTGAAAATCCCCGTGTCGGTGGTTCGATTCCGCCCCTGGGCACCAACAACGCTGCGAAATCACGGACATCGGGCGGGTCGAAAATCGCTTGAGTGTCGTCGACCGTGCTTCGGGGGTGCTTCTCGAAGCACGGACTCGCGCGGTCGCCGCGCGCGATCTTACTCCGATGATGATGAGCGCAGCGATGGGGACGGGGAATCCCCGGTTCGGCGTCACCGACTCGGTACAGCGCCGGTTCATTATGTGTCCGTCGCCCGACCGCGTCCTGTCGTTGGCCAAAACTCGATCCGGCGTCTCCGCGACCCAAGGACGACTGAGCGGGCCCGATCAGGGTCTTGTCAGACTGGACGGAACGATGCTGCAAAGGCGAGCGGCTGCAGACAAGATGATTGCCAGAGTACGCGGGACATTGCCGTCCGGCCTCGCTTTCCTGCTGGGCACGTCCAGGGCGCGTGGCCGAGTTTTGGCCGACGACAAGGCTCCAACACTCCCACGTCGCTCTGCTGCGCCATGGCCGGATGCGCGGCGAGAGGGTCATTCTTCTTTCAGATGCGCGGGGCCTCGTGGTGCCAGAGGGCAACTCCCCACGTGAGGCCGAAGCGCACCTCGACGGCATTGCCAGGTTGTGCCGCGTAGCGGACGGCAGCGTCGAGGGCAAGCCGGTCGCGCACCTGCCAGATCGCTCCCGCGAGCGCGGAGTACGCGGTGCCGTTGCCGAACTCGTGCTCCGTGTAGATCTCGGCGACGGGCCGGAGGGTCCAGTCACGCGGGCCTTCCAGGATGAGGCTGATTAACCCGTCCCACTGGTGGTCTCGTGTCAGCGCTGCCGAGGTATTGAGGTGGAGGCTGAGCGGGTTCCACCGGTACGAGGTGATGAGGTTTGCCTGCGCACCCCAACCATTCGTACCGCCGATGTCGGGGAGCAGCGGACCCGCCTCGAGCGCGATGCTGACGCCCGTTTCGTCCTGCAGGGTTCCTCGGCGGAGGATGCTTTTGAGGAAGACGTCCGCGTCGAGGATGCGCATCCGCTGCTGGCCAGCCACGGGGTGCAGAGCAACGAAGTCCTTGAAGTCGGCCACCAGCTCGAATCCGGGCACGATGCCGAGGTTGAGCACGGCGGCAGGAGCCATGAGGTAGCGGCCTTCCCGAGTCGAGAGGAACTGGGCCGGCCCCATCTCCAGCTCGAACTCGCCGACGTCAGCTACGTCGCCGTCGGTTCCGTCGAAGGGACGATAGGCGAATACGGGGGTCGCGAGCGCGATCGCGATTGCCAGCGTCGCGAGGGTGAGAGCGGGTCTTCGCATGGGTCCCACCTTTAGGCTCGCGGTGTGAACGCATCCTGACCCGATTCTGAAATGCCGTTCATGTTCGGCGGACGGCCTGCCCCGCGCGGACGCCCAGCGAATGAACGAACATTCAGCGACCCGTCAGCCTGGGTTCAGGCGCATCCGTTACATGAAAGCTCCTGGAGCGGAAACCGTCCAACCGACCGGGCAGGGAGGATCCTTCATGTCGCCCTTCGCGAAGCTGACGCTCGTACTCGTCGCCTGCGCCGCCTCGGCCCGTGCCGAAGCGCCGGCGCCCCAACCCATGGTGGAGTGGGTCGTTCCCGCTCTCCCGACCAACAAGCCGCAGACGCCCGAGCAGGCCGAAGAGGGCCGCAGGTCGGGCCGGAAGCTGCCGCCGCCCGAGGTCCTCCAGCCGGCGCTCGATCCCGATCTCCCGGCGTACAGGTCAAGCCGGAAGAAACTGAGCGGCACGTTCAAGGGCGGCGCGTCCGACGTCCTCACCGTCATCGCCACGCGGTGGTTCGAGGCGTTCCGGAAGTATCACCCCGAGGTGAAGCTCTCGATCGCTCCGCCCTACGCAGGCAGCGTTGGCGCCCAGGAGCTGGTGAAGGAGAACCTCGATTTCGTCTTCGTCTCCCGGGAGCTCAAGCCCGACGACATCGCGGGCTTCAAGGCGAAGTTCGGGTACGACCCGCTCAGCGTCCCCATCTGCGGCGGCTCGTATCGCCACTTCGGCGCGCTCGACGCGGTCGTCTTCTTCGTCCACAAGGACAATCCGCTGCAGTCCCTCACCTTCGAGCAGATCGACGCCATCTACTCGAGCACGCATCACCTGAGCGGGAAGGGCGCGGCCAGGTGGGGCGACTTCGGACTTCCCGGCGAGTGGGCGGAGCTGCCGATCCGCCCGTACGGGATCAAGCCCTGGAACGGGTTCGAAGAGTTCGTCCGCCAGCGGGCCTTGTCGAAGGGAAGCGCGCGCGGCGAGTGGCGCGAAGGCGTGTCGTTCGAGAAGGTCGTCTTCCCGATGGCAAAGCTCGTTGCCTCGGATCGCGCGGGCATCGGGTACTCGGGCGTGGCCTACCTCGACGCCGCCGTCCGTGTCCTGCCCATCGCCATCGCGGCAGGCGAGGCGCCCGTGGCGCCGACCTACGAGAACGTCGCGCTCGCGAAGTATCCGCTGTCGAGGCTCGTCTTCTTCAACGTGAACAAGGCGCCGGGCAAGCCTCTCCCGCCGGCGCTCGACGAGTTCCTCCGCTTCGTGCTCAGCAGGGAGGGGCAAGAGGTCGTGCGCGACCACGGCATCTACCTGCCGCTCCGTGCGTCGCAGGTGCAGGGAGGTCGCGTGATGCTCGCCGCCGCGCCGCCTGCAGGGGCGCAGGGGGCGATGTCGAAGGTCGCCCAGTCGCTCCTCGAGAAAACCCTCGTCGAGCATCCCGAGGCGGCGCACTTGGTGATGCACGTGACGCCGCCCGGCCGTCCCGACACTGACAACGAGATCATCGCCTCCAACATCGGGAAGATCGGCAAGAAGGCGGACGACGACGATCTCCGCATCCTGCGGACCGGCCACCCGGAAACGGTGGTCTCGAAGACCGGCGATCGGTTCAACGTCTCGCTGCCGTTGTTCGACTCGGGCCGGAACACGATCGGGGTTGTGGCCATCGGTCTGCCCTACAAGCCGGGCGACGACAAGGCGGCGCTGGTGAGGACTGCCGAGCGGATCCGGGACGAGCTTCGCGCGCAGATTCCGTCGGCTGCTCGATTCTTCTAGGGCCAGAAAGCCATGACTCGTTCCGTGTTCCGCGCGAGCGCCTGGCGTCGCCGGCTGCTGTGGCTCTGTGGCCTGCGGCTAGCCCTCGCGGCCCGGGCGCTGGAAGCCGCGCAAACGTTACCCGCCTACCAGCCAGAGGCCCAGGTCTCGGGTTCCCTCAGCAGTATCGGCGACCGAACGATGCGGCCGCTGATGGACGGCTGGGTTGCGGGGTTCAGAACGCGTCAGCGCGGAGTGCAAAAGGGCGGACGGTGGGAGCACAAAAGCGATGGCATGGCCTTCGGCGCGCTGCTGTTCGAGCTGGCCGACATGGCGCCCTTGGCGCGCGATCCATTGCCTTCGGAGCTCGCGCCGTATGCGCACCAGTTCATGGGCGACATGATGAAGTCGCCGCTCCTGGTACAGGTCGCGACGATCGGCGCCGGCCCCGCTTACGTCGCCGTCAACAAGCGTCCCGGCTCGCCGCTGCCGCAGAAAGTAAAGGAGTTCCTGAGTTTCGCGTTGAGCGAGGACGGGCAGCGCATCGTCGCCGGGATAGCGCCATTCCGTCCGCTCACCTTCGAGCAGGCAGAACAGGAAAAGGCGAAGCTGCAGGGCTTTCTCCCGACGCTCGATCCGGCCCTGCTGGCGTACCGCCCGGCCGCGACCGTCAGCGGGACCATCCGCAGCGTCGGCAGCGACGGCATGAAGACCCTGATGGATCGCTGGATGCGGGACTTCCGCCGCGCGCAGCCCGGTGCCGCGCGCGGCGAGCGATGGGAACATCTGGGCACCCTGAACGGCTTCCACGCGCTGATCTCCGGCGAAGCCGACATCGCGCCGATGGGGCGCGAGCTGTGGCCAAGCGAGCGCGAGGCCTACGACAGCGTGCGGCCGGGCGAGACGCCGTTCGAGATCCGCGTCGCCCGAGGCGGGTTCAACACCCCGCAGCGCACCACGGCGCAGGCGGTCTTCGTGCACGAGAAGAACCCCCTGGCGCGCATCAGCGTGCCACAGCTCTTTGCGATCTTCGGCGGCTCACCGGAGATCACGCGCTGGGGCCAGCTGGGACTCGGTGGCGAATGGGCTGACCGGCCCATCCGCATCTACCTTCCGCCGCGCGCCGCGCCCAATGCCATGTCGATGCAGATCATCGTGCTGAAGAACCAACCCTGGAACGCTGCCGCGAAAGAGGGCTCGATCGCGGAGACCGCGCGGTCCATCGCGAGCGACCCGGCCGCGATAGGCTTCGGAGGATTCGAGGAGGGCGGCCCCGGCCTCAAAGCGCTCGCCGTCGCGGCGCGAGACGGCGGGCCGTGGTTCGAGGGCAATGCCGTCAACGCCTCCACGGGTCGATATCCGCTGACCCGGTACATGTACCTCCGCCTGAACCGCAAGCCCGGCGAGCCGTTGTCGCCGCCGGTGAAGGAGTTCCTCCGGTACGTGCTGAGCAGGGAGGGGCAGGAGCCGATCCTGTACTCGGGTTACTTCCCGCTGACCGCGGCCGAAGTGGAGGAGGAGCTGGCGAAGCTCGAGTGAGCTTCTTCCCCGAGGCTCGACTTCAGCGTCTTCGACACGCTCGAGCAGTTCGAGGCGGCGATCGAGCGCGACTTCGAGACCAAGGCGCCGACGGGCTCCGACATCCTCTGCCGCGTGCAGTCGCAGTCCTACGCGACGTGCCTCGAGCCCATTGTCTGGGCAGGGCCGCTGCCTCCGAC
>VBKL01000131.1 GCA_005879805.1 Deltaproteobacteria bacterium | reverse complement strand
CGCCCTGCGTCAACCTAGAATTTTACAGGCCTGTCAACTGAACGTTTTGCAAGTGAGGTATGGTGCTCTCCTTGGGCGCGCGAAGAAATTACGCTGCGACCTCGGGCGTGTAGGTCCAATCGAGCGGCTTGCGACTTCCGTCTCGCAAAGTTGATCTGCCTCAAGGACGGCAGCGTCGTTTCCAGGGCGGATGGTCTCCGCGAGCACGGCCTTCACCCCCTTCCGCCGCGTCGATAAGAATCGGAAGCACGATAACGATGGCGAAGCGATCGTTCCGGAACGATTACCGATTCGGCGCCGGGCAGCGCGCCCGCGAGAACGCCGGTGTACGGTGCCGTCCACCGGTGACCGCCGCGCGTCCAGATCGGTCGTGAAGCCATGCAAGGCGAGCCCTCCCGGAGCGCCATGCACACCTGGCTCGCCGGAGCGGTGTGCCTGCTGGGTCTGCAGACCCTCGTCATCGCCACCCGCTACGAGCTGCGCGATGCCGACTCGACGCTCTATGCGACCATCGCAAGCGACCTCTCGAGGCGTCCGCTACGCTCCTGGATTGCGCCGACCTGGCCGGAAGGGCGGGGCGCCGGCCTCTTCACCGAGCACCCGGCGGTCTTCTTCTGGCCTTCCGCTGCGCTGCTCCGCGGCGGCCTCGAGAAGGCGCCGCTGTTCGTCAACTTCGTCTGCTGGCTCTTGACGCTCCACTTCCTCTACGCCCTTGCGCGATCGCTCGCGGGAGAGGTGGCGGCGACGCTGGCCGTCGCCTGCTGCGCCGTCTCGCCCCTCTTCATCCAATACCTGCTGCGCGCGAACCAGGAGACGGCGCTCGTCCTCGGGTGCACCGGAGCGTTCGCCGCGGTCGCCGACCCGCGGATCTCGAACCGCTCGCTGCGGATCGCAGGTTTCGTCGCGCTCGCGTTCGCCGCCAAGGGCGTCCTGGGAGCGCTCGTCCTCCTCGCTCTCGTGGTCTTCGCGCTCTGGCGAAAAGACCGCGGCGCGCTGCGATCCCTCGCGCTTTCGGCCGCGACGTCCGCCGCGCTCGCTGTAGGGTACGAAGTTCTCTTCCGGCGCATCAGCGGAAGCTCGTTCCTGCTCTCGTATCTCGACGCTCAGACGAGCGAGGTTACCGCAGCGGTCCACGGTGACGGGCTGCGCGCTTTCGGCTCTCCGCCGTACTACCTGGCGCAATGGTTCTGGCTCGCCTTGCCGTCGAGCGCCCTCGCCCTCGCGGCGATCTTCCGCCGCCTCCCCTCGACGGAGGCGCGGACACTCGGGATCGCCACCACCGGCTCGTACCTGGGCGTCCTCTCCTTCTTCGCGCGAAGGGCGGCGAGGTATGCCTTCCCCGCCTGCGTCCTCTGCCATGTGAGCGGCGGCGAGGAGGTCGCGCGCATCGGGCCCCTGCGCGCCCTCGTCGTCCGGCACAATGTGCTCTTGCCCTACGCGCTCATGGCGTGGCTCATCTTGGTGGCGGCAATGCGGACCTGGTTCGACCCGCGCTACTTCCGGTTCATCAATCCGCTATGACACGGCCGCGCCTCACGCCGAGGCGACGTCGTCCGGCGACTGGCCGATCTCGACGATGAGCGGGTGGGGCGCGCCCGTGCGCAGCGCCTCGATCAGTTCCGCGTTGCGCTTCTGCGCGGCGCCCCGGACGATCTTCAACGTCGGCGTCAGGTCCCCGGTCTCGATGCCGAGGCGCGTGGGCGAGAGCGCGATGCGCCGCACCCTCTCGTAGGACACAGGGGTCAGGACGTTGGCGGAGCGGAGCGCCTCGGCGATGGCGAGGCGCAGATCGAAGAGATCGTGCAGCTCCTCGAGCGTGCGCGCCTCGAACCCCCGGTGTTCCGCCCAGGCCGCCGCGGCGGGAACCGACAGCCAGCACACGGCGGTCGCGTACTGCTGTCCCGGTCCCAGGGCCATCGCCTGCTCGAGGAGCGGAGTCGCCGCGAGGATGCGCGCCTCGACGGTGGCGGAGGACACCTTCTCGCCGTTCTCCAGCTTGAAGACGCCGTCCACCCGTCCGCTGATGCGCAGCCCATGCTCGGTCCATTCGCCGAGATCTCCGGTGCGCAAGAAGCCGTCCTCGGAGAGCACGCGGCTGGTCTCCTCGGGCAGGCGATGGTAGCCGCGCATGACTTGTGGTCCCTTGACGACGATCTCCCCTTGGCTCTCTGCGGTCGCGGCCTCGTGCGCCGAAAGCCGCACCGTCGTTCCCGGAAGCGGCCAGCCGACGACGCCCGGCACGCGCCGATCTCCGGGTCGCGTCAACGTCACGCACGGGCTCGTCTCGGTCAGGCCCCAGCCCTCGTGCACGCGGATGCGCGCCTCGCGGAAGAACCGATCGCACTGCTCGCTTAGCGGCGCCGCGGCGGTGAAGACGAATCGCAGACCCGGGTGGAGCACCTTCTTGCGGACCTCGGGATCGGCCAGCGAGCGCGCCATGAGGCCCTGGTAGACGCGGGGAACGCTGAAATAGACGGTGGGTTTCACCTCGCCGTAGTTCTCGAGAAGGCGATCGAGGTCGCGACCGCGGCTGTCGTCGATGACGTAGACCGCGCGCTGGTAGAGCGCCATGTAGCGCTCGAAGAGCGCGCCGAAGCAGTGGTGCCAGGGCAGGTAGCCGAGGAAGACATCGCGGTCGGTCACGTCCCAGACTGCGGCGACGGCGGCCTGCTGCGAGAGCACGTTGCGGTGGGTGAGGAGGACGCCCTTCGGCTCACCGGTGGTGCCGCTCGTGTAGAGGAGATACGCGGCGTCGTCCGGGGAGGGCCTGGGCGCCGCCGCCGTCTCGGCGAGAAGCGTGCGGGTCGCCGCGCTCTCCAGGGTCGGCAATCCGACGGCGCGCTCGTCAGGGATGGGACGCCCGTCGAGCACCACCACCCGGTCGACGCCGGGTTGCGCCGCGACCCGCTGCTGCTGCGCCGCGGTCCCGCAGACGACTAGCCGCGCGCCGCTGTCGCGCAGGCAGTGCGCGAGCGTGCGCTCCCCGTAGTCGGGAAAGATGGGAACCGCGGTAGCGCCGAGCGAAAGCACGCCCAGCTCGACGAGCAGCATCTCGACGCGGTTGTGGGAGACGAAGGCGACGCGATCGCCCGGGCCAACGCCGAGCCCGCGCAGCCCCGCCGCGATGCCGAGGCGGCGTCGGTCGAGCTCGGCCCAGGAGAGATCGTTCCATTTGCCCGACGCATCGCGGAAGCGGATCACGGCGCGCCCCGGATCCTGCGCGGCGCGCGCGGCGATCATCGTGCCGATGTCCGGCTCGACCGGGGGCAACGGAACGTCCGCGGACACGTCTTTCGCGGGACCGGCGGACGGGGGATTCGCCATGAGCGCATCTTACCGCGCGTTCACATGCCCAGCCCTCAGTAGACGCGGACGCGCTGGTCGGGGGCGAGGTACAGCTTGTCGCCGGGCTTCACGTCGAATGTCTGGTACCACGTGTCGAGATTGCGGACGGTGTCGGCGCGGTACTCGGGCGGCGCGTGTCCGTCGACGACGAGGCGCTGGCGCAGCGCAGCCTCCCGCAGCTTCGAGCGCCAAGTCTGCCCGAACCCGATGAAGAACTGCTGATCTCCCGACAGGCCCGCGACGGTGGGCGCGGCCTTCCCGCCGAGGGAGATGTGGTACGCCTCGAGCGCCGCGGCGAGGCCGGCCACGTCGGCGATGTTCTCGGCCAGCGTCTGCCGTCCGTTCACATGGACGTCGGGGAAAGGATGGTACGCCTCGAACTGCGCCGCCAGCCGGTTCGAAGAGTCCTTGAAATGCGCGAAGTCCTCGGGGGTCCACCAGTTGCGCAGGTGGCCCGTGTCGTCGAAGAGGGCGCCCTCGCTGTCGAACGAGTGGCAGACCTCGTGCCCGATCACCGCGCCCACCGCGCCGTAGTCGACGGCCTCGGGCCGCTTCGGGTCGAAATTCGGCGGCTGCAAGATCGCGGCGGGGAAGTTGAGCGCGTTCATGGCCGGCAGGTTCACGGCGTTCACGAGCTGCGGATTCATCACCCATTCGCCGCGGTCGACGGGCTGGCCGAGGCGACCCAGCGCGCGGTCGAGCTCGAACTTCTCGGAGCGCTGGAAGTTCCCGAGGGCGTCGCCGCGGACCACTCGCAGGCCTGAGTAATCGCGCCACTTGTCGGGGTAGCCAACGCCCACCTTGAGCACCGCGAGCTTGGCCTTTGCCCGCTCCTTGGTCTGCGGTGCCATCCAGTCGAGCGCGTCGATGCGCCGTCCGAAGGCGGCGATGATGTTCTTGACCATCTGCTCGGCGCGCGCCTTCTCCGAGGCGGGGAACCATTTCGCGACGTAGAGCTTCCCAACCGCCTCGCCGAGCGCGAGGTCGGTCATGTCGATGGCGCGCTTCCAGCGCTCGCGCTGCACCTGCGCGCCCGTGAGAGCCTTGCCGTGGAACTCGAATTGCTCCTGCACGAACGCGCGCGGGAGGACGGCTGAATGGTGCTCGAGCGCGTGGTAGATCAGGTAGTCCTTCCACGTCGCGACCGGCACGCTGCCGACGAGCTTCGCGATGCCGGTGATCGCGCCGGGCTGCCAAGCGACGAACACCGGCTGCTTGTCGAGCCCGGCGGCGCCGAGGAAGGCGGCCCAGTCGATCCCTGGTGCGTTCTCTTCGAGCTGCTTGCGGGTCCAGTGGTTGTTGCCCTTCTCGACTTCGGACGATTCGGTGCGCGACGCGTGCACCGTCGCGATCTGACGCTCCAGCTCGACGATGGGCGCCGCCTTCGCGTTGGCGTCGACGACACCGGCGAGCTTCAGCATCGCGGCGACGTGCGGCGTGTAGCGCGCCCGCAGGTCGGCCATCCGCTGCGAGGGGTTCAGGTAGTACTCGCGGTCGGGCATGGCGAGGCCGCCCTGGAGCAGGAAGGGCGAGTACTTCGACGGCTCGTCGAGGTCCTGCGCGACCCAGAGCCCGAACAGGTTGTCGGTGAACAGCCTGCCCGCGTTCAACACGTCCATGTCAGCGCGCAGCTGTCCGCCCAGGTAGCGCGACAGCGCCTTCTGGTCTCCGATCGCCTGTACCGCCCGGAACGTCGGCCGCAGCGGCCCGAGTTCCAGCCGCGCGATGCGGTCCTCATCGAGGAAGCTCGCGTACGCGTCGCCGATCTGGCGCGCCTCCGAGCCCTCCGGCGCATCGCCCTTGCTCGCCTCGGCGATGAGGTCCGCGGTCCGCTTCGCAGTCAGCTCGGTGAGTATGGAGAACATGCCGAACACGGCGCGGTCGGGCGGGATCTCCGTCCTGTCGTACCAGCCGCCGTTCGCGAACCGGAAGAAGTCGTCGCCGGGCTTCACCGAACGGTCCATCCCCTCGAGATCCAGGCCCGAGGCGGAGGGTCCGGCGGCATTCTTGGCGGGGGCCTGCGCGGTCGTTGCAGCGGGGCCCCCGCTGTTCGAAGAGGTCGAGGCGCACGCAGCGGCGAGGAGCGCGGCGCACGGGAGCGGCAGGAACGATCTGGCTCTTGGGTTCATGCACCGCCGTCTTGCACGTCACGCATTGACTCGCAAGTAGGTGGCCCGCTATGGCGTTTGGCTCTTGCGCCGAGCCGCCCAGGCGCGTACGGCGTCGGGCACGTTTCCAAGGGGGAAGAGAGCCATGAGATTCCGCCAATCGATTCCCGCTGTTCTGTTGGTAATCGCTGCCGCGTCGTTCGCGGCCTCTGCTGGGCCCAAGGAGGAGGTCGCGGGCGCGACGACCGAATGGGCCCAGAGGCTAGGGCAGAACGATCCCGACAAGGTCCTGGAGCTGTATGCGCCTGATGGCGTGCTCTGGGGGACGCTCTCTCCGAAGCTGCGAGCGGATCGAGCGGCATTGCGCGACTATTTCGTGACGGCCTTCAAGGCGTTGCCCGGGCTCAAGGTCACGTTCGGCGACCAGTTGATCCGCGTCTACGGCGCCACCGCGGTCAACACCGGCTACTACACGTTCTCGTTCACCAAGGACGGCGAGGCGAAGACGCTGCCGGCGCGGTACAGCTTCACGTTCGTGAAGCAAGGCGGGAGATGGATGATCGTGGACCATCACTCGTCGGCGATGCCCACGCCTCCACGATAGGCGAGAAGCCCGGGCGACGGCGAGGTGCTAACGCGCGAACCGGCGATCGAGCTTGGTGAGCTGGCTCGTGAGGCCGTCCCGCTGCATCTGCGAGAAGCTTGCGTCATGCATGGGGCTCAGCGTGACGGCCATGCGCACGCTGTTCCCTGTGGGAAACAGCTCGACGACCATGGTGTTCTCGTACGGCGTGACGCCGGGAAAGAAGTCGATCACGTGCGTCAGCGCGAGTCGCTCTCGCGGCTTCAGCTCCGAGAACTTCCCGTGCGTCTTGACCACGGGCGGCTGCCCGATGCGCTTCATGCCTTCGATCGCCTCCGGCGACGAAGCGATCATGTCATAGCGGAGCGCGCCGCCCACCCGCGCGTCGAGCTCGTGCACCTCGACCCGGAACCCTTCCGGCCCCCACCAGGATTCGAATCCGTCCTTGGTGGTCCAGAGGTCCCAGATCTCCTGCACGGTCGCGCGGTACGTGCGCTCGATGACGATGTTCTGCACGGCTGTCATTTCTTCGGCCTCCTCGCTTTGCGTCGGTGTTCCAGCGCGGCACCGAACCGGTCGAGCCGCGCTTCCCAGAGGTTCCGGTATTGCGAAAGCCAGCCTTCCAGCTCGCGAAACGGCTCCGGCCTGAGCGCGTAGAGACGCCGCTGCCCCTCCGGCCGCACGGTGACGAAGCCGGAATCGTGAAGGATCCCGAGGTGCCGGGAGACGCCGGACTGGTGGATTCCAGCCTCGCGTACGATCTCGGAAACCTGCCGCTCACCTTTGCGGAGGCTTTCGACGATGCGCCGGCGGGTAGGGTCGGCGAGGGTCTGGAAGGCGTCAAGTTGCATTGGCGTGCATATACATACACATGGATATAAGGATGGTCAAGCGCCGATGGGATGAAGCTTGGGTGCCCGTGAACGTGCGTCTACGGAGCCCCGTGGTGTCCACTCTTGTAGTGCTCCGCGAGGATGTCGAGGCCGAAGTCGCGAGTCGGGTCGCGCCACACCGAATGGACGTGGTTCGCGTCGTTCTGCGTGTTGTCGTGCTCGATCAACAGGCGCGGGCCGTGCATGCGGAAGTAGTGGGCGCGACCGGGTTCGAGCGGACCTGCCCAGGCGAAATGGATGGCCTCGAGGCCGGCTTCGCGGATGCGCGCGCGTTGCGCTTCGGCGAGCTCGGTTCGCAGGTTTCTGACGAACTCGTCGATGAGCCGCTCCGCGAGCGAGCGATGCGGGGCATCCATCTCTCCGATCGCCAGGCCGACGGGCGTTCGGAGGGCATCGCCGCGACCGGGACCCGTCACGATGTCGCCGAGGGAGCGCGTGCCGATGATCGCCCGTGCCCGGTGCGCCGGAGCGAACCCGCGAACGAGCTCGCGCGCGAGATCCTCCTGAGCACCGAGCACGCGCTGTCCTTCGAGTGGACCGGCCGGTACGCGGGCCGGATTCGCGCCCAGGAAGGAAGGCGTGACGGCTTCGCCGCCGGCCGCGAATGCGAAGTTGAGCGATACGTGGTGCCCCTCGACGCGAAAACCCCAGGGCCCTGACCCGTCCTCGGGAGCGCCGAACACCGTCCAGGAGTAGTTGTCCGGATCGCGGTTCCGCGAGAACTTCTCGATGCGCCCGAGGATGGCTTCGAGCGCGAAGATCTCCGTCGCTTTCCCATGACCGGCATCGCTCAACGCTGCGCGCAGGAGTGCGTGAGCGGCGGCGCGCTGGCGCGCGTCCATCGAACCGAGTGCAATGCCGCGCCGCGCACGCGGCACGTAGTGCCAGTCGAGGCGTTCAGGGCTGTCGATGGCGAATCGGGCGACGCGCCGCTGCTCGGCCGGGAACGTCGCGAGAAACGCCGCGGCCTGGGCGCGCAGGGCCTCTTCCGTCGCGTCAGTCCAATGAAAGTCGGGTGCCATGATGCTGGTCGCCGGCGATGGCGCCGCCCGAAACTACCCTGCGTAAACGGCGACCACCAGCACGACCACGGGGAGCGCCGCTCCGAGCTGTAGCCTCGCGATCTACCGACCCGGGGCCGGTGGGATCCAGCCGTGCTGGCGCAACAACTTCTCGTCCAGCAGCTGCCGCTGTCCGTTCCCGACCGACCAGTCGTCCCGGCCGTTCTCGGTGAGGGTGACGAAGACGTCCTCGCCACGCACCCCGGCCTTGGCCAGCTGCTTCGCGATGCCCGCGAACAGCGCCGCCTTCATCTCGGAGCTGCGCGGCACCAGGGTGATGTTCACGAAGACCACGTTCTGCCGCCTTACTCCGAGGTAGTCCGGGTCGGCGATCAGCGCCTCGGCAGGGAGCCGCTCGATGATCTGGAACCGGTCATTCTCCGGAATGCCGATGGCTTCCACCATGGCGCGGTGCACGCCGTCGGCGATGGCCCGCTGGGTGTCGGCCGGGGTATCGGCGCGCAACGAGATCCGCATCACGGGCATCGGTTCCTCCAGAAACAGTGCCAAACGAAATCCGATTCACCCCTACGCCGCCCTCAGGCAGCGCCAACCAGGACATCGACGAAAGTCCCGGCGGCTTCCTTCAGCTGCTTGCGGCCGTATCCAGCGCGCTCCATCACGGCGAGCCCTCTCGTGAACGTCACGACGACACGAGCAAGCCGATTTGCATCGATCGCAGGGCGTTCGCCGGGAGCGGAGCTGAGCGCCTTGCCGATGAGCTGCTCGAGTCGGCCGAGAAGACCTTGCACGCGCTTCTGCACTGCCGTGCTAGCCGCATCGAGCGCGGTACGCGTCGTCAAGCAACCCCGCGGAGGTGAGCCGCTCGTCATGTTCACGATGATCAGGTCGAAGAACTTCTGGAGCCTGGTCGCAGCGTCGCCCCGGGCGAGCGCATCACCGGCCGCTTCCAGGAATTGCGCAACGTACTGATCGAAAGCACGCAAGAAAATCGCTTCCTTGTCGCCGTAGGCGTTGTAAAGGCTGCCGCGCTGGACGCCTGTTGCATCGGCGAGGTCCTGCATGGTCGCGTCGTGCAGGCCCTTCCGCCAGAACACGTCGAGCGCGGTGGCGACCAACTCCTGCTCGTCGAACTGCCGCACGCCCGCCGTTTGCGCTCGCCTCCAGTCTATCTTTGACATCATCGTCAAGATTGACAGTGTTGTCAAGGATTGGTTCCGGCTCGAGCCTGATTCGCAGCTCGAGCGCGCGGTCACGTGAGGTTCACGCCTTTCACGCCGTTCTTCGCGATGGCGGCGGAGACGAAACCCGAGCGCTTCACATCGTCGACGAACTCGCGCAAGTACCGGGCGGCGGCGTCCCTGCCGCTGGGCGCTGCGATCGACTGCTGCACGCCGGTGATCTGTCCCTCGAGGATGCGAGATCCCGGAAGGCGGGCGTTCTCCTCCATGAGTTTGGGCTTCAGGCCCGCCAGGAGTTCGAGCTTCCGCTCCACGAACCAATCGAAAGAGGCCGCGATCCCGGGCGCCCGCACGATCTCCGCCTGTTTCAAGTACCGGCTGAGGTAGAGGTCGTACGCGCTCCGCTCCGATACAACGATGCGCAAGCCGTTGCGATCGACGTCGGCGATCGCGCGGATCGGCGACCCTTCCGGCACCAGGAAGGTCACCGGGATCTCGAGATATGGTCCGGTAAATGCCACCTCGCTCGCGCGCTGGGGCTCGTTGCCGAGGAACCCGACGTCGCATTGCCCGGCCTTCACCGCGTCGAAGAGCTTGCCGGCCGTGTCGAAGCGCACGTACTGGATTGGCACCTCGAGCCTGCGGGCGAGCTCGCGCGCGAGGTCGGGCGCCACGCCGCGCGGCTCGCCGTCGGGTCCGTCGCCGGCGACGAGCAGGAAGTTCTGGTAGTTGAGCCCGACGCGCAGCTTGCCGCTCGGGGCGATGTCGGAGGCCCTCATGGACGGGCACTATAGAGAACGCTGCTGCTGCCGGGGAGCGGCGCCGTGAGGATCGCGATCCTGGACGACTACCGCGACACGGTGCGAACCCTCTCCGTTTTCCGGAAGCTCGCTGGCCACGACGTCCAGGTCTTCACCGATCATGTGCAGGATAGGGACGTGCTCGGAAGGCGCCTCGCCGACGTCGAGGCGCTGGTTCTCATCCGGGAGCGGACGCAGATCCGAGCGCCGCTCCTCGAGCGACTGCCGAAGCTCCGGTTGATCAGCCAGCGGAGCGTGTATCCTCACATCGACGTAGCGGCCTGCACGGCCCTCGGCATCGTCGTTTCTTCCGACATGCATCCAGGCACGCCGTCCTATTCGACAGCAGAGCTCACCTGGGCCCTCGTCCTCGCCGGGCTCCGAGACATTCCTCAGCAGGTCGCGGCGCTCAGGGCCGGCGAATGGCAAATCGCCGTCGGGTCCACCGCGCGCGGCAAGACCGTCGGCATCTTTGGCTACGGGCGCATCGGATCGGTCATTGCGGGTTACGCGCGCGCGTTCGGGATGCCCGTGCAGGTCTGGGGCCGCGAAGCGTCGCGGCAGAAGGCGCAGGCCGACGGGCATGTAGCCGCGGCGAGCAAGGAGGCGTTTTTCGCGGAGTGCGACGTGGTGACGCTCCACATGCGGCTCGTGGACGCCACGCGCGGCATCGTCACTGCGGCTGACCTCGCGCGCATGAAGCCGGACGCGCTCTTCGTGAATACGAGCCGGGCGGGACTGGTCGAGCCGGGCGCGCTCGCCGCCGCGCTCCGCGCCGGGCGTCCCGGGAAGGCTGCCGTGGACGTCTACGAGCACGAACCGGTGCTCGGCGGCGCGCATCCGCTGCTCTCGCTCGACAACGCCATCTGCACGCCGCATCTCGGGTACGTGACGCGGGACGAATGGGAAGTGCAGTTCGCGGACATCTTCGATCAGATCCTCGCCTTCGCGGCGGGGAAGCCGATCAACGTGGTCAACCCGGACGCCATGAAACATCCGCGGTTCACGCACAGGCAGTGACGCTGCGGGGTCGTCCGCGAAGAATGAGAACTACTTCTTTCCCGCCGCCTGCTTCTCCCGGAACTCCTTGATCATCTGCTCCTGCGTCGCGCGGTGTACCGGCTGGTACTTGGCGAACTCCATCGACAACTCGCCCTTGCCCTGCGTCGCGGAGCGGAGGTCCGTCGAGTAGCCGAACATCTCGGAGAGCGGAACGTGGGCCGTGCA
>VBKL01000024.1 GCA_005879805.1 Deltaproteobacteria bacterium | reverse complement strand
GTGCAGCTTCTGCAGGGCGTCGGCGAATCCAAAGCCGTGGACGAATCCGAAACCGAGCGTGAGGAGCCAGCGGTGCCGCAGGGCCGCGGCGCGCGCCGCCTCCGAGCGCAGCGCCCAGAGGTTCTCCACCGCCACGTAGACGATGCTCGCGGCGATGAGCGGCTCGACGATGCGCGGCCCGATCCGCACCACCTCCAGCGTTGCGAGGGCGAGCGTCAGCGAATGCGCCACCGTGAACGCGGTCACCACCTTGACCAGCTCGCGGAAGGTCCCGCCGAGGAGCAGCAGGCCGAGGAGGAAGGCGATGTGGTCGTAGCCCGTGAAGATGTGCTCGATGCCGAGCAGCAGGAACCGGCCCGCCGCCGACAGGAAGGTGACGCGGCTCTCGACCTCGAAACCCGGCTCGCTCTCCGAGGCCACCCGCTGCGAGATCTGTCCGGTAGCGAGCGTGATGCTTGCGAGGTGGGTGTGACCGGCAGCCAGCGTGTCGATGAAGCGGACGCGCACGCGAAGCAGATCCGGCGTCGCGGGGCAGCGGAACGCACCCTCGACGAGCAGGCCGTCGGGACCGTCAGGCCCGGCGCGCGCCTCGTTCTCGCGAGCGCAGGGCCCCTCGCGGCTGGCGATGGAAAGCCCTTCGAGCGTCAAGCGCACGAGCGCGGGCAGCGCCCGGTCGATCTCCGCCTGCGTCAGGGGGCCCTGGCTGCCGATGGGAAGGAGCGACGCGAGGTCGGCGGTGGCGAAGTGCACTTGCACCTCGACGCGGTCGCCCCGGACGATGATTTCCGAGGTGGAGATGCTCTGCTGGTGCGCCCCGGCGGCGAGCGGCACGAACAGCGCCGCGAAGAGGACGGCCCAGCTCCGAAGGCAGGCGCTCATTGCTGGACGGGAAGGGCGGCGACGAAGAGGCGATTCGCGCCGTCGTCCTTGCCGCGGCCGGGACTGTCGAGGTGGAGCCGGGTCTCGCCCTGCGAATAGAAGCCGAGGTAGAGCCGGAGCGGAAAGCGCTCCGGAACGAAATTCACCGCGTCGGCGATGAGGTCGCCCGGCCGCCACGCCTCGGTGGGATAGCGACCCTGGGCGGGGTCATGCTCGGCGTGGATGCGCCCGCCGGTGCCGTTGGCGTCGTCGAGGTGGACGAAGATGCGCCAGGGATCCATTTCCGCCTTGCAGCGCCAGATGAGCGTCAGCGTTGCGCTTTGGCCGGGGACCAGGGTGGGCGGGTCGAGCTTGTAGCCGACGAGCTCCGCCTGGGCGCCGAAGACCGCGCCCACCGGAATCATGCCTGCCGGCGGCGCCTGCAAGAGCACGTCGCCGAGAGCGCTTCGATCGACGGCGCGCCCGGGAGCGTCCTTCCAAGGCCGCTCGATGCAGGCGGCGACGAGGAGCAGCAAGAGGAGCGAGGGCCGCATCCGCGCTTGCATACCTCGTTCGGCCGCGCTGCGGGATCAACTCTCGTGCTAGATGACGTGTGTGGAGCGGTCCTTCGGGCACGACGCCGCGGCGCCTTCCGTCGCCGGCCTTGCCTCGGGAGCGCTGGCAGTCGCGGCGGCGACGTTCCTTCTCGAGCTTTCGCGAACGCTGGCCGAGCGCGCCCGGGGACGCTGGTATGCGGGAAATGGGCGGGACGTCTTCCATGCCGGCGCCGTGGCGGTGCTGACGGCGGCGTTCGCCTTCAACGGGCTTCCGCCCGCGATCGCCTTCCTCGCCGGGGCGACCGTCTCCATCGCGCCGCTGCTCATCCTCGACGATCTGCCGTCGAAGCGCGGTCCGCGAGTGGCCGTGCTCTTCGCCTTGTTCGCGATTGCCTCCGCGCCGGCGGTGGTCGACCCACGGTCGATCGAGACCGCCGTCGATGCGGTGGCCCGGGCGCTCTTCCGCAGCCCGTGAAGGCCTATCCGGTGAGGAGCGAGTCGAGCCTTCCTTGCGCCTCCAGCTCGTGGAGGTCGTCCGACCCGCCCACGTGATGCTCGCCGATGAAGATCTGCGGCACCGTGCGCCTCCCCGTCTGCTCGGCGAGACGGACGCGCGCCTCGTCGTCGTCGGCCACGTCGATCTCCTGGTAGGAAACGCCCTTCTTGTCGAGCAGGCGCTTGGCGCGGACGCAGTAAGGACACCAGGGAGTCGTGTAGATCTTTACCGGCTTCATGCAGCATTTGATGCGTCTGCGCCCCGAAGGTCGCAAGAGGCTAGAACGAGCGCGACTGCCCGCCGTCGACGACCACGCAAGCGCCCGCTACCCAGCTCGCCCGGCGGCTGGCAAGGAACGCGACGAGGTCGCCGACTTCGTCGGCGGAGCCGAATCGGCCGAACGGGATCTCACGCCGCACGAATTGCGCGATGGCCTCGCGATCCTGCCCGAGGCGGCGCTCCCACGAGCCGCCCTGGTGCAGGATGCTTCCTGGCGCGACGGAGAGGACGCGGATGCCTCGCGGAGCGAGCTCGCGTGCCTGCTCGTGGGCGAGGCTGATGAGAGCGGCCTTCGCGGCGTTGTAGCCCATCGCGCCGCCGCCTTCGCGGCCCCAGATGCTCGCCACGTGGACGATCACGCTGAGGTCGCGGGCCGGTGCGGAGTCGACGTCCTCGGGCGCCGCGAACCCGCGCTCGCGTGCCGCGGCTTCGAGCAGCGGAAGCGCCTCGCGGGCGGCGCGGATCGCGGGCCACAGATTGCGGTCGAGCGCCGACGTCCAGCCCGCGTCGTCCATCCCGGTGCCGCCGGGTGCACTGCCGCCGACGAGAGTGACCAGGATGTCGAGCCCGCCCAGCTCGCGCGCAGCGGTTTGCACGGCGCGGGCGATCTCCTCGGGTACGGTCGCGTCGGCGGCGATGGCGACCGCCTTGGGAGCTCCGTCCTTGTGACACTCAGCCGCGCGTTCCTCGACGCTCGCGCGGGTGCGAGCGACGAGCGCCACCGAGCACCTTTCGCGTGCGAGCGCCCTCGCGGACGCGGCGCCGAGACCGCGCCCGGCTCCGACCAGCAACGCGCGCCGCCCGGCGAGGCCGAGATCCATGCGCGCAGTTTAGCCGCGCGACGACTCAAAGGGCGCTCGAATCGTCCCCGTTCAATCCTTCGAGGCGCCGGTAGACGACGTACGAGTAGGCGACGGGGATGACGGCAGCGAGCCCCAGGATGACCAGCTGCACGACGGCGCTCTTCGATCCCGCGGGCCATCCGTCAACCGATCGCCCGAAGCGCGAAGGCCCGCGGCATCGAACGCCGCGGGCCTGCGCAGGACTGCGATTGACTCGAATGCGTCGAGCTACATGCCCATCCCGTGCGGACCGCCGGCGCCCGCACCACCGCTCTCCTTCTCGTCCTTCGGCTTCTCGGCGACCATCGCCTCGGTCGTCAGCATGAGCGAGGCGACCGACGCCGCGTTCTGCAGCGCCGTGCGCGACACCTTGGTGGGATCGATCACGCCCGCGGCGAGCAGGTCTTCGTAGTTGCCGGTCGCGGCATTGAAGCCGTACCCGCCCTTGCCCTCGCGGATCTTGTTGATGACGATCGAGCCTTCCCAGCCGCCGTTCTGCGCGATCCAGCGGGCAGGCTCCTCGAGGGAGCGGCGGATGATGTCGACGCCGAACTTCTCGCCGGCCTCCACCTTGACGGAATCGAGCACGGAGAGGGCGCGCAGGTACGCGACGCCGCCGCCCGGGACGATGCCTTCCTCGACCGCCGCGCGGGTGGCATGGAGCGCGTCCTCGACGCGGGCCTTCTTCTCCTTCATCTCCGTCTCGGTCGCCGCGCCGACGTTGATGACGGCGACGCCGCCGACCAGCTTGGCGAGACGCTCCTGGAGCTTCTCCCTGTCGTAGTCGGAGGTGGTCTCCTCGATCTGGGCGCGGATCTGCTTCACCCGCGCCTCGATGGCGGCCTTCGCTCCGGCGCCGTCGACGATGGTGGTGTTGTCCTTGTCGATGGTGACTCGCTTGGCGCGCCCGAGGTCCTTGAGCTGGACGCTCTCGAGCTTGATGCCGAGGTCCTCGGCGATCATGCGGCCGCCCGTGAGGGTGGCGATGTCCTCGAGCATGGACTTGCGGCGGTCGCCGAAGCCGGGCGCCTTGACGGCGCAGGCGTTGAGCGTGCCGCGCAGCTTGTTGACGACCAGCGTGGCGAGCGCCTCACCCTCCACCTCTTCGGAGATGATGAGGAGCGGCTTGCCGGCGCGCGCCACCTGCTCGAGCAGCGGGAGCAGGTCCTTCATCGAGGAGATCTTCTTCTCGTTGATGAGGATGTACGGATCCTCGAGCACTGCCTCCATGCGCTCCGGATCGGTCACGAAGTAGGGCGAGAGGTAGCCGCGGTCGAACTGCATGCCCTCGACGACCTCGAGGGTGGTCTCGAGGCCCTTCGCCTCCTCGACCGTGATGACGCCTTCCTTGCCGACCTTCTCCATCGCCTCGGCGATGATGTTGCCGATGGTGGTGTCGCCGTTGGCGGAGATGATGCCGACCTGGGCGATCTCCTTGTGGTCCTTGGTCGGCTTGGAGAGCTTCTTCAGCTCCTCGACGATGGCGGAGACGGCCTTCTCGATGCCGCGCTTGATCTCCATCGGGTTGTTGCCCGCGGCGACGAGCTTCGAGCCCTCGCGGAAGATCGCCTGCGCGAGCACGGTTGCGGTGGTGGTGCCGTCGCCGGCGACGTCGGAGGTCTTGGAGGCGACCTCCTTCACCATCTGCGCGCCCATGTTCTCGAACCTGTTCTCGAGCTCGATCTCCTTGGCGACGGTGACGCCGTCCTTGGTGATGGTGGGCGAGCCGAACGACTTTTCGATCACGACGTTGCGGCCCTTGGGCCCGAGCGTGACCTTCACTGCGTCGGCGAGCGTGTTGACCCCCTTGAGGATGGTCT
>VBKL01000130.1 GCA_005879805.1 Deltaproteobacteria bacterium | reverse complement strand
CCCTCGCGCGCGCCGGCGATGCGTGCGAGCGGCGCGGCGACGAGCTCGTGATAGGGCATCCACGGCCGCTCGCCCGCGAAGTGGCCCTCGACGGCCTCGCGGGACCAGGCGTCCAGCTCCTCTTCGACGTAGGCGCGGGTCCTTTTCGGCATGAGGCCGAGCGAATGACCTGCGAAATAGAGCGGGGTCGCGGGCGGCAGCTCGAACTCGGCACGAAAGCGCGCGAGAGGGTCCCTGGCGTCGAGGGCGCGGGCTTCGTCGAGTCCGATCTTCACGCGGAAGCGTCCAGGTCGAGGCCTTCGCTCGACCGACCGAGCCAGGCGAGGGCGTTCGACACGAGGAGCTTCGCCTGGGGAAGATCTGCAAGCGAGCGAATGAGCGCGCCCGGACGATCCTCGCCGAGCGGGAACGGATAGTCGGAGCCCACCACCACCTTGTCGTCGCCGAAGCGTCTCAGCACGAGCCGCAGGGCCAGCTCGTCATGCACAAGGGAGTCGACCCAGAACTTCCCCAGGTAGTCGCGCGGCGGGCGCGGATTATCGACGCCGCAGAGATCGGGCCGCGATTCGAAGCCGTGCTGGATGCGACCGAAGGTGAAGGCGAACGCGCCGCCGCCGTGCGCGAAGCAGAGGCGCAATTCCGGCAATCGCTCGAGCACGCCGCCGAAGATCACCGAGGAGATCGCCTGCGCTCCTTCGGCGGGCATTCCGACCAGCCACGGGAGCCAGTACTTCTGCATCCGCTCCTGGCCCATCATGTCCCAGGGGTGCACGAAAACGGGGCAGCCCAGCTCCGCGGCCCGTGCGAAGACTGGAAACAGCTCGGGAGCGTCGAGGTTCCAGCGGCCGACGTGCGAGCCGATCTGCACGCCCGCGAGGCCCAGGTCGCGGACGCAGCGGGTCAACTCCTCGACGGCGAGATCGGGCGCTTGCAGGGGCAGAGTGCACAGGCCCAGGAGCTTGCGCCGATCCCGGGCGCACGCATCGGCGAGCTGATCGTTGAGGAAGCGGGCGACGTCGAGCGCTTGCCGGGGCTGCGAGATCCAGTAACCGAACATGACCGGCACGGTGGAGAGCACCTGCACGCCGACCTCGGCCTCGTTGCTCTCGGCGATGCGCACGGCGGGGTCCCACACGTTGGACGTGACGTCGCGAAAGAACGTCCCGTCGTCGCGGACCATGCGCGCGGTGCACGCGTCCTTGCGCTCGAGGCGGATGAATCCGCCGTAGCCGAACCGCTCGCTCCAGCGCGGGATCTCGGCGGGGAGAAGGTGGGTATGGACGTCAATGCTTCTCATGCTTCTGACCGCACTTCTTGCACGTCGTGTTCTCCGGGTTTCCCCAGTAGCGCGAGAAGACCGGCGGAAGCTGCTTGACCAGGTCGGTGAGGTGGAACGACTCGCGGTAGAGCTCGCTCTGGCAGCGGTCGCAGATCCAGAGGAAGGTGTCCTTCTCGTCGGGCAGCCTGCGCCGCTCGAGCACCATGCCCACGGTATTGGGCGGGCGCTGCGGCGAGTGCGGCGTGTGCGGCGGGAGGAGGAATATCTCGCCCTCGCGGATGGGGATGTCGTGCGGCTTGCCGTGTTTCAAGATGCGGAGCGTGATGTCGCCTTCCACCTGGTAGAAGAACTCCTCGCCCTCGTTGATGTGGTAGTCGGTGCGCGCGTTGGGACCGCCCACCACGGTCACCATGAAGTCGCGGTCGCCCTCCCAGATCTGGGCGTTGCCGACGGGCGGCTTGAGCAGGTGGCGGTGCTCCTCGATCCATTTCTTGAAATTGAGCGGTGCGAGCTCCATGGCGTCACTCCACGGTGGCAATGCACTTCAACTCGATGGCGATGGGCGTCGGCAAGCTGCGCACTTCCACCGTCGTGCGGCAGGGCGGGTCCTTGGCGAAGTACTCGGCCCAGAGCCGGTTGTAGGCGGGGAAGTCGCCTTTCATGTCGGTGAGGAAGACGGTCACGTCGACCAGGCGCTCCCAGCCCGATCCCGATTCCTCGAGGACGGCGCGGACGTTCTCGAATACCGAACGGCACTGCGCCTCGATGTCATGAGAGGCCACCGAGCCGTCGGATGCGAGGCGCACCCCAGGAATCTCCTTCGTCCCTTTCTTGCGCGGGCCGATGCCGGAGAGGAAGAGGAGGTTCCCGACCTTGCGAGCGTGGGGAAAGTGGCCCACGGGGTCGGGCGCGCGCGCGGCTACGATTCCTGTCGTCATAGCTTCACGCAGACGTTCTTCGGCTCGGTGAAGAAGCGCAAGGCGTCGAGGCCGCCCTCGCGGCCCATGCCGGATTCCTTCATGCCGCCGAAGGGAGTGCGCAGGTCGCGGACGAGCCAGCAATTCACCCAGACGACGCCATCGTGCAGTTGCCCGGCGACGCGGTGGGCGCGGGAGAGGTCGCGCGTCCAGAGCGAGGCGGAAAGGCCGTAGCGCGTCGAGTTCGCGAGCGCCACCGCTTCCTCTTCCTTGTCGAACGGGATGAGCGTCGCCACCGGGCCGAAGATCTCCTCCTGGTTCGTGCGCGCGTCGGCGGCGAGGCCCTCGATCAGCGTCGGCTCGACGAACCAGCCGTTCTTGCAGCGGCCCTCGAGGTGCGCGACGCCGCCGCCGCAGAGAATCTTCCCGCCTTCGCTGCGCGCGGTTTCGATGGCGGTCGTCACCTTCTCGAAATGCTGGCGCGAGACGAGCGCGCCCTGCTCGGTACTCGGGTCGAGCGGATCTCCGAGGCGCAGCGCCCGCGCCTTCGCGATCAGCCGCTCCTTGAAGGCGCCGTAGATCTTGCGCTCCACGAAGATGCGCGAGCCACAGAGGCAGATCTGCCCCTGGTTCTGGAAGGCGGCGCGGCTCGTACCGTCGACCGCCTGGTCGAGATCGGCGTCGGCGAAGATCAGGTTGGGGTTCTTGCCTCCGAGCTCGAGAGCGCACTTGGTGAAGCGCTTCGCGGTCTCTACGGCGATCTCGCGTCCGACCCGGGTCGACCCGGTGAAGCTCAGGGCCTTGATCCCGGGATGGGCGACGAGGGCGCTGCCCGCCTTGGGACCGAGGCCTTGCACGAGGTTGAGCACGCCCTTCGGCAATCCCGCTTCGTTGCACAATTCGCCGAGGAGGTGCGCCGTGGCAGGCGTCACCTCCGAGGGCTTGGCGACCACGGTGTTCCCGGCAGCAAGGGCGGGGGCGACCTTCCAGCTGAGGAGGTAGAGCGGCAGGTTCCAGGGGGAGATCGACCCGACCGGGCCGAGCGGCTGCCGCAGCGTGTAGTTGAGGAGGACGTCGCCCGCAGGGTGCGCCTCGGTCGCGGACTGCGTCGCCGCGTCGGCGAAGAACTCGAAGTTGAGGGCTGCGCGAGGGATCTCGAGGGTGGCGGCGAGGGTGATGGGCTTGCCGCAGTCGATCGATTCGGCGCGCGCGAGCCGGTCCTTGTCGCGCTCGATGAGGCGGGCGACGGCGCGCAACTTGCGCGAGCGCTCCTGCGCCGGGAGCGACGACCAGGCGGGAAAAGCCTCTTGCGCGGCGGCGACTGCGGCCTGCACGTCGCGGGCGTCGCTCGAGGCGACCTTTCCATAGGGCGCGCCGGTGGCGGGCTCGTAGTTCTCGATCCACTCGCCGCCTTGCGCGGGAACGTGCCGGCCGTCGATGAAGTTGAGGGCGTCCATGGGGAATTTTGTGTACACGCCCCGGGCGGCGCCGTCGAGATGCAGCGGGCTCGCATGCTACCCTCCGGTCATGCTCGACGACGCGACCTGCCACGCGCTGGCCCGCGAGCTGGACGAGGCGCGCCGGGCGAGACGTCCGATCCAATCGCTCACGCAGAGGAACGCAAACCTGGATCTGGTTGATGCGTACCGTGTCATGCGCGCGGGAATCGGATTGCGCGTGGCGCAGGGCGAAGCGGTGTGCGGCTACAAGATGGGGTTCACCTCCCAGGCGAAGCGGGAGCAGATGAAGCTCCATGACCCGATCTACGGGATGCTCACCGAGCACATGCGAGTCGAGGATGTCTTCCGCGTCTCGCGCTGCATCCATCCGCGGGCGGAGGCGGAGATCGCGTTCATCGTGGGTCGGGAGATCCGCGAGCCGGTCGATCGGGAAGAGGCGCTGTCGTGCATCGCCTCGGTCTTCGCGGGAATCGAGATCCTTGATTCGCGGTATCGCGACTTCAAGCTCTTCTCACTGCCGGACGTGGTGGCGGACAACTCCAGCTCGTCGCATTTCGCCATCTCGGAGGATGCTCGCGCGCCGGGCGGGTTGGACATGACGCGCCTCCGGATGCGCCTCCTCTTCGACGGCGAGGTTCGCGGGGAAGCGGAGTCGAGCGCCATTTCGGGCGATCCGGTGCAATCGCTGGTCCAGCTCTCGAACATGCTCTGCGACGAGAAGCAGGAGATTGCTGCAGGCAGCCTCATCCTGAGCGGCGCGGCGACTCCGGCCTTCCCGCTTGCCGTGGGAATGACGGTGAAGCTCGAGGTGACGGGTCTTGCGCCCGTCTCGTTCCGCTGCGTAGAGTAGCGGCCTCACAACGTCATCAGCGCCGCGCCCGTTGCCACGAGCACCGCCGCCAGCGCCGTAGCCAACCGCGGGCGTTCGCCGATGGCCCAGGCGAGGACCAGCGCGAAGAGGACGGAAGTGTTGCGCAGCGTCAGCACGAAGCCGACGCCGCCCCGGGCGAGGGCCTCGATCAAGATCAAGAACGATCCTGCGGAGAGGAAGCCCATCAGGGATATTTTCGCGGGACTCGCACGAACGAGGCGCGCCGCCGCCACGCGGCCCTCGCGACCCGACCGGAAGAGGCTCAGCGCCGTCGAGACCGAGAGCGAAACGGCGAATACCGCCGAGGGCGCTCCGCCGTCGGCGAGCGCGGCCTTGTAGGCCAGATGGTAGGCCGCGATCGCCGCGGCGCAGACGAGAGCCCAGAGCGTCGCAGGCAAGGGCATGTCGCTCGCGCGGCCGAAGCGCCAGTCGGAAAGCAACAGTCCGGCGAGGACGACCGCGGAGCCCGTCAGCGAAAGCGGCGAGGTCGTTTCGCCGAAGATCGCCACCGAGAGCGGGTAGACCAGCACCACCGCTCCGCCGCGCGAGAGCGTGTAGACGGGTCCGAGAGGACCGCGGTCGAGAGCGCGTGCCAGCGTGAAGAAATAGACCTGCTCGAAGACGCCGGCGACGAGCGAGAACCCGAAGGAAGTGGGCGTGGCAAACGCAGGCACGCCGGTCGCAACTGCGCGGACCACCGCGACGGCAATGGCGAACAAGGTGCCGATGGCGACCGCGGCGATGAGCGTCCGGTCCTTGTCCGCCTCGCGCTTGACGAGCGCGTTCCAGGCTGCGTGCAAGAACGCGGAGAGGACGACGAGCGCAACGATCATCGAAGGAGTGACGAGCGCAGATCGGTTTCCGGGCTATGGCGCAATCGCTGTGCGTAGCTCGCCGGCCGCATCTTCATCGAGGATGACGCACAGCACGGTTCCGGCATCCACTCCGTGGAGAGTCGAAACCGCCTCCTCCCAACCGTGGGTTCCGGAATGCCACGTCGTGACGCCCTCGAGCCGGTTTCTCTCCTCGAGGCGCCAGTCGAACGAATCGTGCACCGCCTCCGAAGCGGATCCGACAAAGGCGAACCAACGGCAGCCCTGCTCGGCGATGCGGTCAACGAGACCCGCCGGCGCCGTCGGCAGTTCGGCGTTGCACGGCCCCACCACGCACGCAATGGGCGCGATCGACGAGGCCGCCGCCTCATCGGCTGCGCAGATCAGCCACTCGTGATCGCCGCGCGAGACTCGCTCCATGTCGTTTGGAAACCCTATCCCACTCGACGCGATCGCGCACGACAGGTAGGCGCATCTGCCGCGAACTCGGAGGAAATGACAAATCCTGCGCGTTCCTCCTCGTTTCGGCCCGGCCGCCTTGCAGGTAAGATTTCACAAACGTACGAGGGGCGAACTAGATGCACGACGTGGTTTCCGCCGCGCCGGTCAGCGATACCTTACCTGTCGAGACGGGCGCGCCGCTTCACGAGCCGGCGCGGACGTACCTGCTCGTCCACGATGGCGGCGCCTCGCGCGTTTTCTTCCTGCCGGCTGCGGCGGAGGTGACCGTGGGGCGGTCGCCTGCGGCGACCCTCCGGTCGGAGGATCCCTCCGTCTCGCGACTGCACGCCAAGGTGCGCGTCGCGAACGGGCAGGCCTACATCTCCGACCTGGGCAGCCACAACGGGACGCGCGTCAACGGCGAGCGCTTCGAGGGCGAACGCCTTCTGCAGCCTTCCGACATCGTCTCGGTCGGGAACCTCACCCTCGTCTACCAGGAGCGTGCCGCGCCCAAGGGCCGGCCCGCGCATCTCGAGGCCGCGCAATGGCGCGCGCGGCTCGCGGGAGAGCTGGAGCGGTCGCGCCGCTACGGCCGCTCGTTCGTCATCGCCGCCGTCGAGCTCGGGCCGGCGCTCGGCGATCCGGTAGAGGTCGTCGCTGCCCAGCTCCGCTCCCTCGACGCCTTCTGCCTCGAGGGGGGAAACCTCCTCGTCCTGCTCTCCGAGCTGAACTTCGAAGACGCCAGCGTTCCGCTCGAGCGGCTCCTTCGCGCCCTCTCGCTCGTCGCCCCGACCGCGCGGGCAGGATTCGCGTCGTCTCCCGCCGACGGCGTGGACGCGGGCGCCCTCATCTCCCGCGCCCGGAGCGCGGCTCGCGCCCTCGCCGGCGGTGAGCTCTCCCACGTGGCCGACGGCGCCGTCCTCCATGTGGGCGGCCGCGAAATCGTCGCCGCCGCTCCCGCGATGGTCCAGCTCTACACGGTCATCCAGCGGCTGGCGCGGAGCGACATCCCGGTGCTCATCCATGGCGAGACCGGGTCGGGCAAGGAGAACGCCGCCTATGCCCTCCACCACTGGTCGCCGCGGCGCGAGCAGAAGCTGCTCACCGTCAACTGCGCCGCCCTTCCCGAACAGCTCATCGAGAGCGAGCTGTTCGGCTACGAGCGCGGCGCCTTCTCGGGAGCCGACCGCGCGCGAGCGGGACTCTTCGAAGCCGCGAACGGCGGCACGCTCTTCCTCGACGAAGTGGGCGAGCTGTCCGCGCAGGCACAGGCGAAGCTGCTCCGCGCGGTGGAGAGCAAGCGCATCTCAAGGCTCGGCTCCTCCGAAGAGCGGGAGATCGACGTGCGGCTCGTCGCCGCGACCAACCGGTCGCTGGAGAGCGAGATCAAGACCGGCCGCTTCCGGCAGGATCTGTTCTTCCGGCTGAGCGCGGCCACCGTCGCCATCCCGCCGTTGCGCCAGAGGCCGCAGGATTTGCTGCTTCTCGCGCGACGCTTCCTGGAGCAGGCGTGCGCTGCGCTGGGCCGTCCGGTTCCCGCCGTCGCGCCGGCCACGCTCCGGCTCCTCACCGAGCATGCCTGGCCCGGCAACGTGCGCGAGCTGAAGAACGCGATGGATTATCTCGCGGCGACGGTGACCGAGCCCGTGCTCGAGCCGGAATCGCTCCCCAGGTCCATCCTTCCGGAGGCGGCGGCAGCACCCCTCTCCGCTACGCCCGCGCCCCCGGAAGCGGCTCCCCTGGGCGACCTCTACGAAGAGATCCGGCAGCTCGAGCGCCGCCGCATCGCCGAGGCGCTCGAGGCCGCCGGAGGCGTCCAGGTCAAGGCCGCCGAGCTCATCGGCATGCCGCTCCGCACCTTCGCCGGCAAGGTGAGGCTCTACGGCCTCTTGCGCAAATGAGCGCCTCCGCCAAGACCGTCTCCGCGCCGCTCGAGGAGTTCGACGGCTATCGCCTGGTCCGGCCCATCGGCCGCGGCACGATGGGACAGGTCTACCTCGCGCACGACACGCTCCTCGATCGCTCGGTGGCGGTGAAGTTCATCGCGGCGGTGGATCCAAATCCGGAGCAGCGAGAGCGCTTCTTCCTCGAGGCACGCGCGGTCGCGCGGCTCCAGCATCCCAACGTCGTCACCATCTACCGGGTCGGCGAGGCGCTCGGGCAGCCCTACCTGATCTCGGAGTTCGTCCGGGGCGAGACGCTCGATCGGCTCGCCAAGCCCGCGCCCTGGCAGCGGGCGCTGCGCATCGCGCAGGGCCTCGCCCGGGGCCTCGCGGCCGCGCACCGGAGCGGCGTCCTCCATCGCGACATCAAGCCGGCGAACGCCATCCTTTCCGACGACGGAGAGGCGAAGCTGCTCGACTTCGGCCTCGCCAAGCTGATGGATCTCCGGCCCTTCGATCTTCCCGCGGCCGAGCCGGTCATCCCCGCTTCCGCCGCGCTGGACGCGACCATCGATCTGCCGGCGCGTCCCCCCGATAACGTCGCTGCGCTCGTCGCGCGCACCTCGTCGCCGCCCGTCTCCGCCACCCTTCCCGGAGCGGTGATGGGCACGCCGCTCTACATGGCGCCGGAGGTCTGGCGCGCCGAGCCGGCCTCCTTCCGCTCCGACATCTATTCGCTCGGCGCGCTCCTCTACCATTTGCTCTCCGGCCATCCGCCGCACGATCGCGGGCAGATGCAGGACCTGCGCGCGGCGGTCCTCGACTCGGACGCCAAGCCGCTCGCCGAGGTGTGCGCCGTCGAGCCGCGCTTCGCCGCCGCCATCGATCGTTGCCTGCGGCGCGACGCGAGCGAGCGCTTCGCCTCCGCCGACGAATTGCGGGAGGCGTTCGATCAGCTGGGTGCCGCGCGGCGCCACTCCTCGCACGCCACCGAGAATCCCTACCAGGGCCTGCAGGCTTTCCAGGCCCGCGACCGCGCCTTCTTCTTCGGCCGCGACGGAGCGGTGCGCGAGCTGGTCGAGCGCCTGCGCAGCGAGCCGTTCACGCTCATCGTCGGCGACTCCGGAGTGGGCAAGTCGTCGCTCGCGCGCGCGGGCGTGATCCCCGCGGTCGAGGAGGGCGCTCTCGGCGAGGGATGGAAGGCCGCGACGCTGGTGCCGAGCCGGCATCCGGTGGCTGCGCTCGCGGCCGCGCTCAGCCCCCATCTCGGCGGCGACGAGGGAGAGGTAGCCCGGCAGATCGTCCGCGATCCGGCCGAGGTCCCGCGCGCACTGCGCCAGAAGGTCGGCGGCGCGGGCGGGTTCTTGCTCTTCATCGATCAACTGGAAGAAATCATCACCCAGAGCGATCCCTCCGAGGCGGCCGACTTCTGTCGCGCGCTCGGATGGATGTGGAGCGCCGGTCCGTCGCTCCGCGTCGTCGCCACCGTGCGCGGAGACTTCCTCACCAGGCTGGCGCCGCTGCCCGGAATGGCGGAGCAGATCGGCCGCGCCCTCTATCTCTTGCGGCCGCTCTCGCGCGAAGGAATCCGCGAAGCGGTGATCGGCCCGGCGGCGTCCCTCGGCGTGCGCTTCGAGTCGGAGGATCTCATCCGCATGCTCGTCGAATCGACCGCGACGGCCGAGGGCGGACTGCCGTTGCTCCAGTTCGCGCTCGCGGAGCTGTGGTCGGCGCGCGATCGAGAAGCGGCCACCATCCGCACCTCGGCCCTCGAGGCGATGGGCGGGGTCGCCGGCGCTCTCGCGCGCCATGCGGACAGCGTCTTGAATGGATTGCGCCCCGACCAGCGCGATCAGGCCCGCCGCATCTTCCTCGAGCTGGTCACCTCCGATCGCACCCGCGCGCGGCGCAGCGAGACGGAGCTGACCGCGAGCGATCCGACCGCGAAAGCCACCCTCGACGGGCTCGTCCGGGGCCGGCTGCTGGTGGCGCACGATGCCAACGACGGCGCGGCCGTCGACATCGCGCACGAGGCCCTCATCCGCGACTGGCCCGCGCTGCGCCGCTGGCTGGACGACACCGTCGACCAGCGCGCCGTCCGCGACCGCGTCTCACGCGCGGTGGTCGAGTGGGAACGCCTCGGCTTCGAGCGCGAAGCGCTCTGGCGCGGCCCCCAGCTCGCCGAGGCGGCGCGCCTCGATCTCGAGGAATTACCCCCGCGCGAGCGGCGCTTTCTGGAGGCGAGCCACAAGGCGCAACGGCGCGCGCGCCTGACCAGGCGCCTTGCCATCGTAGCCGTGCCTGTGGTGCTGGCGCTGGTCGGTGGCGGCATCTGGCTCGATACGCGCGCAGAGCTGCGTGCCAAGGTCGATGCGCGGCTCGAGACCGGCCGCGCCGCCCTGGAAGCCTCGCGCCACAGCGCCAGCGCCCTCGATCAGGCGCGCAAGCAGGCCTTCGCGCTCTTCGACGCCCGCGAAATCGAGGCGGCGGAGCGGACGTGGAGCCGGGTCCTCGATCTGCGCACTCAGGTCGCGCAGGATTACGCCAGCGCGACCCGCGAGCTGGAGACTGCATTCTCGCTCGACGGAAGCCGCAGCGACGTCCGCTCCCTCTTCGGGGACATGCTCCTCGAGCGCGCCTACGTGGCGGAAGACGCGGGCCGGCTGCTCGAGCGGGACGAGCTCGTACAGCGCCTCGCCCTCTTCGACGACGGCGGCGCCCGTCGCAGGCGCTGGTCGGCTCCCGCGACGCTCGCCATCGGATGCTCGCCCGAAGCCTCCGTCGAGGTGCACCGGTATCTCAGCGACGGCCGCGGGCGGCTCCGGCTCGAACAGGTGCGCTCGTTCTCGGGAAGTGCCCAGGTGCAGGACCTCGAGCCGGGCTCCTACCTCGTCGTCTTCCGCGCCAAGGGACGGGCGCAGGTCGCCGCGCCGCTGCGCCTGGCGCGCGGAGAGCGCTTGGCGCTCGATGTCCAGTTGCCGCCGGCGGAGTCGGTCCCGGAAGGATACGTCTACGTGCCCCCTGGCCGGTTCCTGTTCGGCAGCGCCGCGAGCGAGGAGCAGCGCCGCAGCTTCTACAAGACGGTGCCAATCCACGCCCGCACCACCGACGGCTATCTCATCGCGCGCCACGAGACCACCTTCGCCGACTGGATCGCTTTCCTCGAGGCGCTCCCGCCCAAGGAGCGCGCGAAGCGCCTCCCGCGCGTTGCCCGGGTCGGATTCACCGGAGCGCTCGAGCTGAAGCAGGGGCCGGACGGAAAGTGGCGCCTGAGCGTGCAGCCCACCTCGCGGAACCTCTCGGCGCAGGAAGGGGAGGTCATCGCCTATCCCTCGCGCAAGACCGCCGCCTCGCAGGACTGGCTCAACTTCCCGGTCAGCGGCGTCGCCGCGGACGATGCCCGCGCCTATGCCGCCTGGCTCTCCCGCACCGGCCGCGTTCCCAATGCCCGGCTCTGCGACGAGGTGGAATGGGAGCGCGCCGCCCGCGGCGCCGACGAGCGGCAATTCCCCCATGGCGACGCCCTCGATCCGGAAGCGTCGATCCGCGACCTGACCGTGGGCCTGCGCGTGTGCGCCTCGGTGCTCCGATGAACCACACGGCAGAAGCTGCAGGCAGGACCTGCCGGTTTCGAGCAGGTGCTGCTTCCCGGAAGAGCACTTTGAACACAAAGAGAGCCTTTTTCCGCAGGCACGGCACTTGCTCTACTTCCTGCCAGCACCCGACCCTGAGAGGCCTGACGACAATGCGCTTCATCTCGCCCCGAACCCTTCTCCTTCCCCTCCTCGCGACCCTGGCCGCCTGCGGCACTGGCCAGGATCCCTCGACCCTCAACGTGGTCGATTCGAGGGACGGCACGCTCACCGCGAGCAACGGCGTCTCGCTGAACGGTGTCTCCCTCAACGGCGTCTCGCTCAACGGCGTCTCGCTCAACGGCGTGTCGCTCAACGGCGTCTCGCTCAACGGCGTCTCGCTCAATGGCGTGTCGCTCAACGGCGCACAGCTCGCCGGCGTGACCGCCAACGGCAAGTCCCTGAGCGGAAGCCACCTCGCCGGCGCGTCCTTCGCCGGCGTCCTCTCGGACGGCTCGTCGCTGCCGATGCGCATCGACAGCGTCTCGCAGGGATCGGGCTCGAACTTGGACGTCTGGTTCTACAACGTCTCCTACCGCTCGGACGGCTCCTGGGAACCGCTCTGCGGCGACGACGCCAACGGCAACCCGATCGCCGCCGTCGCGCTCGCGGGCACCTGGGACTATAGCGAGAACACGCCCACGGGCGGGTCATGGACGGCGAGCAGCACCCGCTTCACCTTCGGCTGCCGGCTCACCGCCCTCGCGAAGTGCGTGGAGATGGGCTACAAGCCCTGGGCCTCGAAGAACGGCACCTCGCTGCGCAAGTACCACCAGGCCTGCACCCGCCTCTTGCGCGCCGACTACTGCGGCAACGGCAAGCCCTGGACCCTCAACGGGCGCGTCATCAACCTCTATGACGGGCTCGGTGTCCAGACGGACACCCAGAACTGGACCTTCGAGTCGGAATGGACCGACACCGGCGCCCGCTGCGTGACCCTGCCCCGCGTCGTCGACCTGCGCACCGTGTTCGGCGTCGTCGACCAGTGCATCCTCTCCAAGGTCCTGAACCTCGGCTGCGGAGCGAAGTCCCACTTCTCGAGCGGCACGCTGCTCATGAACGAGTATCGCGACCTCAACCTCCTCGGCCTCGTCAACCTGTAGGCCGACATGCCTTCGCTGATTCCTCTCGCGGGGGAGCCCCGCACCTTCGAGGTGGGAGCGCGCGCCGTCGTCGGCCGCGACCCCACCTGCGAAGTGTGCGTCGAGGATCCCAGCGTGTCCCGGCGGCACGCCGAGATACGGTTGCTCGAAGACGGCCGATACGAGGTCGTCGACCTGGCCAGCAAGCACGGCGTCGTGGTGCGAGGCGAGAAGGTGCAGAAGGCCGTGCTCGCCCACGGCGACGAGCTCCAGATCGGGCTGGCCCGGTTCCGCTTCCAGTCGCAGGACCCGGCGCTCGGGAGCACCGAGCTGCGCATCTCGGTCGCCGACGTTCCCGGCTTCCGGCCCGCCGCGCTCATCGCCTCGGAAACTGAGCTCCGGCGCGACTACGACAAGCTGCGCGCCGGAATCGAGCTGAGCCGGGCGATCGGAGTGGAGCACCATCTGCCGACGCTGCTCGGACGCATCCTCGACGCAGCGATTCCGCTGCTCGCCGCCGACCGCGGAGCGATCGCCATCCTCGATCCCGGCACGCTGGAAGCGACGCTGCAGATCGGCCGGGGACGCGGCGGCGAAGACCTCGACGTGCCGCTCTCCCTGAGCCTCTTGCGGGAAGTGGTGGCGGCCAAGGCGGGCGTCATCTCCGCCGACGCGGCGGTTGACGGGCGCTTCAACGGCGCCGCCAGCCTTTGCGCCGAGGGAATCCGCTCCTTGATGTGCGTTCCGATGTTCTACCGGGGCACGCTGGTCGGCGCGATGCAGCTCGACTCGCGCGGCCTCGGCGTCTTCCGCGAGAAGGACCTGCAGCTCTTCTCCATGATCACCAACCAGGCCGCGGTGGCCATCCACAACGCCTTGCTCGTGCAGAAGGTCAACGCCGTGCACGCCGAGCACCGGGCCCGGCTCGAGCGGATCGTCCGCGGCCTTCCCGACGGCGTGCTCCTCCTCGACGCCGAGGGCCGCCTCGTGATGGTGAACCAGAGGGCGGAAGCGCTCCTCCCGGTGCTCACCAATACGCGGCAAGGCGATCTCTTGCCCCGGCTCGGAGACGTCGCGCTGCCGCTCAAGGGAACGGTCGAAGTGACCGCCGGCCGGAGGATCTTCGCTCTCTCCCAGGTCGCGCTCGATTCGCAGACCCTCATCACCCTGCGGGAAGTGACCGAGGAACGCGAGGAGCAGGCCCGCGCCGAACAACAAGAAAGGCTCGCTCTCATCGGGCAGTTCGCCGGCGGCATCGCCCACGACTTCAACAACGTCATCGCGGTCATCACCACCAACGCGGAGTTCCTCGAAGAGTCGATCCAGGATCCCGATCAGCGCGAGGACGCGCGGCAGATCCGCGAGGCGGCGGAGCGTGCGGCAGATCTCACGCGGCGCGTGCTTTCTTTTGGCCGTCGCGAGCCGTGCCAGCCACGGCCGCTCGATCTGCGCAAGGCGGTCCTCGACATCGAGAAGATCCTCAAGCGCACGCTCGGGGCGCACATCGAGCTCTCCTCCGATCTGCAGGCGGCAGGCTCGCTCGTCCGCGCCGATCCCACCCAGCTCGAGCAGGTGCTCCTGAACCTCGCCGTCAACGCACGCGACGCGATGCCCGAGGGCGGGCGGCTGCACATCGCGACCCGCAACGTGGAGGTGGCCGACGCGGAAGCGAAGCGCGACTCGATCCGCCCGGGCCTCTACGTCGAGCTCACCGTGCAGGACACGGGCTGCGGCATGCCGCCCGAGGTGGCCGCGCGGGTCTTCGAGCCGTTCTTCACCACCAAGCCCAAGGGCCGCGGCACCGGTCTCGGTCTCGCCACCGTGCACGGCATCGTCAAACAGTCTGGCGGATCGATCTCGCTCATCTCGGCGACCGGCGCAGGAACCAGCTTCCGCCTCCTCTTTCCCGTGACCGACGAGCAACCCGCCGCGGCGGCCGCCAAGGAGCCTCTGCCCAAGGGCGGCAGCGAGACCATCCTCGTCGTCGAGGACGAGCGCGCCGTCCGGCAGGCCACGCGGAGATCCCTGGAGCAGGCCGGCTATCGTGTCCTGGAAGCGGCCTGCAAGCGCGAGGCGCTGGCCGTCGCCAAAGGCCAGATCGAGAAGATCGATCTCTTGCTCACCGACCTGGTGATGCCCGGCGGCTCCGGCAAGGAGCTGAGCGACGAGCTGCGCGCGCAGAGGTCCAACCTGCCGGTGCTCTTCATGTCCGGGTACTTCGACGAGGAGCTCGCGAGCGAGCAGCTCAGCCGGCGGCCATCCGCCGGTCTTGCACCTCAAGCCGGGGACGCGGCTCGTCTCCTGGACGGAGGACTGCTTCGACGGCGCGGTCACCAGGCCGGGGCAGCTTCCCACCAAGGTGGTGCCGCCGGGGCATGACAACCCGCAGACCGGGCCGTTCTACGTGGACGGCGCGGAGCCGGGCGACACCATCGCCATCCACATCGAGAAGCTCTCTCCGGCCCGGCCGCAGGGACTCTCGTCGTTCTTCCCGGGCTTCGGCGCGCTGAACGGCACCGATCGCACCGCGGTGCTGGGACCGGATCTGCCGGAGACGGTCTGGTTCTACGACGTGGACGAGAAGGCGGGCCTGTTGCGCACGCATTCCACCGACGGCCGTGCGACGTGGGAAGTCCCGTTGCGGCCCTTCCTCGGCTGCCTCGGCGTCGCGCCGGGCGGCGGAGAGGCACGCTCCACGATCGTGCCGGGGGATTTCGGCGGCAACATGGACTGCCCCGAGGTCCGCGCCGGCAACACGGTCTATCTAGGCGTGCGCGTTCCCGGGGCGCTCTTCTCTTTCGGCGACGGGCACTTCGGGATGGGCGAAGGCGAGATCATCGGTACCGCCGTGGAAGGCGCGATGAACGTGGAATTGACGGTCGACCTCATCAAGCATCGCGAGACGCCCTGGCCGCGCATCGAGAACGGCGAGTTCCTCATGTCGGTCGGCGCGGCCCGCCCGCTCGAGGACGCCGCCCGCATCGCCTTCAAGGACATGGTGCAGTGGGTGCGCGAGCGGAGCGGCCTCTCCGAGATGGACGCTTACCAGTTCGTCTCCCAGGCCTCGCTCGCCAAGGTGGTCCAGATCGTCGACCCGCTCTACACCGTCCTCGTGCAAGTGCCGAAGAAGCGATTGCCGAAGAACAGCACCCGCTGACGCTCAGCCCTTCCGCCGGTTCTGCGCGATCTTCGCGAAGCTGCGGCCGCGCAATTCCTCGAGCGTGATGCCCGTCGCCAGCGCCTCCTCCTCGCTGAGCGCGCCGCAGCCCGTGCCGCGGAGGAAGAAGTTGAGCAGCCCCTGCCCCGTCGCCGCGTCGTCGAAGGTGTCGCCCGAGAGCGTAGCTTGCCCGAGCTTCCCGACGAAATTGCGCAGGCGCTCCGTCGCGCCGGCGAGGCCTTCGAGGAAGAACGCGTAGAGCGCGCCGTAGCGGCTGGGAAGCTGCGCGGGATGCAGGTCCCATCCCTGATAGAACCCGTTGACCAGCGAATGGCGCAGGTCGTCCGCGTGGAGCCGCCACGCCGCATGCACCGCGCGCTGGTTGTCGCGCACCTGCTCCGGCGAAAGCTGCGTGCCCTTCGCCGCCTTGTGCGGGGCGATCGGCATGGTGGTGGTGGCGCCGTCGGAGAGGAAGATGCCGGTCCCCGCGTACGCCACCTTCATCATGTGCTTGGCGAAGTCGCAGGCCGGATGCCGCATGCTCTGGTACGTCGAGACGATGTTGCACGAGGCCGTGTAGTCGTAGGTGCCGAAGTGCGCCGCGAAGCAGCGGCCGCGCGCCGCGGCGAGCAGCTTCGGCAACATCGACTCGCCGTTCTCGTCGAGGATCGACTGGGTGGTCTCGATCATCGACTCCATCCGCAGCGCGCCGCGTGGGATGCGCAGCTTCGGCTCCAGCGCCTCGAAGGCGTCGACGAGCACCGAGACCTGCGCCGGGCTGACAACCTTGGGCAGCGTGACGACGAAGCTCGGCGGAAGCCGGCCGCCTGTCCGCGCGATCAACGTCGTGAGGTAGAGGTCCAGCGTGCGCAACGCGCGCGGTCCCAGTTCCGCCGAGAAGGTCTTGATGCGGATCCCTACGAAGGGCGGGAGCGTTCCCTGCTCGAGCCCCTTGGCGGTCTCCTCCGCCGCCTGTCGTGCGTGCCCGTCCTCCTCGGAATCGGGCCGGTTGCCGTAGCCGTCCTCGAAGTCGATGCGGAAGTCCTCGACCGCTTCGCGGCGAAGCTTCTCCTGCACGCGCGCGTAGACCTTTTCCGCCAGGTCCGCGCGGATGCCGATCGCCTCGGCGAAGGTCTTCGCCTCCGGCGCGTATTCGCCGAGCGAGCGCAGCGCGATCTCGCCCAGCTTCTTCACCGTGTCCGACTTGAAGAGGTGCGCGCCGCCGTAGACCGTGTGCACCGGCTGCCTGCTCGACGATTCGCCCGGATAACGGGCGGCGAACGCGTCCTGCGCTTTTTGCAGCCGCTGGTGGAAGTCTCGTGCGGTTCCCTCGGGGAGGGAGGTCATGGCCGGCTCCTCTCAGCTCTTCGCACGCGCCTCGCCGGGCTGGGGTTCTCCCGGTTTCGGCGAGGCGAGCGCCTTCACCTGGTGGCGCGCCGCGAAGTAGTGGTCGAGCGCCAGCAGCGAACCGACCACGCCGCGGCGGAAGAAGAGCACGGTGACCACGAACACCGCGCCGGTGACGATGCCGACCGCCGCGGTACTGCTCGCGAGGAAATGCTCGAGCGCCCGCACCACCGCCGCGCCCACGAACGGGCCGAGCACGGTGGTGCTTCCGCCGAGGAGCGTCATCATCACCACCTCGCCGGAGAGTCGCCAGTGGACGGCGTCCAGCGAAACAACTCCGTGGGCGACGGTGTTGATGGCTCCGGCGAGCCCCGACAAGAAGGCGGAGAGGACGAAAGCGAGCAGCATCTGCTTGCGCGGGTTGTACCCGACGCTCTGCGCGCGGACCCGGTTGTCGCGGATGGCGCGCAGCGCCTGACCGAACGGAGAGGTGATGGCGCGCGTCGCGATCAGGTAACCGATGGCGATGAAGACCAGCGCGAAGTAGTAGAGCTGCACTCCGTCGTTGAAGTCGATCCCCAAGAAGCGCGGGCGGGGAATCCCGGGCATGCCGTTGTCGCCGCCGGTCCACTGGTCGGCCTGCAGCGCGACGAAGTGGATCATCTCGGCGAACGCCAGCGTGATCATCGAGAAGTAGATCCCCGAGCTGCGAATGGAGAGATAGCCGATGGGGATGGAGACGACGAGCGCAGCGAGCGCGCCGGCGACGATCGCGACCGGCACGGGCAGCCCCGTGCGGACGAGGATGTTCGCCGCCACGTACGACGCCGTTCCCCAGAACGCGGCGTGGCCGAAGGAAAGCAGCCCGACGTAGCCGAACACCAGATCGAAGGCGAGCGCGAAGAGGCCGCCGCAAAGGATCTCCACGGCGAGCGTCGGGTACATGAGGTGCGGCAACAAGAGCGCCAGGACGACGATGGTTGCCCGGACGATCCAGCGAGTCATCGCGCTTCCGCGAGTCCGAAGAGGCCGCTCGGCCGCAATAGCAGGACGAGAGCCATGAGGATGAAGATCAAGGTATTCGCGATGGGCGGATAGACCGCCGAGCCGATCGCCACCAGGACTCCGACCATGAACCCCGTCATGACGGACCCGAGGATCGATCCCAGCCCCCCGATCACGACCACCGCGAAGGTGGTGACGATGAGGTCCGCGCCCATGAGCGGATCGACGCTGTAGATGGGCGCCGCCATGACGCCCGCGATTCCCGCAAGCAGCGCTCCGAACCCGAACACTGCCGTCACCCAGAGCGACACGTCGATGCCGAAGGCCCGCGTCACCGTCGGGTTCTCCGTGCACGCGCGCACGACGGCTCCGACGCGAGTGCGCTCGATGATGAACCACGTCGTCCCGCACAACAGAATCGACACGCCGATGACGAACAGCCGGTAGGTCGGGAAGTAGGTGAAGCCCAGGTTGGTGGCGCCGCCGAGCTGCGCGGGCCCGGCGTAGGGCTGCCCGGAAATACCGTAGATGACCCGCACGCCGTCCTGGATGAGGAGGGTGAGGCCGAAGGTGAGGAGCAGGTTGTACGCCGCGGGAACGTCGTACAACCTGCGCAACAGAAGCCGTTCGAGAACGACCCCGATGATGCCCACCGCGATCGGGGCGACGATCAGCGCCGGCCAGAACCCGATGCCGAATCGCTCCCCGATCGCGTAGGCGATGAACGCCCCCAGCATGTACAGCGCGCCGTGAGCGAAGTTCACGATGCCTAGCATGCCGAAGATGACCGCCAGCCCCAGCGAGAGCAGCGCGTAGAAGGCGCCGTTCACGAGGCCGTTGAAGACCTGGATGAGGACCAGCTGCCAGTTCATCGCGAGGCGGTGGTCGCCATCTTGCACTTCGACTCGGAAAGCGGAGTGAAGGCGTCCTTCGCCGACGTGGTGTTGATCTTCGTGTAGTAGTCGCCCTCCTCCTTGGCGTCCTTCTTCGGCTTCACCTTGACCTGGTAGACGTCGAGGATGACGCGATGGTCCTCCTTGCGGATGGTCGCGTTGTGGGCGAAGAAGTCGTTGAAGCCATGACCCTCGAGGGCGGCGATGACCTTTTCGGGGTCGTCGGTCTTCGCCCGCTTGACGGCATCGAGATAGGTGGTCACGGCCGAGTACACCGCCGCCTGATCGAAGCTCGGCTTGTGTCCCACTTCCTTCTCGAACCTCCGGGTCCAGTCCGTCGCCTTCTTATCGAGGTTCCAGAACCACGGGACGGTGGCGGTGGCGCCCTCGTAGGCGTCCTGACCGAGCGCCGCGACGTCGCTCTCGAAGAGCAGGCCGATGGCGAGCCCGATGCCCTGCTTCTTGAGCCCGAACTCGTTGTACTGCTTGACCACGTTCACGAGGTCCGCGCCGGCCTGCATGGTGCCGAAGATCTGCGGCTTCAGGCTCTGCGCCTTGAGGATGAAGGTGGAGAAGTCGGTGTTCGGGAACGGAGTCGCGTCGCTCGGCGCGACGATCTTGCCGCCCGCCTTCTCCACCGCGGCCCGCATCTGCCGCTCGAGGTTCTGGCCGAAGGCGTAGTTCGGATAGATCATGTACCAGGTCTTGCCGCCCTGCTTGGTGACGGCGGTGCCGGTGCCGTTCGCCAGCATGTAGTTGTCGTAGGCGTAGTGGAAGGTGTTGTGGTTGCAGTTCTCGTTGGTGAGCTGACTGGTCCCCGCGCCCGTGTTGATGAAGAGCTTGTTGCGCTGCTGGGTGACCGAGGCGATCGCCAGCGCGGTAGCGGAATTGACGTTGTCGGTGATGAGATCGATCTCCTGCCGCTCGAACATCTCGTTGGCTTTGTTGGTCGCGATGTCCGCCTTGTTCTGGTGGTCGACGGCGATGACCGAGACCTTTCCGGCGAAGTCCTTGTTGGCCTTCATGAAGTCGTCGGCGGCCATTTCCGCCGACTTGAGCGCGCCGGGGCCGGAAATCGCCGAGTAGACGCCGTTCATGTCGGTGAGCAGGCCGATCTTCACGGCGTCTCCGCTCAGCTGCAGCTTCTGAGCGAAGGCCGCCGGCGCGGCGCAAAGAAGGGCGATAAGAATCCTCGATGTCTTCATGTTCCGTTCCTCCTGGCTTCTCGAAATGTCGTCGCTAGCGGAAAACGTCAAACGCTCAGGTAATCGATCAGTTCCTTGTCCCGCGCCCGCACCTCGTCGCCCGTCAGGCTCTCCTTCACCTCGCCGTCGACGATGAGGACGTGCCGGTCGGCGAGGGAAAGAGCGAAATGCAGGTTCGACTCGACCAGCAGCATCGACTGGCCGTTCTGCTTCAGCTCGCGCAGGATGCGGCCGATCTGCTGCACTACCACCGGAGCGAGGCCTTCCGACGGCTCGTCGAGCAGTAGGAGCGTGGGACCCGCCCGGAGCACACGGGCGATGGCCAGCATCTGCTGCTCGCCTCCGGAAAGCTTCGCGCCCGAATGCACGGCGCGGTCGCGCAGGGCGGGAAACGCCTCCTGGCAGCGGGCTACGCTCCACCCGCTTCGCCAGGCGGGCGGCAGCTCGAGGTTCTCCTGCACGGTGAGCGTGGCGAAGATGGCCCGCTCCTCGGGCACCCAGGAGATCCCGCGCCGCGCGATCTGGTGGCTCGAAAGTTTGGAGATGTCCTGACCCTCGAAGCGGATCTCGCCGCGCTTCTTGCGCAAGACCCCCATGATGGAGCGCAGAGTCGTGGTCTTGCCGGCCCCGTTGCGGCCGAGGAGCGCGACGCACTCGCCGCGCTCGACCGTCAGCGAGACGCCGTGCAGCGCCTGCGCCTCGCCGTACCAGGCGTCGAGGTTCTTCACCTCGAGGAGGGGCGCGGTCACTGGGCTTCCCCTAGATAGGCCTCGACGACCCGGGGGTCGCTGCGGACCTCGTCGTAGGTGCCGCGCGCCAACACCTGGCCGCGGGCGAGCACCGTGATGCGATGAGCAAGCTGCGCCACGACGCCCATGTTGTGCTCGACCAGCACGACGGTCCGCCCTTTCGCGACCTCGCGGCCGAGTTGGACGGTGCGGTCGACGTCCTCCCTCCCCATGCCGCTCGTGGGCTCGTCGAGCAGCAGGACCTTGGGGTCCTGGGTGAGGGAAATGCCGATTTCCAGGTTCCGCTTCTGCCCATGCGAGAGATCCGCCGCCCGCACCTGCTCCTTACCCTCGAGATGGACCTGCTTCAGGATCTCGCGGGCGCGGGGGTGGAACTCGTCGAGGAC
>VBKL01000023.1 GCA_005879805.1 Deltaproteobacteria bacterium | reverse complement strand
AGCGCTGCGCGAGCATCCCAAGGCGCGCGCACTCTCGGATCTTGCCGAAGAAGGGGGCGCCTGGACGGTGGCGCTCTTGCGCCTCGCTCCCATCCTTCCCTTCACGCCGACGAACGCGGTGCTGGGTCTGACCGGGATGCGTCTTCGCGACCTCGCGCTGGGCACGTTCCTCGGCATGGCTCCAGGTGCTCTGCTCTATGCCTGGGCGGGGTCGCTGGTTCCGAGCGCCGAGGCGCTGGAAGAAGGCGAGAGCCTCGTGCCTGGCCCCCTCGTCTGGGGGCTTCTCGCGGCGAGCATCGTCGCGGCGGTGGTGATCGGGATCGCCGCGGCGCGCAGGCTGCGCCGGGCGACGCCGGAGGGGCGGCCGCCGCGATGAAGTGCGGCTAGACCGCCCTCGCGCAGAGCCCCGCGCTGGCCGCGATCGGGCTGCGGAGGAACAAGACATCCTCGATGAGGCGTTCGAAGAGGGCGAGGACCGCCTCGGGCGAAGGGCCGTCGATGATCGCGGTGTCATCGTCCGCGAGCAGACAATGGCCGGCGAAGGAGCCGCCCTCGTTCTGGAAGAACAAGACGGGAATGCGCCTCCCGCTCGCGGAGAGGTGCCGTACACCAATCAATTCATTGGTTTGCATTCTGCCGCGCAGAAGCAAACCCCTTGCCAGCCGGGAGCCAAGTTCTTGGCTGAATCGGCCGAAAGGCTGGCTGCGGCTGGGGATTTCGTCATTCTCCGAGGGAAGAGAGTCGCTCGAAGCATCAGCCGACCGAGAGAGCGGAAGCCAGGGTTCAAGCTTCAGCGCGAGCACCCGTGGGCTCGATTCCTGGCCAGCAGCCAGGATCCTGGCCTTCCCCTCCAAAGCATCTCTTCGAGGGTCGGAAGGCAATTTTGCGCAGTCGTGGTTCGCGAGACGGCTCCGCTGGCACCGTCATTGCGAAGCCGCGCCGCATGCAGCTTTCGCGATTTGTCGTCAGTTATCGCAATGTTAGAGACGGCGAGCACGTCCTCTACAGCGTACTGTCCGACCGGTACGTCGGCATCGACCAGGCGACGCTCGGTGCCATCGGGCGCTGGTCGCGCGGTGCCTCGCCGGCTCGCACTGACGAGAAAGAGACGCAAGCGGCGCTGCTCGAGGACGGCTTCCTCGTAGAAGGCCGCGAGGACGACGACCAGGCGCTTCGCGAGCATCTCGATCGCGCCGCCGGCGGAATCCCCGGCGAGATGCACGTCACCCTCATGCCGACGCTCGCTTGCAACCTGGCGTGCGACTACTGCTTCCAGAAGGAGCATCCGGCGTTCGGGAAGATGAACGGCACCACGGAAGAGGCGACCGTCGAGTGGATCCTCCGCGCCATCGACGAGCGCAAGCTGCGCTCGCTCCACGTTCATTACTTCGGCGGCGAGCCGCTCACGCGGAAGGATTTCGTCCTCCGCACCGCCGAGATCCTCTCCGCGGCGATGGCGGCGCGGGGCGGCACCTTCGCCTGGTCCTGCACCACCAACGGCGTCAACCTCACTCCCGATTTCGCCGCGAAGTTGCGGCGGTTCGGCGATGGCACTTTCAAGGTGACCCTCGACGGCGACCGCGAGACGCACGACCGCATGCGGACCTATCGCAACGGCCGGGGCAGCTTCGACCAGATCTTCGAGAACGTCGTCGCCTGCGCCTCCATCGTGCGCATCCGCATCGGAGGAAACTTCCTGCCCGACCAGCAGGCGAGCTTCGAGAAGCTGCTCGAGCGGCTCGATTCGGCAGGTCTTCAGGGAAAGCTGGAGAGCGTCCGCTTCAAGCCGATCATCGATACCCAGAAGAAGAAGGCGAGCTGCACGGGCTGCACCGGCGAAGGCGAGACCGAGACCCTGGTCCAGCTCAACAAGAGCATCGAGCGGCGCGGCCTGGGATCGCGCGAGCAGAGGCACGAGACGCTGGAGGAGATGCTCGGCCCCTGCGAGCTGCACTGGAAGAACAGCTACACCATCGACCCGGACGGACGAGTCTACAAATGCCCGGCGGTGGCGGGCATCCCGGGAATGGAAGTCGCCAGCGTGGGCACGCGGGCGGACGAGAAGGAGGCGCCGCTCCTCGTCCTGCGCCCGTGGAAGAAGTGCGGCGATTGCCCGTATCTGCCGGTCTGCATGGGCGGGTGCCTGGGCAGCAAGTACTTGAAGACCGGACGCACCGACGAGGTCGCCTGCAAGCTCGAGGCGTTCGAGACGAGTTTCCGCGAGGCCGTGACGAAGCGGTACCTGGCGGAGTTTGGCAGCACCGAAGAGTGGTCAAACGCGGCCTAGCGCCGCATTGCCGAGGAGAAGCATATGAAGATTCGCCGCAGCAGCCGGAAGAGCACGCGCAAGGCGCTTCCCTGCCCCAACATGATCGGATAGGCGTGCCGTTCTTGACGGCCACGGCCGCGCCTGCAAGGTTGGCGCGGCCTTGCGCCGCCTGCTCCTGTTGATCGTTCTGGCAGGGTGCTCGCGTACGGGCGAGGCGGGCAGTTTCCGGCTTCGCATCGCCGCCTCGGGCGAATTGGCTCCCCTCAGTCCCGCTCCGATGGGCTCGTACAGCACTCTCGCACAGGACTGGGTTTTCGAAGGGCTGCTGCGCCTCGAAGCGGATGGGACCGTGAAGCCCGCATTGGCCTCGCGATGGGATCGCCTCGACGGGAAGTCCGTTCGCGCCTGGATCCGGCCGGACGCCCGGTTCAGCGACGGCTCTCCGGTTGGAATGGGCGACATCATCGCGTCGCTGACCTCTTCCGGGTTGAAAGCCCACGTGCAGGAGGGTGCCATCGTCATCGAGTCGGAATCGGTTCTTCCCGAAACCATCTTGAGTCGCACCTTGATCTCCAAAACGGTGCAAGGGAGCGCGATCGGCACCGGACCGTTCGCGGTGGTGGAGCAGGACCCGTCGCACATGCTCCTCCGCAGGAATCACAAGCTCGCAGACCATATCGGCGAGGTCCTTCTCCAAGCTTTCAAGGGGCCTCGCGAAGCGTTCCTGGCCACCCTGGCGGGAGACGAGGATAGCTATCCATTGATCGACCCGAAGCAGGTCGAGTTCTTCCAAGGCGTGCCCCGATTCCGTCTGCTCGAAGCACCGAGCGTGAACGCGATCGCGGTGTCCTTCAACACGAAGCGTCTCGATCGACCCACGCGTCTCGCGTTGGTCGCGGCCCTCCGCCAGCCCGATCTCGTTCGATTGGCCTATCCCGCAGGGTGCGCGCCGATGGGCGCCCCGACCGATTCATTCCGTCCGCTTCCGCCGGGGAGGCGTCTGAACATCTCCGGCGTCTTCAAGGTCGGGTCGTCGATGGAGCGCATGGCGCTCGCGGTCCAACGGGCACTCGGTCCACGCGCCGGCGAGATCGAGGACCTGTCGCTCGCGGACTACCGCCACCGCGTTGCGACCGGGGAATTCGATCTCGCGATCGAGCTTCCCGTCGCCTGGCCTCCGAGCGAAATGGCCCTCCTCTGGCGAACCAATTCGCCGCTCGTCGCGCGCAATTTTTCCAATCCCAGGGTCGACGCGGCCATCGATGCCGGCGACTGGGCCCGCGCGATGACAGAGCTGGCCGATGACCCGCCCGTCGCCTTCATCTGCCTGCCGGCGCGGCTCGCGATCATCGACGCCCGGTTCAAGAACGCCCGCATCGGTCCGTACGGGTTCTTCGAGACGCTCCCGGACTGGGAGGTCGACCGGTGACCGAGGCGCCTGAGAGCAGCGATGCCTTCGCTCGCCGTCTCGTGTTGATCGTCGCCGTATCGGGGGTCCTCATCGCGCTGGTGGGCATCCTCGCCTTGCAGATCCTCAGCGTTAGGACCGAACGGGCTTCGCAGGAGGCCCTCCATTCCATCGCGGAACAAGCCGGCCGCCGCCTCGCGGCCTACATCTCGCAGCAAAAGACGCTCTTGCGCGCAGTGGCCGGCGCCGTCGCAGGCAGCCCTGACGCCCCTCGCAAGCTGGCGCAGGCGGTCCTCGACGCGCCGGGCCTCGGCAAGGTTGCGACCATCGACGCGCAGACCCCTCCCGCGAAGCTGCCGCGGCTCCGGCCGGAACAGCTCGCCGACGCGCTTCACGGAAAGGAGGTCTCCTCGGCCCTGTACATCAAAGACGATCTGACGCCGTCGATGGACGCCTGCGTCCCGGCGCCCGGTCCACCGGGCCAGGCGGTGTGCGCCATGCTCGATCTGCTCGAGCTGCAGCGGGAGGTGCAGCGCATCCGCGTCGGCGACACCGGCTTCGCCCTCGCCTTCGACGCCGACGGCCGCCTGTTCGCCGCCGGGGCGGGCCAACTGCGTTCGGCGGTGGTGAGCGGCGAGAGCGTGGCTGAATCGGTCTTCGCCCGGGAGCTCCAATCGGGACGAGAGCCTCCGACCAGGTTCAAGAGCAGCCTCGGCGAAGAAGTGGTCGCGGGCTGGGAGCGACTCACCGATCCTCCCTGGGCCATCGTCGTGGAGCAACCGACGCGCGAAGCATTCCGCGCCGCAAGGTTGGCCCTCGCCGCTCTGGGAGCGGTCGCGCTGCTCGCACTCGGCGCGGCGACCGCCGTCGGCATCGCGCAGTCACGCAAGGTCCTCACCGCCCTGGAGATCGAGG
>VBKL01000058.1 GCA_005879805.1 Deltaproteobacteria bacterium | reverse complement strand
GAGCCCGTCGTGGTCGTCGCCACCGCTCGCGAGAAGCTGAAGGGCGACGCGCTCGCGGCTGCGCAGGCGTGGACCGGTCCCGTCGCCTCGGTCGCGGATGCGCCGCGCCTCGGGCGCGGAGACGCGGTGGTGGATGCGATCTTCGGAAGTGGCCTTTCGCGGCCGCCGGCCGGAGCGGAGGCCGCGGCCATCGACGCCATCAACGAAGCGGGATCGCGCGGCGCACCGGTCGTCTCCATCGACATTCCATCCGGCATCGATTCGGACACGGGGTCGGTCTTTCCTACCCACATCGCTTCGGCTCATCGGACGGTGACGCTCCACCTGCCGAAGCGGGGCCTCTGGCTCCATCCCGGCGCAGCGTCCGCGGGCGAGGTCCGGGTGGCGCCGATCGGGATTCCCCGCGCGCTCGAGGAGAAGCTCACCTCCCCAGCCTGCGAGCTATTGGATGAAAATTGGGGCAAGGCCGCGTTGGCACCTCGCCGCTCCACCGCGCACAAGAACGATTTCGGTCATGTGCTGGCAGTCGCGGGCTCGGAGGGCAAGGCCGGGGCGGCCACGCTGGTGGTCCTCGCCGCGCTGCGGGCGGGAGCGGGGCTCGTGACGCTTGCCGCGCGACCAGAAGTGCTGCGGACTGCGCTGCCGGGAGTTCCGGAAGCGATGGGCGTCCCGCTCCCCGGGAACGGTCCTCTCGGGCCCGGCGATCTGGCGCCGCTGCGGGCGGCTTTGCGGGGAAAGACCGCGTTCGCGATGGGTCCCGGCATCCCGCGCGGTCCGCAGACCGGACAGCTCCTCGGGGAGCTGCTCGCCGCGCTCGATCCCGGCTGCGCCACCGTGCTCGATGCCGATGCCTTGAACGCCCTCGCCGAGGAGCGCGACGCGATCGCCGAGCGGCTGCGCAAGGCGCCCGTCCGCCCCGTCCTCACGCCGCATCCGGGGGAATTCTCGAGGCTCACGGGCGAAGAGGTCGAGCGCGTCGAGTCGGACCGCATCGATGCGGCGGTCCGGGCATCGAGCCGCTTCGGCGCCTGCGTGGTCCTCAAGGGCGCGCGGACCGTCGTCGCCGATCCCGAAGGCACCTCGGCGGTGTGCGCGCACGGGAATCCGGGCATGGCGACTGCCGGCGCGGGAGACGTGCTCACCGGAATCACCGCGGCGGTGCTCGCGCGGCGCTCCGGCGGAGGGAGCACCGGCGAACGGGCGCGGCTGGCCGTGTTCCTGCACGCCCTGGCGGGCGATCTGGCGGCGCGGCGCACGGGAGAGACCGGACTGGTCGCGAGCGACATCGCGGAAGTCGGCTTGCCACGCGTGTTCCGCCGATGGGGCCGCTGACCCTCGCGCTGTCCTCGCCGGCGGCGACCTTCGAGCTGGGTAGACGGCTCGGAGCCGCGCTGCGTGAGGGCGACTTCGTCGCCCTGGTGGGTGAGCTGGGAGCGGGCAAGACGCTGTTCGTGCGCGGGGCCGCGGAAGGCGCCGGCGCCGAACCCGCGACCTCGCCGAGCTTCGCGCTCGCCAATCTCTACCGGGGCGGCAAGGTCACCTTGCAGCATCTCGATCTCTACCGGCTCTCGGGGCCCGCGGAACTGTTCGCGCTTGGATTCGACGACCTCATCGCGACGCCCGGAAGGCCCCCGGCCCTCCCGATCCGAATTACCAGGAGGCAAGGCGCATCTACGATCAGCTGTATGTGTCGAAGCTCGACGACGCCTACGGCGATCCGCAGATGGATACGGTGGCCGGCCTCCTGGAGAAGGTCGATCACGATTCCGTGGACGCGCCCCCCGCCGAAGCGCTCCTCGGAACCATCAAGCGCGGTCGCGAGAAACGTCGTCGCGGGCTCGGGCTGCCCGGCCGCTCGAGCCGCGGAGCGGATGACGCCGACCGCCTGGTCCAGCGCCGCGGCCGCGTGCGCGAAGGTTGCCGAGGTGGGATCGCAACGATCGGCGAGGCAGGTGAGGAACAGGTAGAAGCAGCGCTCGCTGTCGGTCTCGCCGCGGAGCTTGGCGCGCAGGCCGGCATCGATGCGGGTCTCCACCGCCGGGGAAATCAGGCGCCAGTCGGAGATGGTTCCGTTGTGCGCGAAGAGCCAGGGACCCCACTCGAACGGATGGGTATTCACGAGCGAGACCGCCCCGACGCTCGCCTTGCGCAAGTGCGCGAGGATGGTCGAGGCGGTGACGAAGGAGCCGACGTGCTCGAAATCCTCGTCACCGTGGGCAGCGGAAAGGCTGCGCACCACCTGCGGCACCCTGCCCACGTACCAGCCGAGCCCCCACCCGTCGGGATGCTCGCGGCTCTGGATGCGGAGCGCGTTGGCGCCGTGGAGCAACTCGTGCGCGACGGCGCCCGGGGTGACGGTGCGGCAGCCGAAGAGCCGGCACATGCCGCGATACTAGCGCCGCCGGCGCTGCCCGGCAGCGTTTCGACGGCGGGTTCGTTTGCGCGAAAACCTGTCGAACCATCCACTCCATGCTACGGTCCCGCCCGATGCGCGCGCGCACGGCCGTCCTGGCGCTCCTTCTCGCGATCTCTTGCCGGAAGGCCCCCGGCCCTCCCGATCCGAATTACCAGGAGGCAAGGCGCATCTACGATCAGCTGTATGTGTCGAAGCTCGACGACGCCTACGGCGATCCGCAGATGGATACGGTGGCCGGCCTCCTGGAGAAGGTCGATCACGATTCCGTGGACGCGCCCCCCGCCGAAGCGCTCCTCGGAACCATCAAGCGCGGTCGCGAGGAGTTCGCCAAGTCGCGGGCCGAGCGCGAGAAGATGCAGAAGACGGCCCAGGACGTAGTGGCGGCGCCCAACATCGATCCGTCGCGGGTCCTCGGGCTCGACCAGGTGGACGCCGGAGCGCCGCCCGATCCCTTCGGACCCGGCGCCTCGCTCAGCGAGATCAACGCCGCGAGCGGGGGATGCCTGGTGCCGGGGGAGCCGTTTCGCGAGAACGTGACCAATCGCTCGGGGACCGTGTATCGCCTCTCCAGCGCCGCGGCTTGCACGCAGAGGTTGGCCGGGTTCGTCGGTCAGATGGTTCTGGTGACCGACGGGCGCATCTACCGGCGGATGCCCGATTCGGAGGCGCGGCAAGTGTCCGGCCCGGACGCCGGTGCGCCGCCTGCCGACGCGGGAACGCCGGCGCCCGACGCGGGCACACAGGCGCGATCGGCCCCGGCGGCGAATTCGGGCGCCGCGACGGATGCGGGCACCACCGAACAATTCCTCTACATCCCCGGCGCGCCGCTGCCGCCAGGGATGCAGTTCCCGGGTGCCGGAACCGCCGGGCAGGACGCGGGATACTAGTCGTGGCGGCGGTAGCGCCACGGCGCGGGATCGGTTAGGGAACGCCGACCGCATGGCGGAGCTGACCTACAACGTCCTCAAGCTGCTTCCCCGCAACACCCTCTCCCGCATGGTCGGAGCGGCCTGCCGTGTGAGCGCTCCGCGGCCGGTGATGCGCGCCGTGATCCGTACCTTCGCGCGCAAGTACGGCGTGGACGCGACCGAGGCGGAGCGGTCCATCGAGGACTACCCGACCTTCACGGAGTTCTTCACCCGGCGGCTCAAGCCCGGTGCACGTCCCATCGCGCCCGGGGGACTGCTTCCCGTCTCTCCCGTCGACGGCACGGTCGGGGAGATCGGCGAGATCGTCTCCGGCAAGCTGCTGCAGGCGAAGGGCAAGCACTACACGCTCGCCGAGCTGTTCGGGGGACCGGAGGCGGACGAGGACGCCCGCCAGTTCTCCGGCGGATCGTTCCTCACCATCTATCTGGCCCCGTACAACTACCATCGCATCCACGCTCCACTCGGCGGAGAGATCACCGGCTACATCAACGTCCCCGGAACGCTCTGGCCGGTGAACGCGGTCGGGGTGCGCAACGTCGATCGGCTCTTCTGCGTCAACGAGCGCGTCACCACCTTCCTCGAGACGCCGCGGGGTCCTTGCGCCGTGGTGGCGGTCGGCGCCATGAACGTCGGACGCATCCGCGCCGTGTACGACGACGTCGTCACCAACGTCCGGCGCACCCGCGCCGTGCAGCGGAAGATCTACGACAAGCCGATTCCGGTCGACAAAGGCGGGGAGCTGGCCATCTTCGAGATGGGGTCCACCGTCGTGATCGTGTTTGCGCCCGGGGTGAAGCTCTCCTCCTCCTTGCAGGTCGGCGTCCCGACCCGGCTCGGCGTGCCCCTCGAAGAAGCGGCGGGTTGATGGGCGAGAAGATTCCGCCGGTCAAAGGTACCCGCGACGTCCTGCCGACCGACACCTATCTGAAGAAGGATGACCCCTGGGTGCGGACGGGGCACCTGCAACTCATCGAGCAGGCGGCACGCGACATCTTTCCGCTCTACGGCTACCGCGAGGCGCGCACTCCCATCCTCGAGCGGACGGCGCTCTTCGCCCGCGGCATCGGGGATGCGACCGACATCGTCTCCAAGGAGATGTACACCTTCGAGGATCGCGACGGCACACAAGTGACGATGCGCCCCGAGGGGACCGCCTCGCTGGTCCGCGCCTACGTCGAGCACGCGGTGCAGCAGCAGGGAGGCGAGACGAAATGGTGGTACGCGGGGCCGATGTTCCGGCACGAGCGGCAGCAGCGAGGTCGCTACCGGCAGTTCACGCAGATCGGCGTCGAGGCCCTCGGCTCAACCGGGCCGCGCATCGATGCCGAGCAGATCGAGATGCTCGATCGCTGGCTGCGGTTCCTCGCCGTGCCCTTCGAGATGCACGTCAACACGCTCGGGGACGCGCGCTGCCGGCCTGCCTATCGCACTGCTTTGCAAGAGTACCTGCGGGCAAACGCCGATCGGCTTTGCGAGGATTGCAAGAAGCGTACGGAGACGAATCCCATTCGCGTGCTCGACTGCAAGAATCCCCGGTGCCAGGAAGTGGCCGCGGGCGCGCCGCGGATGGAGTCGTACCTCTGCGACGAATGCAAAGCCCATTTCGACGGGCTGCGCGAGTCGCTCACCCGCCTCGGCGTTGCGCACCTCGTCGATCCGAAGCTCGTGCGCGGGCTCGACTACTACACGCGCACGACCTACGAGGCGATCGCGACCAGCGGTCTGGGCTCGCAGAGCACCGTCGCCGGCGGAGGGCGCTACGACGGCCTCGTGCGGGAGCTGGGCGGCGGCGACGTGGCGGGCATCGGATTCGCCGCAGGAGTCGAGCGGCTCGCGCTGCTCGTCGCGCAGGCGGGTCGCGAGAAGGAGGAGCGGCCGGTCGTCTTCCTCGCGCCGCTCGGAGCCGCCGAGGAAGCCCGCGCGGACGTGCTCGCGAAACATCTCCGGGAAGCGGGTATCGCCGCGGAGGTCTCCTTCCGCGGGTCCAACGCCGCCAACCAGCTCAAGCGCGCCAACGCCCTCGGCGCGCGTTTCGCGCTCGTCGTCGGCGAGCTGGAGCTGTCGAGCGGCCGCGCCAAGCTCAAGGAGCTACGCACCGGCGAGCAGCACGAGGTCGATCTCGCCCGCCTGCCGGACGAAGTGAAACGGCTCGCTCAGAACACGCCGCCGAGCGCCGCATAGCAGTCGAGGATCGAGTTGGGGCCCCGCTCGAGGCCATGGGCGCAGCCGAAGCGCACGTCGGTCGGCAGGATGTAGCCGAGGACGACTTCCGCCCGCAGCTCCGCGCCGGAACCTGCATGCAGGGCGAAGGGATGGTTGCGCGGCAAGAAGGGGCCGTCCTGGAACGGCATCCAGGCGTCGCCGACGTCGGTAAAGACGGACCCGTGCAGCCGGCGGAGATAGAAGGGGAGCGTCCACACTCCTCTCTCGATGTCGAGGAGCGGCAGGCGGTACTCGAAGGTGCCGAGCGCGTACGCTTCGCCGAAGAAGGAGCCGGAGCGGTAGCCGCGAAGGATGCGCACCGGCGCGTTCACGGGGTTGAGGATGGTGCTCACCGGGTCGCCGGAGTCGAAGCCCCCGAGCGAGAAGAGATGCCGCTCATTCTGGTCGCCGCGTGCGACCCCGCCCGCGAGCCGCGCGGCGAACACGTGATGAAGCGGCGTTGCCGACCACGTCCACGGGAGCGCGAAGTAGCGCGCGTAGGAGGCGGTCAGCTGACGGAAGTTGAAATCGGATCCCAGCGCGGGATGGGCGACGCGGGCCGTGAGGACGAATCGCTGGCCCTGTTCGGAGGAGATGCTGCGCACGAATCGCCGCGCATCCGTATAGACGTACGAGGCGAGGGCGGCGGCGATGAGCCCGGGCGGCGGATTGCGGCCAGCGATGGCGGCGGTGTTCCGCGCCAGATGGGTCAGCTCGTACTCGACGGCAAAGAAGTGGGCACGCTCGACCTGGGTGAAGGGAAACGTCGCGGTGATCGTTCCCTGCAGGACCCGTTCGGTATAGCCGAACCCGGCGTTGTCGGGCAACTGCACGTCGCGGAAGGTGCCGAAGTTCAGGTCCGCGTACTGCGTGTGGTTCGTGTAGGAGAGATCCCAGCCGGGCTGCCCCGAATCGATTCCCCACCACGCGGCCGCGGTGTACTCGTGGCGGAAGGTCGCGTCGAAGCCCGCGGTGAAAGCACCGGCGATGTTTCCCAGGCCGTCGCTGGCGATGAAGGGAAGCCAGAAATGCGGCCGCAAGGTCTTCCACGGGCTATATGCGCGGACCGGATACAGCTCCTCGGGCGGCTGATCGGAGACCGGCGGACGCGTGTAGGGCTGCTCGGCCTTCTCGGCCGGCGGGAAGGTCGCGGGATCGAAGGGCATGCGCGCGAGGTCGTAGCCGCCCCTTCCGTACGTCACCAGGGCAAGCCGCTTTCCGTCGGGCGAGACCTCGGGCTCGAACGCCCCGAGGACCACGTTGGTCGCACGCAGCACCGCGCCGTCGGCAAGTCGGTACGCGTAGATGTCGTAGACGCCCGTCCGGTCGCTGGAGAAGAGCAGGTAGCGTCCGTCGGGAGTCCACGACGGGTCGCGATCGAAGGCGCGGTCGTGCGTCACGTCGCGCGGCTCGCCGCCGTCGCGAGCGATGATCTGCACGTCCCAGGCGCCTTCGCGATGGTGCAGGAAGGCAAGCTCCTCGCCCGAAGGCGACCAGCGAGGCGAGGCCACGGGCTCGCCGGTCGGGTCGCTGAAGAGAATGCGCGCCGCTCCGGCTGGCCCCAGCACCGAGATGGCGGTGCCTCCACCGGGCAGCCGCTGCGAAAACGCGATGGTGCCGTCCTTCGCGACATCCGGTTCGCTCGCGCGCAGGCCCCGCGTGAGCCGCTCTCCTGCGCCGGTCGAGGGATCGAGCGCGTAGAGGTCCTGGATGGTCTCGAACTCCTGGTAGACCTCGGCCCGCGAATAGACGATCCGCTCGTGCGGGCCGCTCCGGTCGAGAGCGATGGTTCCCTCCCCGTAGCTGTCCGCGACGTGCCGGTGGGCGAGCGGGGTAGCGGCGAGATCGATGGCGCGCATCTCCGGCAGGCGATGCGGGCCGGCGTTGAAGAAGTAGAGCGTCTTTCCATCGGCGGAAAACCGGGGCGAGTGCGTCAGCTCGCCGAGGTGGGTGAGGACCTCGAGCTCCGTTTCGCCTTCCGCGTGAACACGATCGCGCACCGCCTCCGCTTTCTCCACCTCGTACTCGCGGAAGCGGGGATAGAGCGAGAGGTACGGTTCGCCGAGCACCTTCTCCGAGGAGATGTTGAGCCCGAGGGGAATGGCGCGGCTGCCGTAGTCGTGGGAAAGGTCGCGCAGCGCTCCCATCCCGTACTCGTCGCCGATGTACGTGAGGAAGCGGCCGCCGAGCGTGTACCAGCTGGCCGCGCGCGGCCAGTCGAGCGGAAGATTGGAGAGCTGATCGATGCGCGGGAACCCGCCTTCCAGCGCCTCCGCGCGGACCGTCATCTCCTCCGTCGAGGAGCGCACCCTGCCGCCGGCGGAGATGTCGCTCTCCGCGAAGGTGGCGAGGCCCTCGATGAACCAGGAGGGCTGCGCGCCGTTCGGGACCCAGAGCTGACCGAAGACGGTGTTGAAGGCCGCGGGGACGCCAGAGATGGTGTCGAGGTGGAGGATGTGCGTGTACTCGTGGTTGAAAAGCTCCGCCACCCAGTCGTCGAAATCGCTGATCGAGGAGCGCGGATCGGGCGGCGCCGCGAATCCATGCACCAGCGTGTAGAGGACTGGCGACGCGCTGCCGTTGGCGAAGTCGGTGTCGTCGGTGAGGACGACTTGCGTCCGGCCGTCGGGGACGTGATCGAGGAGCGGCGAGAGCCGCGCATGGGCCGCTTCCGCCATCCGGGCGAGCTTGGCCGCGAAGCGGTACTCGCCCTGGTGGAAGTGGATCTCGAAATGCGGCGTGTCGATCGTCTGCCAGTCGAAGCGCGGATCGGCGGCGCGCGCGGTCCCGGCGCAGAGCAGCGCGAGGGCGAGCGCGATTCGCCGCATGCTCAGGAGGCGGCGAGGTCCTGGGGCTTCTTGCCGGAGATGCGCGAGAGCCACTTCTCCAGCCGCAGAGCGATGAGCTCGGGTTGCTCGATGGGAGCGACGTGCGTCCCACCCGGCACGGAAAGCATCTCCGAGCCGGAGATGCGCCGGTGCATCTCCTCGGAGAGGCGGTACGGCGTGAAGGTATCGTCGGTGCCGGCCACGATGAGCGTCGGCACGTTCACGTGCTCGAGGTGGCCGTCGGCGGAATGCTCGCTCGCGTGCTTGAGCATGCCCAGGAAGAGCGCCGGATCCATCCCGGAGAGATGGGTGAAGTAGGGAGCGAAGTCCTCGCGGTGGACCAGCTTCCCGTTCACCTCGAGGTGGGTGGCGATCTGGTACACCCACTCTCCGCTGACGATCGCCCGCCAGAGGAACTCGGTGGCCTCCGGCCAGCGGGCGGCGGCCTGGAGCAGGGCGGGGAACATCGTCTTCAGCATCCGCGAGTCGTGGAAGGTGTCGAGCGGAAGGCCATAGCTTCCGCAGATGAGCCCGAGTCCGAGCACCCGCTCCGGATGGCGGCGGTGGTATTCGAGCGCGACCTGGACGCCCATCGAATGACCGAGGATGACCGCTTTCTTCAGGCCCGCCGCGTCGATCACGGCATCGAGATCGCCGCAGATGTCGTCGAACGACACGCGGGCGAGGTCGCGCGGCACCGCGCTTCGGCCATGGCCGCGGTAGTGCCAGCGGACGATGCGGTGGCGGGGGGCGAAGTCGCGGACGACGTACTTCCAGGCGAATCCGTCGCAGCCGATTCCGTCGCAGCAGACGAGCGCGGGAGCGCCCCTGCCCACGGCAGACCAGTAGATGCGTGTACCGTCCTGGCCTTCGGCGAATCCTTCTTCTGCGCCGTGGAGCGGAACCGCCATGGCCGAACAGTAACATCGTTCCCCTTGCGGGCCAGCGCGCAGCCAACGATCATCGGGGCCGGATGTCGGACGCGCATCAACACGGCCACCACCACCCTCACATACAGGCGCCCGCGCGCGGACCGCAGCGCGAGGGAGAGGCGCGCAGGCTCAGGCTGACGCTGCTGGTAGCGCTCGTCGCCATGCTGGTCGAGGCGGCGGGAGGCTTCTTTACCCACAGCCTCGCCCTGCTGTCCGACGCCGGACACATGCTCGCCGACGTCGGCGCCATCGGGCTGTCGGTCTTCGCCCTCCACATCGGCAGCCGGCCCGCCGATGCCAAGCGCACCTACGGCTACTACCGCCTCGAGATCCTCGCCGCCCTGCTCAACGGAGCGGCCCTCATCGCCATCGCCATCGTGATCGGCGTCGAGGCGTTCCAGCGGTTGCGCAATCCGCACCCGATCCACGCCGGCGCGGTCGCGCTCCTCGCCTGCGGCGGCATCGCGCTGAACGCGATCGGGCTCTGGCTCACCCATTCGCAAGAGTCGAGCATGAATCTGCGCTCGACCTTCCTCCACCTCGCGGGAGATCTCCTCAACTCCGTCGGCGTCCTCGCCGCGGCCGGAATCATCGCGCTCACCGGCCACCTGGAGGCGGATCCGATCATCAGCTTCGTCATCGCCGGGACCATCGTCTGGAGCGCGGTCCGGCTCTGCCGCGAAGCAGTGGACGTCCTCCTCGAAGGGTTTCCCGCGCATCTCGATTTCCAGAAAGTGAACGAAGCCCTCGGGCAGGTCCCGGGCGTGAACGCGGTCCACGATCTGCACGTGTGGACCATCACCAGCGGCCTCGTCGCCCTCAGTTGCCATCTCGTCGTCGTCTGCGACGGCCCGAAATGCCGGAGTCACGACGAGATCCTCATCGACGCCAAGGCGCTCTTGCGCGATCGCTTCGGGATCGAGCACACCACCATCCAGTTCGAGAGCGAGAGCTATCGCCACGAAGAGATCGTGCATTGAGCGCTCCCGATACACCGCTCGCGACCGCCTGGGCGCGCAGGCCGTCCAACGCCGTGTCGCGGCTGGGCGGCCGCAGGCTCCTGCTCGCACGCCCGAGCGGATCGGCCGACGAGAAGGGTCCCGAGGAAGCCCGCGACGACGCCTCGTTCGTCGAGTCGGCCATCCAGGCCGCCGACGAGGTGCGTTTCTTCGGCCCCATGGCGTTCCTCAAGGAGCCGCCCCGCAAGGGAAGCGCGGTGCCCGAGCGCGACCGGATCCTGCGCGAGATCGAAACGGGATTCACCGGCGTCGCCGTCACCGCCCGCCCCGATACCGCGGCCTCCGCGCGCGATGCCGCCCTGGTGGCTGCCCAGGTGTGCCAGCGGGAGCTGGGTCTCGAGATCGTTCCGCTCGGAGGATCTCCGGAGCTGGGCCTCGAGCTCGTGCGCCAGCTCGCCTCGCGCGGCGCGCCGCCCAGCGCGCTCCGCGTGCCGGACGAGGAGGGCGTGCAGGCGGCCGCGCGGGCGTCCGGAGTCGCGCTCTCCACCACCACCGAGTTGTCGCCGTCGGCGCTGCGCGAGCGGGGGTTCCGGCAACTCGTCGCGGCGGGCCCCTTCCTGCGAGCGCTCCACCGCGCGGCGCCGCGGGAACTGCTGGAGCGGCTCCAGTCGTGGGCCGACGACAACGGCGCCACGCTGGAGCAAGCAGCGGCGCGGCACCAGCGGCTCTTGCGCGACCTCCCCGCCAAGACGCAGGACCGCCTGGAAGCCCTCTGCTGCTTCGAGGCCATGGAGCTTTTCGAGCGCGCCGGAGCCCGCGCCACCGCGGCCCGGATCGCCGAGCGCGTGGGGCAGAACGCACCGCGCGACCAGGCGTGAGGATCGTCGGCGGCGAGGCGCGCGGAAGACCTTTGCGCGCCGTTCCAGGACGCTCTACCCGTCCCACGTCGGACCGGGTGCGGCAGAGTCTCTTCGACGTCCTCGGACAGCGCTGCGACGGATTGCGCGTTCTCGATCTCTTCGCCGGCACCGGCGCGCTGGGCCTAGAGGCGCTGTCCCGCGGGGCGAAGACGGCCACGCTGGTGGACGAAGACAAGAACGCCTGCGCGGTCGCCCTGCGCAATGCCGGGTCGCTCGGGTACGAAGATCGCTGCCAGGTCGTCCGCGAGGACGTATTTCACGCCATTCCCCGGCTGGGCGGCCCCTACGACCTGGTCTTCAGCGACCCGCCCTATGCGGCGCGGGCGACCCAGCGGATCCTCGCCTTGCTGGCCGAGAATGCGGTCCTCGCCGAGGGGGGCAGGGCGGTGCTGGAGAAGGAGCGCCGCGAGCCGCCTCCGGAGGTTCCGGCCGGCCTTCGCCTCGTCGAGGAGCGGCGGTACGGGGACACCATCCTCCTCTTCGTGGAGCGGGCCGGTTGACGCCGCCGCGGCCCTCAACAAGGATGCACTCGGTGCGCATCGCCCTGTATCCCGGGTCGTTCGACCCGCCGACCCACGGCCATCTATCCATCATCCAGCGCGGTCTGAAGATCTTCGACGGCCTCACCGTCGCCGTGCTGAAGAACCCCGCCAAGGATGCCGTTTTCAGCGTCGAGGAGCGCGTGGACCTCCTGCGCGGAGCGCTGCGCAGCGACCAGCGCGTGCAGGTGAAGACGTTCAGCGGGCTCCTCGTCAAATTCGCGCAGGAGGAGGGGGTCAACACCATCCTGCGCGGGCTGCGGGCGGTCTCCGACTTCGAGTACGAATTCCAGATGGCCAACATGAACCGCAAGCTCGACAATGGAATCGAGACGCTCTTCATGATGACCGGAGAGGACTACTTCTACATCTCGAGCCGCTTCGTGCGGGACGTCGCGCGACTCGGCGGAGACGTCGCCGGGCTGGTGCCGCCCAACGTGCTCGAAGCGCTGCGGCGCAAGTTCGGCCCACCCCAGGGAGCCCAGAAGTGACGCAGAAGCTGTCGCGCAGAGTCCAGGCAGTCCGTCCCTCCGCAACCCTCGCTTTCTCCGCACGGGCCATGGAGCTCAAGCGGCAAGGGCGCGACGTCGTGTCCCTGTCCGCGGGCGAGCCCGATTTCCCCGTGCCGCCCCACGTCGAGAAGGCCATCGAGCAGGCTCTGCAGCGGGGGATGACCAAGTACACCGCCTCGCCGGGAGTGCAGGAATTGCGCGAGGCCATCGCCGATCGCATGGAGATCGAGATCGAGAAGGCCATCACCCCGAAGACGAGGGCGGTGATCCTCGGTAGCCCGTCGAATCCGACCGGCGCCGTCTGGGACGAGGAGACGATGCGCGGGTTCGCCCGGGTGCTGGAGAAGCATCCCGACATCGCCATCCTCAGCGACGACATCTACGGCCGGCTCGTCTACGGTGGGGTGGAAGCGATCAGCATCCTCCGCGTCGCGCCCCAGCTTCGCGAGCGGACGGTCATCGTCAACGGCTGCTCGAAGGCATACGCGATGACCGGCCTGCGTCTCGGCTGGGCCTGCGGTCCCTCCGCTATCATCGCCGCCATGAACCGGGTGCAGGACTCGTCGACCTCGAACCCCAGCTCGCTCACCCAGTACGCCGGGATCGCTGCGCTCCGCGGGCCGCAGGAGCCGGTCGAGGCCATGCGCCAGCAGTTCGAGAAGCGGCGCGATCTGATCGTCGATCTCTTGCGGGCGATACCCAGGATGGGCTGCTCGAAGCCGCAGGGCGCGTTTTACGTGCTCGCCGACGTGCGCGCGTTCCTGACCGGACGCATCGAGAACGACACGCGCCTGGCGGAAGCGCTCCTCGAGGAGCACGGGCTCGCCACCGTTCCGGGCGCGGCGTTCGGAGCTCCCGGCCACCTCCGTCTGTCCTTCGCCACCAGCGAAGCGGAGATCCGCCGCGGCGTGCAGCGGCTCGCGGGCATTGCCGCCCAGGCGGCTTGATTTTCCGGAGGTAGCGCATGGGAAAGCTGCTCAGGATCCTGGCGATGGCGGTGGCGCTCGCGGTTGCCTCGCCGGCCGTCTCGTGGGCGAAGGAAGCGCCGAAGAAGTCGTCGCAGAAGCAGGACAAGCTCGACATCAACAGCGCGTCCGAATCGGAGCTCAAGGATCTCCCGGGAATCGGCGAAGCCTACGCGAAGAAGATCGTCGAGGGACGTCCGTACAAGGCCAAGGACGAGCTGTGGGAGAAGAAGATCATCCCCAAGGCGACGTACGCGAAGATCAAGAACAAGGTCATCGCGAAGCAGGCGAAGTAACCGGCCGAGGCAGATGCACCGCGCTCCGGACGCGGATGCGCCCCGGCGCATCCTGGCCTGCGCGGCGTTCTGATGCCTGGCTACAGGACTGCCCTCCAACCCACTTCGCCGCAACCCGCAGGTTCTGTCACAGGAGCCGAATCAAGACCGATCGCGGCGAACTCGTGAAGGGACGGGTGCCTGGGCGGGGGCGGGCAGGCCTGCCGCCGAAGCAGACGCACCGCGCTCCGGACGCGGATGCGCCACGGCGCATCCTGTTCCTCGCGCGTTCTAATGCTCCGGCGACAGGCCTGCCCACCCCCGCCCTCCGCCGCATCCCGCCGGCCGGACACAACGGCCGAATCAAGACTCGATCGCCCTTGTTCTAAATTGCGGCGCGGTTCCGTTGCGGGTAGTGGTCGGTTTGGGCTGGAAGCGGGCCAGCGATGAGCAAGGCCCTCCTCGTCGTCGTTGCCTACCTCAGCCCAACGTCAATGACGAGGCCGGCCAATATGTCCGTGAATGGAGTGGTTGCGACGCTGTCCACGTTCGCAGCGCTTAGCCCGGAAGCCAGCGCAGCTGCGGCCCTTAGCGTGCCAACATCGCCATTCTGGTACCCAACTTCAACCCCACGGCCGGAGACCCTTCTAAACAGCGGAAGAGCAGTCTTTGAGACGGTCCATTCCGAGTACCTCTCCTTGATCCAACCCGCACGAACGAGAACCTCCGACAGGAGCGCCGCAAATTGCATCTGTTCTGTTCCCGGATCGCGATCTTCTGCGGTCTGCGTGATCACCCAAAACTGCGTGCCAGCGAAGGGCAACAGCGCGGCATGGAGGGCGACCTCATGCTGCGCGAGAGACATCGCTCGCGGGGCAAGCCTCGCCTCCAGCTTGACGCGCGCAAGTCGTTCTTGTTCGGCTTTCTCGTTCGCCTCGGCCGCAGCCCTGTTCGCCTCTGCGGCGCGGGCCTCGGCGGAAGCAATTCGCTCACGTAAAGCAGCGATCCTCTCCTCTGCGGCGTGCTTTGCATCTTCACGAAGTGGTCTTGCAGATCGTTGGAGCAACCAGAGCCGCACGCCAGATCCTGCGGCGCTGAACGTGAAAATGGCCGCGAACAACGCTAGCCACCTGATCCACGTCTCCGTTACAGCAATCGACGATTCTACGCTCTCAAGCGTCGGCGCCATTGACGATGATGAGTACTACGATCATGTCCTGATCGTCTCGTTGGCGTTGCTCATGCCGAGTGCAGCAGTCTTCGGCTTTGGTGCCGGATTTGTCCATCGCCCCGGCGAGCAACGTCAAGCAAGACGAGAAGTGCCCACTCGGAAGCCGTCTTGCTAGCCGTTCGCGCTGCCGACTCTATATTCTCCCGCTCCTGCGGCGAGAGCCGAATCGAAAAGATTGCCGCCTTGCGCTCCGCTCTCCGCAACGCGGGTCGCCCGGACCTCTCGCGGAATCAAGATCGGCTCGCGGTATGGAGCTGTATCCGAGCCGGCAGGGTCTGGCGGAGGGTGGGGGTGGGCAGGGCTCTCGCCGGAGCATTAGAACGCGCGAGGAACAGGATGCGCCGTGGCGCATCCGCGTCCGGAGCGCGGTGCGTCTGCTTCGGCGGGAGCCCTGCCCGCCCCCGCCCAGGCACCGGTCCCTCACGCCATTATTCGCGGAATCAAGATCGCCGGGCGATGCGAAGTTGTCTCTGAACACGTCTAGGCAGCCTCTCGCCAGGGCATTGGAACGCCGCGCAGGACAGGATGCGCCGTGGCGCATCCGCGTACGGAGCGCGGTGCGTCTGCTTCGGCGGGAGCCCTGCCTATCCACGGGAGGCTACAACCGATGGATCTGCATCATCGAGGCCCCGAACGTGGGCCGGTTGGGTGGCACCGCGCTGGCGATGACCACCGCTTCGCCGCGCATCGCCTCGCCCGCACCCACCAGCGTCTGGGCCACGTTGGCGATCATCTCGTCGGTCGACTCGAAAGGCTTCGCGACCCGGCGCGAGGTGACGCCCCAGTAGAGCGCCATCCGGCGGTGCGCTTCGAGCGATGCGGTGAAGGCGACGATGCGCGCCTGCGGCCGGTACTCCGCCACCTGGCGGGCCGTCTCGCCCGTGCGCGTATAAACGCAGATGGTGCCGATTCCCAATTGTCCCGCGGCCGCGGCGCAGGCTTTCGCCACCGCGGTCGCGAAGGTGCTTTCGCCGCGATCGAGGGTCGCCTCGGGCAGCGCCTGGTAGCGGGCGCTCCGCTCCACTTCCTCGATGATCGCGGCCATGGTGGTGACCGCGGCCACCGGATGCGCACCCGTCGCCGTCTCCGCGGAGAGCATCACCGAGTCGGCGCCGTCGAGGATGGCGTTGGCGACGTCGCTCACCTCGGCCCGGGTGGGAGAGGGCGAGACGATCATGCTCTCCAGCATCTGCGTCGCCACGATGGCGATCTTGCCGTGGTAGTTGGTCCGCTCGATCCCCGTCTTCTGGATGAGCGGCACCCGCTCGAGGGGCATCTCCACGCCGAGGTCGCCGCGGGCGATCATCACGCCGTCCGCGATCTGGGCGATCTCGTCGATGCGATCGACTGCCTGCGGCTTCTCCAGCTTGGCGATGATGGGCGTGGTGGGCGCGTAGCGCTTGATCTGGCGGATATCATCGGCGGAGCGGACGAAGCTCATCGCCACGTAGTCGACGCCCTGGGCGAGGCCGAACTGCAGGTCGCTGAGATCCTTCTCGGTGAGCGCGGGGATGGAAACCGGGGTGCCGGGCAGGTTGATGCCCTTGTGATCGCTGACGGTGCCGCCCACGATCACGCGAGCGCGGACTTCCTTCTTCTCCGCTTTGATCACCTCGAGGCGGACGGCGCCGTCGTTGATGAGCACCGCATCGCCCGGAGTCACGTCGTCGGCGAGCCCTTCGTAGGAGCAGCCGAACCTCTCCGGGGTGCCGGGGACATCCTTGTCCGCGACGATGGTGACCTCGGAGCCCTCCTCCAGCACCATCTTCCCGCCCTTGATCTTCCCGACGCGGATCTTCGGGCCTTGCAGGTCGAGGAGGATGGCGATGGGACGTCCCGCGGTGTCGGCCGCTCGCCGCACGCTCACGATGGCGCGGGCGTGGTCCTCCTGCGTTCCGTGGCTGAAGTTGAGCCGGGCGCAGTCCATCCCCGCGGCGACCAGCTTGCCGAGCGTGGGCTCTTCGCGCGAGGCGGGTCCCATCGTGCAGATGATCTTCGCCTTGCGCATTACGCGCCGAGCCTAGGCCGGGTGGCGAATGCCCGCAACAACCCGGCGCGCGATAGCGTCGGGCCGGACGGCAGCCTGCCGCGAAGGAATGCGTGCGTGCGCGCGTCGAAATGCGAGAGGCGGTGCGTCAGAAAGTGTGGACCGGCATGGAGTCCGCTTCGGGCGCCCGGCCGCGCGCGGAATCGAGCGCCAGCGTGCGCGCCTCCTCCTCGGAGACGCCGGCGACCTCCAGCAGATCTCGCGAGGTCTCGATCGGCGCTCCCTCGTCCAGCGCGAGTCGGATGGCCTCGCCCGTCTCCACCGGCAGCTCGCGGCTTCCGAACAGGCCGCGCGCCACCACCACCGTTCCATTCAACCCTCCCGCCGGATCGACGTCGATGGCGACGCGGACGATATGGGAGCCGAGCGCATCGATTGCGCGGGCCACGAGTGAGTGGGGTGCGCCGGGATGCAGGCGGCGCTCGATGGCCGTTCCCTCCTGCGCTGTCACCGGGATGGGAAGCCGCCGAGCGTGCGAGCGGTTCTGCAACACCACGACCGAGCGGTCGCCGTGCAAGCGGACGACCTCGGTGACGGAAAGGGCGACGTGGCCTTCGGCCCACAGATCGCGCCATTCCCGCACGGCCTGGACCGTGCCGCCGCCCAACACCAACAAGAGCGCTGCGATCGTTATCGGCCGGACCCGCCTTCCCCCTGCCATCCCCGCCTCCCTCAGGGAAAGGTAGGGACCCCCGTGCGGGAAGGAAGATGCGGGACTCTACGCGTTCACAGATCGAGGTCTCGCGCTTCCTCCTCGTCGTCCTCTTCCTCGTCCTCGCTCTCTTCCTCGTCGAGAAGCTCGACCTTGCGCGCGACCGCCGGCGCCTCGTCGTAAGGAGGAGGAAGATCCTCGCTGTCGATTTCGAAGGAGAGTGTGAACTTGCGGCGCAGCGGCGTCACGGCGGCGAACACTTCCTCGAGCGCGGACGTCAGCGCCTCCACCTGATCACCCGCTGCATGCGCGCCGCAGCTCGGGCACCGCACCGCAGGATCGCTGGAAAGGTCGGCGATCTCGACGGAGAAGGCGTCCTCGCATTTCTGGCACTGGAACTCCAGCTGCATCCACCACCTCCAGGGCGACCACGAAGCGCTCGGTACGCGAGCGCAATATCCATTACCGGCGTCCGAGACAAGTGCGACGGCTCGGCGGTATACCTCGCGGCCCTTCGAACAGGAGCTTTCATGCCGAGCCCCAGTCCGCAACTGCCCAAAGGCGCAGAGCCCATCGAGCTTTCGGGAGGGAAACTGCGCGTTCCCGACCATCCCGTCATCCCTTTCATCGAGGGAGACGGTACCGGTCCGGACATCTGGCGAGCGTCGCAGCGGGTCTTCGATGGGGCCGTGCAGAAGGCTTACGGCGGGAAGCGGAAGTTCGGCTGGACCGAGGTCTACGCGGGCGAGAAGGCGAAGAATCTGTTCGATACCTGGCTTCCCGACGAGACGGTCGACGCGTTTCGCAAGTACCTGGTTGGCATCAAGGGCCCGCTCACGACGCCCGTCGGCGGCGGCATACGCTCCCTCAACGTCGCCCTCCGCCAGTTGCTCGATCTCTACGTCTGCCTGCGGCCGGTACGCTGGTTCAAGGGCGTGCCGAGCCCGGTGAAGCATCCCGAGAAGGTCGACATGGTGATCTTCCGCGAGAACACCGAGGACATCTACGCGGGCATCGAATGGGCCGCCGGAACGCCCGAGGCGAAGAAGGTCCTCGACTTCCTGCAGAACGAAATGAAGGTGAAGAAGATCCGCTTCCCGCAAACCTCGGCGTTCGGCATCAAGCCGATCTCGCAAGAGGGAAGCGAGCGGCTCATCCGCGCCGCGCTCGATCACGCCATCGCCCACAAGCGCAAGAGCGTGACCATCGTGCACAAGGGCAACATCCAGAAGTTCACCGAGGGCGCGTTCCGCGACTGGGGCTACGCGCTCGTCAAGCGCGAGTACCAGGGCAAGGCTATCGGCTGGGACGATTGCGGCGGCAACCCGCCCGCCGGTCAGGTGCTGGTGAAGGATGCGATCGCCGACATCACCTTCCAGCAGGTGCTCACGCGGCCCGAGGAGTTCGAGGTCATCGCCGCCACCAACCTCAACGGCGACTACCTGAGCGATGCGCTCGCCGCGCAGGTCGGCGGTATCGGCATCGCTCCCGGCGGGAACATCAACTACCTCACGGGGCACGCGGTCTTCGAGGCCACGCACGGCACCGCTCCCAAGTACGCGAACCAGGACAAGGTGAACCCGGGTTCGGTCATCCTCTCCGGCGAGATGATGCTGCGCCACCTCGGCTGGAACGAGGCGGCCGACCTCGTCATCAAAGGGATGGACGGCGCTATCGCCGCCAAGACCGTCACGTACGACTTCGCGCGCCTGATGGTGCGGGAAGGCCAGAAGGACGTGAAGGAATTGAAGTGCTCCGAGTTCGGCGAAGCGATCGTCAAGCACTTCTAGAGGGTCTTCAGAAGCAAGTGCCTCCAGCAGGTGGCCCCGGCGGCGGGTCGCACTTCGCGGCGGTGAACCTGCCGGAGAACCGCTCTCCCGTCGGCAGCACCGCGTCGACGGTTCCGGAGGGCGGCGACAAGTTTTCGAGCGTGACCTTTCCCGACCGGGCTGTTACCGGCAGCTGCGGCGTGCAAGTCGCGTCCGTCACGTCGAATCCCACCACGGCGTCGTTTCCGTCTGGATTTGCCGACCCCGCATCACCGACGATCTGAAACGTTCCCGCTTTCGCGGGCACGGAGTCGCCTCCCGCGCCGTGGACGAACACCTCGATCGAGAGGCTCGACATGTTCTTCAAGGAATCGTTCTGAGGATGCTGGCAGTCGCTCGTGCGGTCGAGGATGGTGACGAGGATCGATTTCTGGTCCGGTGACGGCGTTTGCGAATACGCGTGGGTCAGCGTCACAGCAGACCCGGCGAAGGACCCGTTCACGCCATCGGAATCGCCGCCACAGGCCGCCATGCCGACGAGCGCGAGGATCGTGGCTGCGATGCGCATGTTCCCTCCTGACGCCGTTGGGGAACCCGTCTTGAGCTTGGACGAGGTTGCGGCGGGGATGTTCGCGTAGGTGCTGCGAGGGTGCAAACCTGAAATCCTGTGGAAATTCACCGCTGGTCGCTTGCATCCGGCCCGCCCGGTGCACAAACTCACCACTGGTGGCCTATTCGGTCGTCTTCAAGGTGCAGCACACCGGGTTGCCTCCGGAGGTGCAGGAACGTGCCCGGCTGCTTCTCGACGAAATCGGCGAGACTTGCAGCTCCGTGCCTCGCGACGACGCCTTCTGGTTCTACATGAAGGAGAGCGGGCTGACCCTGACGTTCTCTGGTTGGAAGTTCAGCTACCGGCTGGACCGGGGCGCTCGCGAGCTGATCGTCTACCACTGCGAGCCGGTGGAAGAGGAAGATCCGGATCCGGAAAAGCCCGAGCCGATCGCGGCCTGACGGGCGCACGCGTCCGCCGATCGTCGAACCGGGATCATCCGCAGGCCGTACTTCAGCCGCAGGGTCACCCGCGGCAAAGGTTCGATCCGCTGCCCTGTCGCGAGGCGGAACCGGAAGCTCTGCGCGAGCGTCGCGAGGAGAAGGATCAGTTCGGCCCAGGCGAAGCCATCTCCGATGCACACCCTCGGGCCCGCGCCGAAGGGCAAATACGCGAAGCGATGGACGGGCGGCCGTTCGAAGCGGTCTGGATCGAAGCGCAGCGGGTCGGGCCACAGCGCGGCGTCGCGATGCATCACCCACTGCGAGATGATGATCGTCTCGCCCTGCCGCACGATGCGTCCGGAGAGCTCGACGTCTTCTTGCGCGAGCCGGCCCACGGCCCATGCGGGCGGGAAGAGTCGCATCGATTCGGAGACCACGCGCTGCAGATACGGAAGCCGTTCCAGATCGGTCGCCTGGGGCGCTCGTCCTTCCAGCGTCGAATCGATCTCGGCCTCGAGCCGCGCAGCGGCCGCGGGATGTTGCGATAACAGGTACAGCGTCCAGCACAGCGCCACGGCGGTGGTCTCGTGGCCGGCGAGAAGCAAGGTGAGCGCCGTGTCGCGTAGCTCGTCGCCGGAAAGGCCGGCCGCCTCGGCCAGCGAGAAGAAGCCGGAGGCGCCGTGCTCGCGGACGATCCGATCCACCACGGCCCGCAGCGTGTCGCGTGCGCGCGCGAACCGGAGCGTCGACGGAAGCGGCAACAGCAGCAGCAGGCGGTAGACGGGGACGCGGGCGAGCGTGAACACGGACATCGCGTCGGCCAGCGCGCGCTGCACTTCCGGTGCGTGACCAGCTACGTCGGTGCCGAATAGGGCACGTCCGACGATCGCGAAGGTGGTTCGCATGGCGAGCGAAAGGACGTCGACCTCCTCGTCCGCGGGCAGCGCGTCGCGGGCACGGAGCGCTTCCTCCGCCATCACCTGAGCGTAGTGCGCGACACGCGCTTTATGGAAGGCGGGCTGGAGGGCGCGGCGCTGGCGGCGATGCTGCTCGTCCTCGCTGGTGAGGAGTCCGCGGCCGAGAAGCGGCCGCATCATCTCCGTGCCGCGGTCCTTGTGGAATGACGAAGCCTTGGCGACCAGAACCTCGTGGACGATCTCCGGATCGGATACGAGGTGGAGCGTCCGCGGCCCGAGGCGATAGCGCACGAAGGTTCCGTGCTGGCGGAGCGCCGTGAGGAAGCCGAGCGGGTCCTTGCTCAATCGCAGGAAACGGCCGATGCCCAGCCCTTCGGAGGGGCCCGGCGATGTCATGCGGCGGCTCCGTCGCGGAACATCTCCTCGATCTCGCGGGCATATCGCTGCCCGACGACCTTGCGCCTGAGCTTCATCGTCGGCGTGAGCTCACCCGACTCGACGGTGAATTCGACGGGGAGGATGCGGAAGCGTTTGATGGTCTCGAAGGAGGCCAGTTCGCCGTTGACCGCGTTCACGCGCTCGGCGATGCGGGCGACGAACCGCGGATCGCGCGCGATCTCCTCGACGGAGCCGCAGGCCAGGCCACAGGCCTTCGCCTCGCGCAGGGAGGCCTCGCGGTCGAGGGTGAAGAGCGCGGCGAGGTGTTTTCTCGCGTCGCCCACCACTACCGCCTGGGCCACTCCGGGAATTCCGGCCAGCCGCTTCTCGATGTTCTGCGGCGACACGTTCTTTCCACCGGAGGTGATGATGAGATCCTTCTTGCGGTCGGTGATGCGTAAGAAGCCGTCGCGATCGAGCTCGCCCACGTCGCCGGTGCGGAGCCAGCCGTCGGCGGTGAGCGCTTCCGCAGTGGCGGCCGGGTCCTTGTAATAACCGGCGAAGACGTGCGGCCCCTCGAGGAGGATTTCGCCGTCCTCGGCGAGCCTGAGCCCGGTCCCGGGAAGCGGCACGCCGACCGTGAAGACGCGCCGGCGCTCCGGTAGGTTGGCGGTGGAAGCTCCCGTGCACTCGCTCTGGCCGTAGAGCTCGAAGAGCGGCATCCCGAGCGATTCGTAGAATTCCAGGGTCGACCGGTTGATGGGGGCCGCGCTGGTGGCGAGGATCCGCGCGCGATCGAGCCCCAGCGCTTTGCGCACGCGTTCGTGCACCAGCTTGCGCGCCAGCGGCAAGAGGACAGGCTCGTGCCCGCGCGCCGCCTCGAGGCCGAGTCGCCGGGCCCACTCGAAGAGGGCGCGCCGCCGGGGCGGGGCGGCCGCGACACCGTCCTCGATCTTCGCCTGGATCTTTTCCCAGACGCGGGGAACTCCGAGGAAGCTCGTCGGACGCACCTCGCGCAAGGTGGCGGGAAGGTCCTCGAGGCGCTCGCAGCAGGCGACCTCGTAGCCAGATGCCGCCGGACTGTGAAGCGAGATCATCTGCTCCGCGATGTGGCTGAGCGGAAGATAAGACACGACCACGTCGCCCGGCTCGGTGCGCAGGATTCTGGGCGCCGCTTCGGCGGCGAAGAGCAGGTTGCCGTGCGAGATCATCACCGCCTTCGGCGGGCCCGTGGTGCCGCTCGTGTAGATGAGCGTAGCGAGACCGTCGGCCTTCAAGGCCGCGAGGCGCTCGTCGATCTCGCGCTCCGCGACTGCCGCGGCGCCGCGGCGCAGGTCGGCGAAGGAGATGGCGCCGGGTGCGGATCCTTCCATCAGCACCACGTGCCGCAAGCGCGGAAGCCGGCTGCGCGACGCGCCGATCTTCGCCAGCTGCGCGGCGTCGTGCACGATGGCGATTCGCGCCTCCGAATGCTCCAGCACGTAGGCGGCCTGATCGGCGGGGAGCGTGGGATAGTAGGGCGCCGGGATCGCACCGGCGGCGAGAGCGCCGAAATCCGCGAGCAGCCACTCGAGGCGATTCGGCCCGCAGATCTCCACCCGGTCTCCCGGACCGATGCCGAGTGCGACGAGGCCGCGCGCCACCTTGCGCACTTCCTTCGCGTAATCGGCCCAGGACAGCGAAGTCCATCTCGCTGGGCCTGCCCGATAGCGGACCGCGCGGCCCGCCGGGTCCCGCGCCGCCGTTTCGAAGAAGGCGTGGATGGTCGAGGCCCGCATCCGTCCATGTTACCTCGCGCCGCTCCGTCGATCGATGCTCCGCGCCTTCGGCGCTCCGCCCGTCGCGGGCAAAGCCCGCTCCTCCGTTGCATCGGGCCCGGCGAAGCGGTAAGAGCGCCGCCCTCACCCGGAGGCCGCATGGCTCGCAGGAAGATCGCGCTCATCGGCGCGGGACAGATCGGCGGCAACCTCGCTCTGCTCGCCGCGCAGAAGGAGCTCGGGGACGTCGTGCTCTACGACGTCGTCGAAGGCGTTCCCCAAGGAAAAGCGCTCGATCTGATGCAGGGGCGGGCGGCGGATGGATACGACGCGCGGATCGTCGGCACCAACAAGTACGACGAGGTGGCGGGGGCGGACGTCGTCATCGTCACCGCTGGTGTCCCTCGCAAGCCGGGCATGAGCCGCGAGGACCTCCTCGGCGTGAACATCAAGATCATGCGCGACGTGGCGACCAACTTGAAGGAGAAGTGCCCTTCCGCGTTCGTCATCGTCATCTCCAACCCGCTCGACGCGATGGTCTACGCCATGAAGAAGATCACCGGCTTCCCCAAGGAAAGGGTGGTGGGGATGGCCGGCGTCCTCGATACCAGCCGGTTCCGCCTCTTCATCGCCGAGGAGCTGAACGTCTCCATCGAGGATGTCCACGCCCTCGTCCTCGGGGGCCACGGCGACGACATGGTTCCCATCACGCGGCTCTGCTCCGTCGCCGGAGTGCCGCTGGAAAAGCTCATCCCCAAGCAGCGCCTCGACGCCATCGTCGATCGCACCCGCAAGGGTGGCGGCGAGATCGTCGCGCTCCTCAAGACGGGCAGCGCCTTCTACGCACCGGCCACGAGCGCAATCGCCATGGCCGAGTCGTATCTCAAGGACAAGAAGCGCGTCCTTCCCTGCGCGGCGTGGCTCGAGGGCGAATACGGAGTGCGGGGCTACTACATGGGGGTGCCGGTCGTGATCGGATCGGGCGGCGTCGAGAAGATCCTCGAGCTCGACCTGAGCTCCGAGGAAAAGCAGATGTTCCAGCGCTCGTTCGAATCGGTGAAGAAGACGGTGGACGAGACGAAGTTGTAGGAATGGCAGGAGCGCTGGCGCGTTCCATGGGCGCAGGTTAGGTTCGTCGTGCCGGCCCAACCAGCCGGCGGAGGTTCCCCATGAAGAAGCTGGTACTCGTTTTGGTGCTCGCGGCCCTTTTGGGCTCGACAGCAGCCTTTGCCTGCCAGGACGAGCACGAAACGGCGGCGAAGGAAACCAAGAAGCAGCCGGTCGCGCAGAAGACGGAGAAGAAGGCCGTCAAGGCGCAGAAGAAGGCCGACAAGGCGGCGGACAAGAGCACCGTCGCCCAGGTCGACAAGCGCTAGTTGGTTCCATCCGGGGGGCGCAATGCCCCCCGGTTCAATTCAGTTCGTCCGCGCGTCGCTCCCCAGCCACTTCTTCGCGCCCGCCCGATAATTCACCAGCTCCTCGTCGCTAGCGTCGGTCGCCAGGATCGAAAGCGAGACGTGCGCAGTCTCGCCGACCTGCATGGACATGACCGGGCCACTGCGATCGATCCCATAATCGGACAGCTTCACGTCGAAGTCGCTCTTGATGCGCAGATAGTTCCCGGGCCGGAACTTCGCCGTCGCTTCCTTCTGCGGCAGATAGGCGAGCTGCGCGGGAATCTCGACGTTCTTCGTCACCCCGGCGATCTGCAGCGTGCCGGCGAGCACGAAGTCGGCGGGCTTGTCCGGATCGAGCGACCTCGGTCCGCTCTTGATTCCGGTGAGCGTGAAGACCGCTGTGGGGTTCTCCTCCGCCTTCAGCTTCCCCGCGAGATGCTTATCGCGAAGGCCCAGACCGGTCTTGAAAGTCCGCTGGTCGATCTCGATCCGTCCTTGCGTGCCCTTGGCGCGCACGTCCTTGGGATCGACGACAACCTTGCCTTTGATTTGATTGGTGGATCCCACGACGTCTTCGATAGGGGCGGTGGTGCGGAACTGCACCGTGTCGCGGCCCCATGCGTCGTCGATGCGGAACTCGACGGCGAACGCGCGGGGCGCGACTGTCGATCCGAAAAGGAGGGCAAACAACAATGGGCGCATGGAATTTGAACAGGCAGGAATCGGAGCGATTCCGTCAGGGCGAGTAGGTGACCGAAGCCAGCCAGAGAGGCTGATCGAGCGGCATTCGATAGTATGAGCCGCCGGTCGCGAGGGTCCCCATCCCGGCCCAGTGATTCAGCGTCGCTTCCAGGCCGACGGCGACGTGGCGACTCGGCGCGTAAGCGACCCCCGCGCTCCCATAGGTGTAGAGGCCGAGCGGCGTGTGCTGCGCGAGGACCGGATCAGGCTGGAAGACCTGCCCGAGTCCCGCTCCGACTGCGAGATCGAGGCGAACGATCCCACCGATCCGCCAGCGCAACTCCGGCGCGACGGCGTAGGCCAGCGTTCCCGGGCTGGCGAGGCCGAGCACCCGGAAGCCGGGCGTTACGAGGTCGGTTGCGATGCCGGTCCGGGCGTAGAAGTACCCGGAAGGCTGTCCCCGGTACGAGCTCGCGCCGAGCGCCAGCGATCCTTCGGGACCGACGGCCAGTGCCCCGAGCGGAGCCAACAGACAGGCGGCGGCGCAGAACACAGTACTCGTTCGCATGGCGTCTTTGACGCTTTCCGCGCGGCGGTGTTCACGCATTGCTCCCGACGACGCTATGCGCTATGAGCGCGCCACCGGAGGAGCGGGCTTCGCCTGCGACGGGCGGAGGCCGTAGGCCGCAGCATTGGAGAGGGACCCGAATGGCGGAGCGCTACATCGTCGTCGGCGGCGGTCTCGCCGGCCTCATGACGGTCATCAAGCTGGCCGAGGCCGGGAAGCACGTCGACGTCTTCTCCATCGTCCCCGTGAAACGCAGCCATTCGGTCTGCGCCCAGGGCGGGATCAACGGGGCGGTCAATACCAAAGGCGAGGGCGATCACCCCGACATCCATACGCGGGACACTCTGCGCAGCGGTGACTTCCTCCTCGAGCAGCCTCCCGTGAAAGGGATGTGCTACGCGGCGCCGCAGATCATCTACCTGCTCGATCGCATGGGGGTGCCTTTCAACCGGACCTCCGAGGGTTTGCTCGACTTCCGCCGCTTCGGCGGAACGCTGCATCACCGCACCGCATTTTCCGGAGCATCCACCGGCCAGCAGCTTCTCTACGCGCTCGACGAGCAGGTCCGCCGCTACGAATCCGAGGGTCTCGTCCGCAAGTTCGAGTACTGGGAATACCTCTCCTTCGTGAAGGACGCCGAGGGCGCTTGCCGCGGGATCGTCGCGCTCGATCTGCGCACCATGCAGATCGAAGCGTTCCCTGCCGATGCGGTGTGCCTGGCTACCGGCGGACCCGGCATCGTCTACGGGCGCAGCACGAACTCGACCATCAATACCGGCACCGCCGCGTCCCGCGCGTACATCGACGGCGCCATCTACACCAATGCCGAGTTCATCCAGGTCCACCCGACCGCCATCCCCGGCGAGGACAAGCACCGGCTGATGAGCGAGTCGGCGCGCGGCGAGGGCGGCCGCATCTGGGTCCCGAAGAACAAGGACGACAAGCGCGATCCGCGCACCATCCCGGAGAACGAGCGCTGGTTCTTCCTCGAGGAGAAGTACCCCAAGTACCGCAACCTCGTTCCCCGCGACGTGGCGAGCCGCGAGATCGTCTACGTCGTCCGCAACCTGGGCAGGGGCGTCGAGGGACAGGAAGCAGTCTACCTCGACGTCACGCACATTCCCGCCGCCACGCTCGACCGCAAGCTGGGCGGGATCATGGAGATCTACGAAAAGTTCGTCGGGGTCGATCCACGCCACACGCCGATGAAGATCTTTCCTGCCGTGCACTACTCGATGGGCGGCCTGTGGGTCGATTACGAGGCCGACGCGCGCAACGACATGGTGCCCGGATCGCCGCGGCAGCAGGCCACGAACATTCCCGGCCTCTACGCCGCCGGCGAGGTCGACTACGGCTACCACGGCGCGAACCGCCTGGGCGCCAACTCGCTTCTCTCCTGCATCTACGCGGGGATGATCGCCGGTCCCGCGATGATCAGCTACGCGAAGAACGTCGCGCCGAAGAAGGGCGACGTTCCCAAGACCTTGCTCGGCCAGGGCAAGACGTACTGGTCGGACCGCTTCGACAAGATCTACAAGATGGATGGCACCGAGAATCCGTTCGTCATCGGCCGCGAGATGGGCGAGCTGATGCAGAAGATCTCGACGGTGGTGAAGTTCAACAAGGACCTCGACGAGGGCGTCGGCAAGATCCGGGAGATGAAAGAACGCTGGAAGAGGTCCAACGTCCTCGATACCGGGCGCACGCTGAACCAGAGCGCGAGCTACGTGAACCAACTCTGGAACATGCTGGAGCTGGCCGAGCTGATCCTCGTCTGCGGCCGGCTGCGCGACGAGTCGCGCGGCAGCCACTACAAGCCGGACTTCGCGCTCCCTGAGCCGAAGACGAAGGATCCGACCCAGGATCCGCAGTGGATGGAGGCCTGGCGGGTGCGCAACGAGAAATGGCTCAAGCTCACCATGGCCCGCTTCTCGGCGGACGGACCGAAGGTTACCTTCGAGCCGTTGAAGAGCCTCGCCAATCCAATCTTGAAGCCCGAGCCGAGGTGGTACGCCTGATGGCCGATCAGATCGTGATGCGGATCGAGCGCCGCGACGGGCCCGATGCGCCCGCGCGGTGGGAGGAGTTCAAGGTCCCGAGCCACCCCAACGCGAACGTGATCTCGGTGCTGATGGAGATCCAGCGCAATCCCGTGACGTCCGACGGGAAGCGCACCACGCCTCCCGCCTGGGACGCCGCCTGCCTGGAAGAGGTGTGCGGGTCGTGCACCATGGTCATCAACGGCCGCGTGCGGCAAGCCTGCTCCGCGCTCATCAACCGCCTCGAGCAGCCCATCACCCTCACGCCGATGAAGAAGTTCCCCCTCATCCGCGACCTCGCCGTCGACCGCGGCAAGATGTTCGAGGCGCTCAAGCGGGTGCGCGGGTGGATTCCCATCGACGGCACCTACGATCTCGGTCCGGGGCCCCGGCAGGCGCCCGAGGACCAGGAGATCAACTACGTCCTTTCCACCTGCATGACCTGCGGGTGCTGCCTCGAGGTTTGCCCGCAGGTGGGGAAGGACACCGCGTTCATCGGAGCCGCGGCCATCTCGCAAGTGCGCCTTTTCAACAACCACCCGACCGGCAAGATGCACGCCGACGAGCGCCTCCGCGGACTGATGGAGACGGGGGGCGTCAACGATTGCGGGAAGGCCGCGAACTGCGCAGAAGCGTGCCCCAAAGGGATCCCGCTCACCTCGTCGATCGCGGAGATGGCCCGGGCGACCACCAGACAGGCGTTCAAGGATTGGTTCCTCCGCGACGAACGCGCCGCAGGGGCCGGTCCCGCGTAGAAGTTGTTCGCGATCGTACGGTCACGACGCGCCGGGCCATCGTGCAAGCTCGCGAAATCACTCGATAACACGTGTGGCTGATCGCCACGGGATGCGTGGTGGAGCGCACCGTGGAGTACAGTCGAGCATCCAAGCGCCTACATGGTCCCCGTCCTCCACATCGTTCGCGGATCGGTGACGGAAAACCTGCAGTACGTCGCCGAGAACTTCCACACGGTCGCCGAGACGCTGCACACCGTCCCGGCGCGGGTCGCCACCGTGCAGCGCGCGGTCGCCCAGGACATGCGCGCTCTCTGGGAAGGCGCGGAGGCGAACTTCCACGACGTGCACGCCGTCGACGATCCCGTTCCCGCGGAGGCCGAGGCGCCCGCGCAGGGCCGGTTCGAGGGGTGGCGGCTGCCTCTCGGCTGGATCTCGCTGGCGGCCGGCGCGGCGGTGATCGCCGGGCTGGGGCTCGCACAGATAGAGGTCCGCGAGCGGCAGCAGAGCCAGACCACCACCCAGCAGAACCAGAAGTCTCGCGGCCTCGCGAAGAAGGCGCTCCGCCGGACCCGGTCCTCGATGGGGCGGACCGACTGGAGCAAGTCGGGTTAGTCGAACACTGCCCGCGCCTCGCGGTACGTGCCGGCGTGGGCGAGCGCACTGAGATCGATGGGCCGCGCGTAGCCGCCCCCCAGCGTCAGGACGATGGGTACCGTGCGATCGCGCACCGCTTGGAACACGATGCGATCGCGTGCCCGCAGGCCTTCATGGGTGAGAGAAAGGCGGCCGAGCGTGTCCTCCGCGAGCGGGTCGACTCCGCCCTGGTAGAAGACGATGTCGGCGCCGGCGATCGCTGCGGGCAGGTATTGCTCGAGCGTCTCCAGGTATTCGCGGTCGCCACAGCCGTCGGCCAGCTCGACGTCGAGCGAGCTGCGCTGTTTGCGGAAGGGGAAGTTCTTCGCTCCGTGCATCGAGAAGGTGAAGACGTCGGGATCGCCGGCGAAGATCGCGGCGGTGCCGTTGCCCTGGTGCACATCGAGGTCGATCACGGCGGCCCGCCGGATCCTTCCTTCGTTCTGCAGGGTACGAATGGCGATCGCATGGTCGTTGAAGGTGCAGTAGCCCTCGCCGTGATCGGCGAAAGCATGGTGCGTCCCACCGGCGAGATTTCCCGCCGCACCGTCTTCCAGCGCGGCGAAGGCGGCAGCGAGCGTCCCGCCCGCCGAGGATCGCGAACGCAGGACCAGCTCCGCGCTCCAGGGGAATCCAAGCCGGCGCTGATCGGCATCGCTCAAGGTCCCGTGGACGAGCGATCCCACGTACGCAGGCGTGTGGACGAGGAGCAGGCTTTCGATCTCGATCGGCTGCGACTCGCGCAGGTCGGTGGAACGGACGAGGCCATCGCGCTCCAGGATCTCCCGGAGCATCCGGTACTTCCCGATGGGAAAGCGATGGCCCACGGGCAGAGGCACGAGGTATTTGTCGCAGTGGAACACCCGCATCCGGGAGCAATCCTGCTGCGGCGGGCCCCGATCCGCAATGGCCTGCGAAATATTGCGCACCGTGGAACGTAACGAAGGGCCCATGAACCGAGCCGCCCTCGCCGCCACCCTGATCCTCGCAGCGTGCTCCCACGATCCCAGCAAGAACGGTTCCGGCGGAGGCGAGGGCGGCATCGTCGATGTCGCGCCGCTTCGCACCGATTGGACGCCGGAGCAGCTCAAGGCTGCTTGCGAGGAGGCGCAGAAGACCTGCGACGCGAAGCTCGCGAAGATCGTGGCCGTGAAGGATTCGGAGCGGACCTACGCCAACACGCCCGAGGCCATCGAGCAGGTCACGACCGACTGGTCGGAGATGGTCGGCCGAGCGAGCTTCATGAAGGACATCCACCGCGACGAGAAGGTGCGGGCGGCGGCGACCGCTTGCGAGGAGGAGGCGGGCAAGTACGCGGCGCGGATCGCCTCGCGCAAGGACCTCTACCTCGCGGTGAAGGCGTGGCAGGGGCGCGGCGAGCAGGTCGGCCCGCAGGATCGGCGCCTGGTGGAGTTGATGATGCGCGACTTCCACCGCGCCGGCGTCGATCTCACCGACGAGCAGCGCGAGAAGCTCGTCTCGCTGCGGTCGCGCCTGGCGGAATTGCAGACCCGGTTCAGCTCCAATCTCGACGAGGATACGACCAGCGTCGAGATGAGCGCGGAAGAGCTGGATGGGATGCCGCAAAGCTACATCGGGCGCCTGAAGAAGGCTGCGTCCGGCAAGTACATCGTCACCACCAAGTACCCCGACTACTTCCCGTTCCAGGAGAACGCGAAGAGCGCCGAGGCGCGGCGCAAGCTCGAGGTGGCCTTCATGAACCGCGGCGCGCGCGACAACATCAAGCTCCTCGACGAAGCAGTCGGGCTGCGCGACGAGGCGGCGAGGCTGCTCGGGTACGCCACCCACGCGGACTACGTGACCGAAGTGCGCATGGCGAAGAGCGCGCGCAACGTGCAGCAGTTCGAGGACAAGCTGGAGTCGCGCCTCAAGGAAAGGCTCGCCGCCGATCGCCAGAAGATGAGCGAGATGAAGAAGGCCGACACGGGCGACGGCACCATCCGCGCCTGGGACTGGCGCTATTACCTGAACGAGCTTCGCAAGCGCGACTACGCGCTCGACGACGAGAAGATCCGCGCCTACTTCCCCGCCGACAAGGTGATGTCCGGGATGATGGACGTGTACTCGCGGCTCCTCGGCGTGCAGTTCAAGCGCGTGGAGGGCGCGCCGGTGTGGGCCGACGGCGTGTCGCTCTACGAGGTCCGCGACGGTGGGAGGCTTCTGGCCAAGTTCTACGTCGACCTCTTCCCGCGCCCGGGCAAGTACGGCCACGCGGCGGCCTTCGGCGTGGGGCCGGCACGGCAGCTACAGGCCGGCTACCAGATTCCCCTCACCATCCTGGTGGTGAACGTCACGCCGCCGGCGGACGGCAAGGTCGCGCACCTTACCTTGAACGAGGTGGAGGTGCTCTTCCACGAGTTCGGACACGTGATGCACGGCTCGCTCACCACGGCGAAGTACGCCTCGATCTCGGGGACCAATGTGGCTACCGATTTCGTCGAGGCGCCCTCGCAGATGCTGGAGAACTGGGTCTACCAGCCGGAGGTGCTGAAGACGATCACCTCGGGTCCGAGCGGCGAGCCGATGCCTGCCGAGATGATGGCGAGCATCTCGCGCGCCCGGAAGTTCGACGCGGGAGTGCGCTACAGCCGGCAGGTCTTCCTCGGCCAGTTCGATCTCTATATCCACACGCACGGCGCGAAAGTCGACGCCGACGCGGCCGCCAAGAAGTTGTGGGCGGAGATCATGTCCTTCCCGGAGGATCCGCAATCGCACTTCGCCGCCGGCTTCGGCCACATGATGAGCGGTTACGACGCGGGTTACTACGGCTATCTCTGGAGCGAGGTCTTTGCCGCCGACATGTTCACCCGGTTCGCGAAGGAAGGAATCCTCAATCCGAAGACGGGACGCGACTATCGCGACATCATCCTCGCCAAGGGGCGCAGCGAGGATCCCGACCAGTTGCTCCGCAAGTTTCTCGGGCGCGAGCCGAACGAGGACGCCTTCCTGCGGCAGATCGGGATCGGGAAGCCGAGCGCGTCGAACTAGCCGCGTTCTGTAGATCGCAGAATCCCGCCGCCCGGAAGTCTTGTGCGGCGGGTGCGGTTTGCGTCGGAAAGTCCAGCGTCACGCCGTCTGCACCGCGGGCGCGCATGAACGTCGAGGGTGTTGCATCCGATTCCGGCGCATTCGCGCGCCTGCGCGAGAGCGTCTCTTTCCGCCTGGCAGTCCCGGCGGGTCTCGTCCTGCTCCTGCAGATTCCCATCGCGCTCATCGACGGGACCATCGCCGAACGGCGCACGACGCGGAACGCCGCCTTCGCGGAGGTCTCTGCGACGTGGGGAGGGGCACAGCAGCTCGTGGGACCCGTGTTGACCGTTCCGGTCGTCGAACCTTCCGCGAACGGCCCGGAAACCGTCGCGCCGCGGCGCTTCTTCCCCCGGACGGTATCGGTGCGTGGGCGTGTCGACACCGAGGTGCGGCGGCGGGGAATCTTCGACATACCGCTGTACGTCGCGCGGTTGCACGTCGAGGGCACGTTCGCGGCACCGGTCGAGACGCATTCCGGGATTCTCTGGAACCGAGCTTCGGTTGCCTTGGGCGTCTCGGATGCGAAGACCATCCGCGCTGCCACTCCGATCTCGCTCGGAGATCGCAAGCTCCCCTGGGAACCGGGAGTCGGTGACGCGGCGTTTCTCGAAAGCGGAGTTCAGGCCGCCGTGCCTTTCCGGGCGCCGCCGGTGGGCGCAATCCCCTTCGCCTTCGATCTAACCCTCGCCGGGAGCGGCCGGCTCGCGGTCGTGCCTGCCGGAGACGAGACGGTAGTGACGCTTGCCTCGGCCTGGCGCGATCCGGGCTTCGACGGAGCCTCGCTGCCCGTCGAGCGGCGGATCGGAGCGTCGGGATTCGAGGCGACGTGGAGGACGATGAACCTCGGCCGGGGATTCCCCGCCTCCTGGACCAACCCGCAGGAAGTGACCCGGGAGCGACTGGCGGCGAGCGCGATGTCGGTGAGCTTCCTCTCGCCGGTCGACACCTACAGGACCAACGAGCGCGCCGTGAAATACCAACTTCTCTTCCTCGGGCTGACCTTCTTCGCCTTCGTGCTCTTCGAATTGCTCGCGCCCCTCCGCATCCACCCGGTGCAGTACCTGCTGGTCGGCTTCGCGCTGTGTCTTTTCTATCTGCTCTTGCTCTCGTTCTCGGAGCACTTCGGCTTCACCCACGCGTACGCGATCGCCGCCGCGGTCGTGGTGGTGCTCGTCACGGGATATGTCCGGTTCGTGTTGCGCGAAGGATCGCGGGCCCTCGCACTGGGCGGCTTCCTTGCGGTGCTGTACGCGTTCCTCTTCGTGCTCCTGCAGATTCAAGAGTACGCGCTGCTGGTCGGGTCCATCGGACTCTTCCTGCTCCTCAGCGGGGTGATGTGGTTCACCCGCCACGTCGATTGGTACGCCCTCGGGTCGCCGCCTCCCGCGGCGAAAGTTTCGGAGCGGGCAGATCTGAGCTCGGCCGCGCCGTGGTCTGACGGGCGCTAATCGGGCGCGGGCTCGGCGCAGTGACGCTCTCAGAGAGCGACGGTCCTTCGAGGGCATACCTGAGAATCGTCGAGCAACCGGGCGGCCGCGAGCCTCATAGCGTCAGGTGCGCCGCCCGGAGTTCGGCGAGCGACTTCTCGAAATCGAGACCCTTCGCCTCCTCTTTGAGCTCGTCCGTCGCCCAGTCCTCCCACGAGCGCAGCACGACCGCATGGCGTCCCGCAGGGGTGTGCTCCGACGACGACAACAAGAGCGCCCGCTTTTCGAGATCTCCCCGCGCCGGCGCTCGCCCCTGCAGCGCCAGCTTCCCGTCTTTCTCCACCTGGGCGAGGAGCTGCTTGGCGGGCTGTGTAAGGCCGCGCTGGCGTTCGCGGCGCCAGTCCGGATCGGTCACCACACGCAACAGCTGCGGCCAGAGTGCCCGGTGCACGAAGGCCACCTTGCCGTCGACGAGCTTGGCGCCGAGGACCTCGCGCGACCGTTCCAGCTCGCTCGCGATCTCGTAGGCGTCGCTTGCGCACTGCGCGGGCGCGGTGTATCTGCGGCGCTCCGCAAAGGTGCTTCGATGAAGATCCACGAGTACCAAGCGAAGGAGATCCTGCGCAGGTTCGGCGTGGCGGTTCCGCGCGGGAAGCTCGCCACTTCGCCCGAACAGGCGGTTGCCGCCGCGCGCGAGCTGATGACCGACAAAGGCGTCTGCGTCGTCAAGGCGCAGATCCACGCGGGAGGCCGCGGCAAGGGTGGGGGCGTGAAGCTGGCTCGCAGCCCCGAGGAAGCCGGCGAGATCGCCCGCAAGATGCTCGGCATGCAGCTCGTTACCCACCAGACCGGACCGCAAGGGCAGAAGGTCCGCCGTGTCTACATCGAGGAAGGGATGGACATCGCGCGCGAGCTCTACCTCGGGCTCACGCTCGACCGTGCGGTCAGCCGCAACACGCTGATGGCCTCCTCCGAGGGAGGCGTGGAGATCGAGGAGGTTGCCGCCAGCCATCCGGAGAAGATCGTCCGCGAAGCGATCGATCCCGTCGTCGGTCTCGCCGGGTACCAGGCGCGCGACCTGGCTTTCGCGCTCGAGCTGAAGGGCCCGGCGGTCAACTCGTTCGCGAAGTTCGCCGCCGCCATGTACCGCGCGTACGAGGCCACCGACGCCTCGATCGTCGAGATCAATCCGCTCGTCGTGACC
>VBKL01000129.1 GCA_005879805.1 Deltaproteobacteria bacterium | reverse complement strand
CGGTCATGCGATGGGTCTCGGCGAGGAAGAGACGGAACGCGACTTATACGTGACTTATACGACCTTTCTCTCCTGAGCCGGTTCAAGGGGGGGGGCGCGTCCGGTCAGGACAATCAGAAATGGATTCGCCCGTGGCCTCGCCCGGAGTCTAGATTTAGCTATCGGAAGATGCGGCTCGCGGTTGGACCCCTTGTAATGGTCACGTTGCTTACACCGAACGATCTCGTCAATTCTTCCCAAAATCTATCGGCGAGGGCATCTATGTCTGTTTTTGCCGGACTTTCGACGCCCCTCACCTCATTGTAAACGGTGATCACGACTCGAGCCGGCGGTCTCTCCATGTTTTCGTAGAATACTTGAATCGAAATATCGTCGTGCGGAGTCTCCGATAGGGACTTTGAATACGAGTCGACAATCGCACCTGGATAAGCGCTGACTTGCTCTCCCTCACCCACGATGGCGAATCCATTCTTTTTCGCCTCGCTCGAGAGACGTGCTCGAAGAGCGGGATCGATTGATGACACCTCATTCGTCTCGATCCTCACGATATATCCGCTGCCTCGGCAGCCGACCAGAAGAGCCGCGACGGTGAGACATAGCGTTTTACCAATACCGTACACCAATCCCCCCCTATCGAAGAGGCCGTACTGATGGGTCCTGACGATCGAACCCGGCACCCGTCATAAGACGGATCGTTCCACCGACACCGTACAGCCCCAAGACCCCTGGAGGAAGCCGAAGCAGGCCACCAAGCCTCGTTTGCGGACGAGGTTGAGGAGCAATCCCCGATGACTGAGGCCGCCGAGTCGACGCGCTGATGCAAGTAGACGTTCATTGCGACCCACGGCTAACCTCCCCCTCCTTTCGTCGAGTTGCTTGCCTAGGCGGAGGGGCGGCATCTAGACTGACTACATGGCGCGGGTTGAGGAACATCTTGCGGAGTTGCTCAGACTGCCGGTCGACGAGCGCGCCAGAGCAGCCCGTGCACTGCTGGAGAGCCTCGACGAGGATGGCGAGGACACCGGCGTCGAGCAGGCGCAGATTACGGAACTGATCCGCAGGATGCAGGCGCTGCAGGCGGGCCAGGTCAAGCTGATCGACGACGCGGAGGCCCGTGCAAGGGTCATGGCGCGATTGCGATCCGTCCGCGGCCAGTGATCGGTCCGAGATTCTTCGCCGAGGCACTGGCGGAATACGAGGATGCGGTCGTCTACTACGAGAAACGCGAGGAAGGGCTCGGCGCGCGGCTGATCCAGGAATTCGACGAGGCTGTTGCCCTCGCGCTCGAGTACCCGAAGCGTTCTCCGCGGTTCGTGAGGTGCCCGTAGCCTTCGGCCTTCGCTGGGTGATGCTGCGGAGCTTTCCGATCAAATTGGTCTACACCGTGCGCCACGAGGCGCTTCTCCTGGTTGCGGTGTTCCATGCGCGTCGCCGTCCAGGCTACTGGCTCGAAAGGCTCAACCAGCTGGGGCGCTGATCTACGCGTTGCCGTCAGGTTGCCATGAAGCCGCGGTTCGAGGCGGCACGGCGCGGAACGAGTAGGGAGGCTGCGGGATGAGGTTCTCGAGGAATCTCGGCTTGGTGCGCTGTAAGGTCGCGTCTCGCATAGGGTTCTCGCACCAGCGCGAAAAGTCTTCGATTCCCGCCGCCTCCACCTATTTTTTCAGAGTACGACGCCTCGCGGCTGTAATAAGCGGTGTAGTAGGCCGCACGCGAGCACCCCAAAATAGGCGCGAAATACGTCTGGACTTTCCGGGCTATGGGGCGCCGTTCGAAGCGCTTGTGCCGCCCAACAGTCTTGAGCGTTGCAGCTTGGCCCGCAACGCAAGCCCCAACGGAGTGAGGCGGAGCTCCATGACGCCAGGCGCACCCTCGCGAACTTCGAGGTACCCATCGGACTTCAGTCGTGCAGCCGCCAGCTCACGCGCGGCATTTACGGTGACGACCGCGTACTCGGCCTCAGGAGATGAGGCGACACGCAGGACCTCGGCGAGGGCGATGGCGTTTCGAAGCATGACGCACATTACAATCCCGTAAGGTCGCGCAGGAACTCGTACCTAGAAGCCTAAGTCTAAGGTCCGACTCCGCGGGGCGACGATCGCGAGCCGCCGGATCCTTCTGGGGCTGCGCAGGGCCATTGAGGGTCAGGGCGCGTGATCCGCGACCGTGCTCTTGCGAGACGATAGTTCCATGTAGGGCCGCACCCCGCCTCCACCAATTTCTTGTGCGCCACAATGACGCGCCCCGCCTCCGGGGCGAGTGCACTACTGTGGGCGATATATACGCCAAATCAAGACCGATCGGGCCTCACCCCGCAGGTCACTCCGGTAGCGTCCGCACAGGGACAGCTTCTGCAAGCTTCGTGAGAAGCCGCCACACGCGCCCTGCGGGCGATTCGTCATCGGGATGATCTGGATCCCGCCGATTGCCATCTCCACCGTGTATTCGCCGAGCATTCCGTCGAGCAGCAGGTAGACGGCGCTCTCGTACGTCGATTCCGGCGTCTTCTTGAAGCCGGGAACGGCGATCACCAGGTCCGTGCGGTCGCCCGGCATTGCCAGGAACTCGATCGCTCGCGCGTCGAGGTCGATGCCGCTTACCTTGATTTGAGTAACTTCGGGACTCGGCGGCCGGAAGCGTGTCACCGTCCACCGCTTCATCGGTGGTGCCGCTCTCGCAAGCGCGATCACCGCGGGAAACGCCTCCCTGATCCCATCGGCGCTGATTACGAACTCGCGCTTGCCCCCTCGTACGGGACCGAATTCGAACGTCAGGTGGCCATCGACACGATGCAACTCGGCCGCCAACTCGTCGCAGACAGGCTCCCTCGCGGTCTTCACAGCAAACAGTGCCGCATCGTGCGCCGTGAACCATGTCCAGAAGCGGGCCTCGGCAGAGTCGGGATGCAGCAGCTGTCCGAGTAGCGCCATCACGAGGAGCATGCGGCGTTACCGAGACCGCCAGCGTTCCGTCGTTCGTGACGACGCCACCGCGTACGGGCACGCGCCACGTCTTGCGGCCGCGCTCGAGCTCCCAGGCGTACAGCGCGCCCGTCGTCTGGGAACGGAAGGTGATGCACTCGTGCCGGAGCAGGTCCTCCGGGCGCGCCGGCACGCCATGGCGGTCGAGGTAGTCGGGCGCGCCGACCACCAGGTAGCGGAACGCGTCGGTAAGCCGGACCTGCACCATGTCGCGCTCGATGGCTGCGCTCTCCCGCACCCCCGCGTCGAACCCTTCGGCCACGATATCCACGAGCCGATCCTGGACAGCGACTTCGACCTCGATGCGCGGATGGCGCTCGCGGAACCCGGCGACGACGGGCTCGATGATGAACGGCACCGCCGTGCTCGGAACCGACAGCCGGACACGACCGACCGTCTCGCCGGGCTGCGCGGCGACCTCGCGTAGCGCCGCGACAGCCTGCGCGATGCCGGGGCCCGCAGCATCGAGCAGCCGTCTGCCGGAGTCCGTCAGCGCCACGCTGCGAGTGGTACGGGCCAGCAGGACGACGTGGATTTGTTCTTCCAGTTGCCGCACCGCCTGGCTGACCGCCGCGCGGGTCACGCCGAGCTCCCGAGCCGCTCCCGTGAAGCTGCGGTGGCGCGCTACTGCGAGGAAGGACTGCAGTTGCTGGAACGGAGCCGTGTTCATGTACTGGCAAGAGACCCCGTGCCAGTGGCGATTGTCAACCAATGCTAAACAGCCCGTCATCTAGATTCTGTCTAGCGCCCCCCGGCCCCAGCGCGCATGCTGGCCCCGTTCCGACAAAGGAGACAGACCATGCGAGGAGCCGTTCTCTACGGACCGCGAGACGTACGCTTCGAGGAACGCGACGAGCCCAGGATCAGCAAGCCGACCGACGCCGTCATCCGTATCGCGGCGGCGTGCGTGTGCGGATCCGACCTGTGGCCGTACCGCGGCATTCAGCCGGTCGACCAGCCGACCGCGTTTGGACACGAGTACTGCGGGGTGGTCGAGGAGGTCGGCAGCTCGGTCACCAAGGTCAAGCCGGGTCAGTTCGTCGTCGGCTCCTTCTTCGCCTCCGACAACACCTGCCCGATCTGCCAGGCGGGCTACCAATCGTCGTGCGTGCAGCGCGAGATCGTCCTCGGGGCGCAAGCAGGCAGGCTGCGCGTTCCGCTCGCCGACGGTACGCTCGTGGCGACGCCCGGGATGCCGTCGGAAGACTTGATCCCCAGCCTGCTCGCCGCGTCCGACGTGCTCGGCACGGGCTGGTTCGCCGCCGACGCAGCGAACGTCAAGCCGGGCGGAACGGCTGTCGTCGTGGGCGACGGTGCGGTGGGGCTCCTGGCCGTCCTCTCCGCAAAGCAGATGGGCGCCGGGCGCATCATCGCGATGAGCCGGCACCAGGCGCGGCAGAAGCTCGCGCGCGAGTTCGGCGCGACGGAGATCGTGACGGAGCGTGGTGACGCGGGCGTCGCTCGCATCAAGGAGCTGACCGCGGGTCTGGGCGCCGAGTCGGTGCTGGAGTGCGTCGGTACGCAGGAATCGATGATGCAGGCAATTCGCGCGGCGCGGCCGGGTGGCCACGTGAGCTACGTCGGCGTGCCGCACGGCGTGCAGCTCGATGGCGCCGGGCTGTTCTTCGCGCACGTGCACCTGCATGGCGGCCCCGCGCCTGTACGACAGTACCTGCCGCACCTCATCGATCTGATCTGGAACCGCAAGATCAACCCCGGCAAGGTCTTCGACCTGACGCTGCCCATCGAGCAGGTGGCCGAAGGGTATCGCGCGATGGACGAGCGCCGCGCGATCAAGGCGCTGCTCCGGCCGGAAGCTCGCCCATGAGCACGTCGAAAAATCCGCTGGCGGACTTCGCGCCGAAGCTCGTCGAGATCACCGAGAAGGTGCTGTTCGGCGACGTGTGGGAGCGCCCGCAGCTCTCGAAGCGCGACCGCAGCCTGATCACCTGCGCGGCGCTGGTCGCGCTGGGCAAGACCGAGCAGATGAACTTCCACTTTCCGCGCGCCATCGAGAACGGTGTCACCGAGGAGGAGTTGATCGAGCTGATCACGCATCTCGCGTTCTATGCCGGCTGGCCGAGCGCCATGTCGGCCGCGACGAAAGCCAAGGACTTGTTCAAGCGATGAAGCACCTCGTGCCCATCGTCGGCGTAGTCTTCGTCGCCTTTCTCGTGACGGGGCTGGCGTTGCCGGTACTGCCGCTCCATATCCGGGGCGGCCTCGGCCTCGGCACGTTCATCGTCGGCCTCGTCGCCGGTGCTCAGTTCGGAGCGGCACTGCTGTCGCGCTTCGCCTCGGGGAACTACGCCGACACGCGCGGCGCGAAACGCGGCGTCGTCATCGGCCTCTTGCTCGCAACCTGCGCAGGCATCTTCTACCTCGCGTCGCTGCGCTTCCTCGACACGCCTGCGATGTCGGCTGCCATCCTGCTCGCCGGCGCTGGCGCTGGTCGCGCCGGTTAGGCCCGTGCCGACGTCGGCCAAGGCCCGGCCGTCGTTCCTGCGAGTCGTCAGCGCCGTCTGGATGCCGGGTGTCGGGCTGGCGTTTACCAGCGCGGGGTTCGCCGCGATCACCACTTTCAGTGTCTTGCTGTTCGTCCAGCATCGTTGGGCCCGTGCGTGGCTCCCTCTGACGCTCTTTGCCATCGCGTTCGTCATTGGCCGCGCCGCGCTCGGCCACCTGCCCGACCGACTCGGCGGTATCCGGGTGGCGATGGTGTCGGCCGCGATCGAGGCGGTGGGGCTGGCGCTGATCTGGGTCGCGGCATCGCCGGGCACTGCGCTCGCCGGCGCGACGCTCACCGGCTTCGGCTACACGCTCGTGTATCCCGCGTTCGGCGTGGAAGCCGTCAGGGAGGCACCGGTGGAGAATCGCGGCCTCGCGACCGGCGCGTACACGGCGTTTCTCGATCTCGCTCTCGGCGTCGGCAATCCCGCGCTCGGCCTCGTCGCGGGCCATGCTGGCGTCGGAGCCGTGTTCCTCGTCAGCGCATTCGCCGTGATCGGCGCGATGGTCGTCGCGGTTCGCATTCAAGGAGGAGTGCATGCCTCACGTCGTCGTGAAGCTCTTGCCGGGGCGGACTGAGCAGCAGAAGGCGCAACTCGCCGCCGCCATCGTGAACGACGTCATTACCATCGCGAAGTGCGGCGAGGACGCCGTGTCCGTCGCCATCGAGGAGGTCAAGGCGGACGACTGGGACGAGAAGGTGTACCGGCCCGAGATCCTCCCCAACCGGGACAAGCTCTACAAGAAGCCGGGTTACGACCGGCCGTGACGGAAAGGACGGACATGAACATGGTCGCCGCTGCAGCAGTCGCTTCCCTCTCCATCGCCCGTGCGGGGACGCAGCCGTCGCAGAAGGGCCCCGCCGAATACTTCACCGGGTCGGTACGGATCGACCCGCTCTTCCAGGCGAAGGAGACGACGCAAGCCTCGGGAGCGTACGTGACGTTCGAGCCCGGTGCGCGCACCGCGTGGCACACCCATCCCCGCGGTCAGACGCTGATCGTGACGGCGGGCATCGGCCGCGTGCAGATCGAGGGCGGGCCCATCGAGGAAATCCGGCCGGGAGACGTGGTCTCGATTCCGCCCGGCAAGCGCCATTGGCACGGCGCATCGCCCACGACGGCGATGACCCACCTGGCGGTGCAGGAGCACCAGAACGGCAAGGTCGTCGAGTGGATGGAGAAGGTCAGCGAAGAGCAGTATCTCGGTACCCCGTCGCGCTGACGAGCTCAGGCCGTGCTTTGGCGCAGCCGAACGAGGCAACGGCGGCCGCGTCACGGTGGAAGCTGAAACCTGCAGCGCGGACCGGTTGCACGGCTGAGCCGGACGTCGAGCGTCGCGAGCGGTGCATCGAGGGTCTCGGCCAACGCGACGTACCAGGCATCGTAGCAGGTGACGTTGTCCCGCAGTTCCCAGACTCGAGAGGCGAACGGAGCGTACGGAAAGAGCTCGATCCGTAGCGCCAGCAGGTCTGCATGCGCCAAGGAGGCCGCGTCCGCCGTCAACTCGGCGCTCGCCACGGCTCGTCGGAGAATGTTCGCCACCTCGACTGGCATCAGGTGCGGCGCAGCCAACGCGTCGCCGTCGAGCAGCGCGTCAGCCCACGTGCCGTCGCGTCCGGCATCGACCAGGGCGGCGACGACGAAGGCCGCGTCGACTACCAACATCAGCGATGGTCCTCACGGTGGTGAGCGAGGATTTTCTCTCGAGACAGGCGCGTCCCGGTCTGCTGCTTGCGCTCGCGGATCCTTGCCAGCACCGTTCCCATGTCCGGCCGGCTGGCCAATTCGATCAGCTGCGCGCGAAGGTACTCTTGCAACGACCGACCCGACAGGGCCGCGCGGGCGGCCAGCTCATCCCGGGCTTTGTCGGGGACGTCGCGGATGGTAATCGAAGTGGCCATGCAGCTATTGTGCTGCGATTGAATGCATAATGCAAGCACACGGCGATATCCGTTGAGACGGCGGAGTTCACCGCGTCTGGAGCACGAGGGCGACCGCGTCACGTCGGTTGAGTCCGGATCCGGCGGCGAAAGCATGTTTGAACACCTCGCGATCGAGCTTTTGCGAGACTCGCTCGAGCAGCTCGGTCTCGGCACGCCGCATCGATGGCCAGGCCCGCAGTCCGGCAAGCTTCCGCAGCCCGTCGGCCGCACCCAGGGCCATCGCGGCCCGGCGTGCATCCCCTTCCGCGAGCGCGAGCTGGGCGGAGGCGACGAGGGAGAACGTCACGGTCTGTGTGCTGAGGTTTCTGTCCTCGCTCGCGTCCACGGATTCGGCGAGCAGCGCTCGAGCCTCCTCGATTCGACCGGCCCTCACGGCAAGCGACGCGAGCTGCGTTCGCGCACTTGACTCGAGCCAGTGGTTGCCCAACTGGCCCCCCAACTCGCGGGCCTCGGTGAGATGTGCGCGCGCGGCATCACCCCGGCCGAGCGTCATCTCCAGGATCCCAACCGTCAGGGCCGCCCAGCCCTTGAACGGCGCGTTCTGCTGGCGGAAGCCATCGAGTGCCGCCAACGCGGCCTGCAGCGCGCCATCCAGGTCGTCGCGAATCGGGACGATCCAGGAGACGGCCAGCTTCGCAGCGCTCTCGAGATAAGGATCGTCGATGCGCTTCTCGAGTCGCTCGAGACCCTCGAGCGCGACCAAGGCGCCGTCGTCGTCACCAACCTCGACGGCGGTAACGGCCGATATCAATAACAACTCGGTTTGCCCGCGATCGTTCAACTCGTCGGTTCGGAGCCGTAATTCTTGCATCCAGGCTCGACCTTCCGGCATGCGATCGCGCATCTGCCAGAAGAGCCAGAGGATGCGGAAGATGTGGGGCAGCGGCGCGATGTCGTGAGCGAAGAACCAACGGATGGCGGTCTCGAGATTGCCTTCCTCGGTTCGTAGTTGCTCCGCCCACTCGGCCTGTCGTTCAATGGGCCAATCGGCGTTCTCGACCAGCGCACCGAAGTATCCGGCGTGCCGCCGTTCGATGTCAGCCAGGTCAGCGCTCGCGGCAAGGCGCTCGGCAGCCAACTCCCGTATCGATTGCAGCATGCGAAATCGCGGCCCGACGTCGGTTGCTTCGACGTTCACGAGGCTGTGTCTGGCGAGGGCATCGATCCGATCGAGCGCCTGATCTTCGGTGAGACCGGACACCTGAACGGCTGCCGCGAGCGTCCAGCCTTCCACGAACATCGACAGCGTGGCCAGCATCTGCTTTTCCGCGTCGTCGAGCAGCGCAATGCTCCATTCGGCGGTCGCGCGCAACGTGCGTTGGCGCTCGGGAAGATCGACGGGGCCGGTACCCAACGCGTCGAGGCTCTTCCCGAGCCGAGCGAGCAATGCATTCGGTTCCAACAGTCGGGCGCGGGCCGCGGCGAGCTCGATCGCAAGCGGAAGACCGTCGAGCCGCCGGCAGATCCCGGCCACGGCCAGCGCGTTGTCGTTGGTCAGGGCAAAGTCGTAGCGGACGGCCCGGGCACGATCGACGAACAATTGCACGGCGGGTAACGACGCCAGTTGCTCGATCGGTGGGTGACTCGAGAACGCCGGCACCGTGAGCGGCCGAACCGGGTACTCCCGCTCGGCGCGCAGCCGAAGCACCGTGCGGCTCGTGACGAGGATCTGGAGTCCCCGGCAGCGCGTGAGGAGCTCGTCCAGCTCGGAGGCGACGCCCACGACTTGTTCGAGGTTATCGAGCACGAGCAGGGTCGGCGTTTCCGCAAAGTGCTCGACCAGGACGTCGAGAGCCCGTCGTGAGCCTTCGATGCTGGCGCCCACCGAGGCGGCGATGCGAGGCAGCACGAGCTCCGGCTGGGCGATGGAAGCGAGGGGGACGAACACGGCTCCCAGCGGATAGCGATCGTCCAGTCGCCCGGCCACGGCGACCGCCAGCCGGGTCTTGCCGATGCCGCCGGCGCCGGTGAGGGTGACCAACCGGACCTCGGGCGTCGCCAGCAATGTCGAGATTGCCGCGATGTCCTGCTCGCGCCCTAGCAGCGACGTCGACGTCGCCGGAAGCGACCGCGGCACCCGCCGGCCAGGGATCGAAGCGGGCGGCGCGGGCCCGCCAGCACCGCCGTCTCGGGACGCAAACCGCTCGCTCAGGAGCAGGGCGAGGTCGTCACGAACGAGCCGCCCGAGCTCGCGAGGGGTACGGAACGATCGGTAGGAGGCGGTCCCCTCCGCCTGAAGTTGGTCGATCATCGCCGTCAGCCGCACTTCCCGGACGGGTGCCGGTGACTTCACGTAGAGCAGGCGCGGCAAGGAGCGGGAGAGCCGGAACTCGTCCTCGAGGCCCGAGATGTCCATGCCCGGCCCTATCCAGCCGTACCTCTGCCAATACAGGCCGATGAAGATGTCGGACTGCGCCAGGTAGGCCCGGTACAGCTCCCTCGGTGGGTGCGGTCGCGCACCGAGCTCGAAGAGCACGGGCGTGAGCCGGAGCGCGGAGATGGCACGGGCCACCGCGGCTCGCTCTTCGGCGAGCTCGACCAGCGTGGAGCTGACGAAGACGCGCAACCGCCGGTCCGGAGTGCTGATCCCTTCGACCACCCCTCCATCGTGTCACAGCTACGCCGGGTGGTGGTGGCACTACCCGATCTTCACTCCCGGCGGTGGGGCCGAGCTCTCGGGAACGAAGAAATCCGGATTCAGCGGTAACGACGGATCCACCCGGTACTTGTCGAAATTCCGCTCACCCTCTTCGTAGAGGAAGCTGTCGTCGATGAGGAAATTCCCGGTGAACGAGCGGGCTGGTTTCGTGAAGATCGCGTAGGCCGCATCCGCCATGATCTCCGGCGTGCGGGCGCGCCGCATGCCCTCGTCGCCGCCGAGCACGAACTCTATCGCCGCCGTAGCGATGATCGTCCGCGGCCAGAGCGCGTTGAACGCGATCCCCTCTTCCTTGAACTCCTCCGCCATGCCGAGCACGCACAGGCTCATGCCGAACTTCGCCATCGTGTACGCCACGTGATTCTTGAACCAGCGTGCCGACATGTCGAGTGGCGGCGACATCATCAGCACGTGCGGGTTGGCGGCTTTCTGCAAATGAGGAATGCACGCCTTCGAGGTGAGGAACGTGCCGCGCGTGTTGATCTGGTGCATCAGGTCATATCGCTTCATCTCCGTGGCGAGCGTCCCGGTCAGCTGGATCGCCGACGCGTTGTTCACGCAGATGTCGATTCCGCCGAATGCCTGAACGGTGGCCTCGACCGCTTGAACGACGCTCGCTTCGTCCCGCACGTCGACGACGAGCGGGAGCGCCTTGCCGCCCGCTGCTTCGATCTCTTTCGCAGCGGTGAAAATGGTTCCGGGCAGATGCTTGTGCGGCTCCGCGGTCTTCGCTGCGATCGCGATGTTGGCGCCGTCGCGTGCGGCGCGCAGCGCAATTGCGAGGCCGATCCCCCGGCTCGCGCCGGTGACGAACAGGGTCTTGCCCGCCAGGTGTTTCGATCCGGCCTTTGTCATGAGGCGACCTTGGAAAAGTCGGGCGCTCGTTTTTCGGCGAATGCCGCGAACGCTTCCTTCGCCTCCGACGATTTCAGCTGCGCGGCGAAGTGGACGCCTTCCAGCTCCATCCGCGCCGCCAGCGCCGCCGGGTCGCGCATCAGCGACTTCGTGATCTGCGCGGCGGAGGCCGGACGCGCCGCGACGGCCTCCGCCGCCGCGCGTGCCTTCGCCCGCAGTTCCGCCCGCGGAAACGACGCGTTGGCGATGCCCCAGTCGACGGCCTTCTTCGCGTCCACGGCTTCGCCGAGCACGAACATCGCGAACGCGCGTACGTGGCCGATGCGCGAGGGCAGGAGCAGGCTCGATGCGGCCTCTGGCACCAGCGCGAGGTTCACGAACGGCGTGGTCAAGAGCGCATCGTCCGACACGAAGACGAGATCGCAGTGCAGCAACATCGTCGTGCCGATGCCGACCGCACGACCGTTCACGGCGGCGACGATCGGAGTCCTCGCCTTGGCAAGCGCGATCAAGAGAGGATTGCCACGGCTGCGCGCGGCGTCGGCAGCCGCCTCACCCTTGCTCATGGCGGCGAAATCGCCGAGGTCGTTGCCGGCCGTGAACATGTCGCCTTCGGCCTGGATGAGGACGCAGCGAACGTCCTCGTCACGTTCGGCGCCGTCGATGCCATCCGCCAGCGCCTGGTACATCGCACGCGTCAGCGCGTTCTTCTTCTCCGGCCGATTCAGCGTCAGCGTGAGGACGCCGCTCGATTTCTCGCTGATCAAAGTGTCCGCCATGGGAGTCAGCCTAGCAGACGGCTGCATCAGCGGCGTTGCGTCGCGAGCCACGCCACGACGTCAGCGGCGTTCCGGTCCGGCGGGAACACCGGATAGAAAACGCGCGTGATCGTGCCGTCGTCGATGATCATGGTAAGGCGCTTCAGGAGCGTCATCCCCTGCGTCTCGAACGTCGGCAGCCGCAGCGCCCGCGTCAGCGCGCCGGCGGCGTCGGACAGGAGCGGAAAGGGAAGGTGGAGCCGCTGCGCCGCCTCGGCCTGGTACGCCGTGTCCTGCGTGGATAGGCCGAACAGGTGCAGAACGCCCAGTCCGCGCAGCTGCGCGAAGTGGTCGCGGAACGCGCAGGACTGGGGCGAGCACCCCCGCGCGCCGGGGATCATGTCCCAGCCCTCGGGATTGGGGATGCCCGGCCGGCCCGTGCGCGGGTACGCGTACACCACCGTGCGGCCGCGCAGCCTCGAGAGATCGACCGTGCCGCCATCCGTCGCCGGCAGCGGGACCGGGGGCACCTTGCTCCCGGGCAGGTGCGCAGCGGCGCCGTCGTCCTGAGGCGCGGGGATGGAGCTCCAGTCCGGCGTTTCGATCGTGCCCGCTGTCATGTCCGCCTCCGCAATCTGCACTGGATCACATAGCAGGATCGACTACGCGCAACTCGCGCTCTAGGCGGCGCTCCAGCGGACGAACTCCGAGCGCAAGGACGGGGCGCCCAGAAGGCGCACCCGTCCCCGCGGAGAATCGACACCGCTACGGCTCAGTCGTCGTCGTCCTCGTCGTGCGGGACGCAACGGCCGTTCTTCGCGAAGTCGCACCGTCCGGACTGCGGAGCCGGTCCCAGGATCTTCCCGCCCGGTCCGTCCTGGAAGGTGAGCGGACCGATGAACGGCGCCTGGTTCACGCCCGGCTTGCTCCAATCGCAGACGCCGTTCGGGAACGCCGAGCGCAGGCGGGCTTGCTGGTCGGCGCTGAAGGTGACGCCGCCGAACGCCGGGTCGCCGAAGTCGAGCGGCTTCAGCTGGCACTTGAGGATGTTCTCGGCATCCGGTCCGCCGGCCACCTGGCGTGGCGAATGGTGCCTGACGAGCCTCGGGTCGGTATCGCAGACGCCGAAGTCCGTGACCTTGTTCGCGACTGCCGGGTCGGCAAGGCCCGGATCGGTCGACAACACGCAGAAGTCGAACGCGTCGGCCGGCTTGTCGTTCAGCACTTTCTGCGCGCGGGAAACGTTGCTCTTGTCCTTCTCGATGTTGGCGAGCCACTCGTCCATCGTCAGGAACGACCGCAGCGTGAAGCCGGCCGGCGCGAGAAGATTGGTGGGGAAGCGCCAGAGCACGTGGTTGCCATGCGTTCCATTCGCGTTGTCGAGGCGGGCGCGCAAGGCGAAGCTCCGCCAGATCTGGTGGATCCCGAAGAGGCCCACCCTTCCGGCGCCGAGGTCCGGCGTCACCTCGTCGAAGCCGCGAATGTCGATGATGGGCGTCTTCCCCAGCTGGCCGGCGGAGACGATGCCCGTGGTGTACGCGATGGTGAGCGCGTCGGGATCGGCCACGGTGCGCTCAGGCGAGAGGTCCACGTCGGGCGTGAAGCCGCCGATCCTCTCGTTCAATGTGACGAACTCTTCCGGCGAGATGGCGCCGGAGACGAGCGCCTTGAGGCCGTACGTGATGCCTACGTTGTCGCCCGTCGACCGCCCGCGATTGGTCGTCCCTGCGGCCGGACCGAAGATGGAGATCGCGTTGTCGGCAGGCCCGCAGCGCGGTCCGGTCAAGTTGGTGAGGGGATCGTAGACCTGGTTCGCGAGCAGCTGGCAGTTGTTGCGCGGCGCTCCGATGTTGGCCATGGCGCCGGTGACGCCGTTGATCACCAGGCTCGGCACGAAGTTCCCCGGCTTGCCGTTGCTGCCGAAGGTGTTGTTCCAGCCCCAGCACGCCGTCTGGTCGAGGTGCCCGGCGATGGCGGTCTTCTTCGCGTTGATCTGGGCCTGCGTGAGCCCGACGTTCGAGTTTGCGAAAGCGGCCGAGTTGAAGAAATTCACGAGCAGGACGCAGTCGGTCACCTCCATGCCCGTGGTCTCGGAATCCGGATAGGTGCAGGTCGGCTGGATGCCGTCGAGGAGGCCGGGGAAGATCGACGCCGCCGTGACTTGCTGGATCGATCCGCCGGAGCAGCCGTTCCCCATCGTGTAGCGGATCTCGCCGTAGGTCTCGATGATGTGCTCCTTCATCATCATGACCACCTCGGCGTTGTAGACGCGGTTCGCGTCGAAGAGCGAATCCGTCATGCTGTTGTCGACGACCATGAAGCCGCGCGAGAGCGCGGCGTCGTCGGCCCAGTTCTGCTCGGTGCGGAACTGCCGGCGGGGCTGGCCGGTGCTGGCGCCGAAGGTGTGGACGACTTTTCGGTTCCACTGGCGCTGCGGTGCGAAGGGCGTCCAGGCTTCACCGGGCGTGAAGAGCACCGCGATGTCGAAGATGCCGCGATCGATGGTCCCGCGCTCGACGCGGACGATGTACGGAACGGTCACGCCCTGGTCGGTGGTGGTGAACGCCAGATCGGCAGGCGTCTGACCGGGCGTGAAGCGCTTGAAGCAGGAGCCCGCCGCGGTCGGGGACGTCGCCGTGACGGGGCTCGGATCGGGCAGCACGCCGGTGCACGCCGCGGTCGTCCGGTAGAAGAGGAAGGTCTCCGTCGCGATATTGCACTGCACGTCGACGGCGCTGGTGCTGAGGCCGCTGGCGTTGCTGGCCGCCAGGGTCGCCGTGGCGGGCTGCGCCGTGGGCGTCGCGCAAACGAACGGCGCGGTCTGGGGGCCGGCGATGACTGGTCCCCCGATCGGATGGTTGGTGATGGCGAGGCTCGCGGCGTGGCTCTTCGACGTGCTTGCGACCAGCACGTTGTTGCCGTTCACGAGGCCGCTGACGAGGCCGAGGATGCGGCCGTTGCCGCGCACCGCGAAGGCGCTCGATACGTCGCGTCCGTTGAGCTGCACGCGGAGCGAGCTCGCGAGCTTCGCCTTCGAGAGCGCGATCTCCACCAGCGCATCGCCGCCGCTGATCAGGTCGGCGCGATTGGAGATGGTCTTGATCTGGATCTTCGCCTCGTCGCCGGCGTCGTCCTTCGCCGCGTCGCCGGGCGCATCGGGCGCCCGGGCTGCGGGGACGGCCGTCGAGGCCGCGGCCGCGGACCGATCGACGAGATCGGGGGAACTTCCGCAGGCAGGCATGACGAGGGCGCCGAGGCAAGCCACGGCGATGCTCGCGATGGGAAACGACCATCGGGCAACGGCACTCATGGAGGGGCTCCGATCTTCGAGACGGTGGGGAGGGATCGTCAGCGAAAAGCGAGATTCCGAGGGCTTCGGGCGCGGGACACTAGCACTCCGGGGGAGTGCTCTTGAAGAGCGGGAGGGCTCCCGCTCAGCGCAGCGGCCTCGTCGAAGTGCCGGCCGCCGCCGCTTCTTCCTGGGCGCGAGCGCCGGGACGATCGTCGTGTGGTCACACGGAGCCTGTTTGGGATTGTGACCGATGTCATGCTAGATCTACCTACGTAATTTTACAGGTCGAACAGAAGAAGAGGGTGGCCCTGGGGGGGAGCCGGCCTTGCGTGGGAAGACGAAAAAAATAAAGAAAAACGGGACGAGCGAACGTGAACAGGTCGCCGAGCTCTACCGGCTATACGCTCCCGTAATCCACCGTCGCTGTCTCCGGATCTTGGGGGATCGGGAGGCGGGCGGGGATGCAACCCACGAGGTCTTTCTCCGGCTGCTCGACAACGTGAGCAAGCTGGAGACGAGAGACAGCGCGATCCGGTGGATTTTCCGGGTGTCGGTGAACCACTGCCTGCACGTGCGGCGGAACGCGGCCCGCCGGAGCGAGTCGTCGGTGACCGGGTTGGGGGACCCGGGAACGGCAGGAGGCATCGACGTCGTCGCCCACCGGCAACTGGCGCAAAAGGTCCTCTCGAGGTTCGACGACAAGACCCAGGCGGTTGCGTTGGGCGTCCTTGTCGGCGGGATGGAGCACGACGAAGTGGCGGAGTTGCTCGGAATTTCCAGCAACACGGTGTCGCGGCGGTTGCAGCGGTTCGTCGCCAACTCGCGGAAGTACTTGAAGCGCACCGACGAGCACTTCGAGGAACAGGTGGAGGATCAGCCGGATTCGGAGCCGGAGCTGCTCAGGAAATCCGGCTGATCCTCCAGTTCCGCTTGCGATCTGGCGCGAGGCATCCGATGAGGACGGCCAATGCTCGCGCCTTCCCGGGCCACCGCCTCGCGGGATGCACTCGGCGTCGCCGCCGCCATCGTCTACGTCTTCCTCTGGGCGTCCGCGTTCGTGCCCAGCCGGATCCTGGCGCGAGGGGCGCCGCCGCTCACCGTGCTCTCGCTCCGCTTTCTCTTCGCGGGAGGGTTGTTGCTCGTCGGCGCCCGCGCGGCGCGCATCGCCATTCCCCGCGACGCGCTGTCCTGGATCCAGATCTTCCTCCTCGGCCTGGGCGGGAATGCCATCTACCTCGGGTTCAACTACGAGGCGCTGCGGCGGATGTCGGCGGGAATGGGGTCCATCATCGCCAGCACCAATCCGCTGATCATGGCGATCGTGGCCCGCTTCACCCTGCGGGAGCCGCTCACGCCGCGGAAGGTCATCGGCCTGCTCCTCGGATTCGGCGGCGTGCTCATCGCCATGCACGCGCGCACGGGTACGCAGGAGGCCCGCCCGCAGGACGTCCTGCTCTCCTTCGCCGGCGTCAGCGCTTTCGTCGCCTCGAACATCCTCTACAAGCGGATGCGACTGCGGCCTCATCCGGTGGTCCTGAACGGCGGGCAGTTGTTCTGCGCGGGAGTTGCCCTGGTGCCCGCCGCGCTGCTCCTGGAAGGGTTTCCGCGCATCGATTGGACCCCGCCGCTCGTCGTCAGCCTCCTCTATCTGGTCGTGGTGCTGAGCCGTTCAGCTCGTCCATGAAACGCTGCATCGTGAAGTGGCTGCCGAGCTCCTGCGCGCGGGCCGCGATGAGCTCGTCCACCAGCATCTTTCCCACCAGATAGCTCGTCCCGTACCCGGGCTGACGCAAGTACAGGTGCTGCTCGCCCCAGACGGTCTGGCCGTCGAGCCTCAGCCACCCGCGCGGCGTGTTCTCGGAGGCGAGCCTGGCCGCGTCCTCGAGCGGGAGATTCTCGCCTTGCATGTGCAACTCGCCGAGCGCCCGCGCGGCGCGCTGCGCGACCAGGATCCAGATCATCTCCCGCGAGCGCGGCCGCTCGTCGAAGAGGCCCTCGTGGAGCATCAGCTCCTCCATCGCGGTGGCGAAGCCCTCCGTGCGGGTATTGAAGATGTTGTAGAGAAGCGGCTCCCTCCGCACCGGGCTCGGATTCGGCTCGTGCTCCATCCAGGCGAGATCGATCCAGTGATAGCCGTGCGTCCGCATCATCACCGGATCGCGGTAGTCGACCTCGGTGAAGAACTCGCGCTTTTCACCGGGCGTGAAGTGGCCGATCCGGGCGCGCAGCGCGGGCTCCATCCAGTCGCGCAAGGTGAGGATCTTGTTGTCGCGCAGGTAGGCGACGTACTCGGTGATCGCCGCATTGAAACGGCGGGTGTGCTCGGCCGCGCTGGCCACCGGCCTGAGCGGCGGCAAGGCGCGGTTCTTGTCCTCCTCGAGGGCGAGGCTACTGCGGGCGCGGGCGAGCTCGCGGGTCATGAGCAGGAGCTCCGAGCTCCAGGTGTAGGGGACGAGCTGTACGTTGGCGAGGTACCAGTCGTAGTTGGCCTTTCCGATCCCCGAGGGGCCGGTCCTGGACGGTGCCTGCTGCTCGAGCCAGGCCACGAAGGCATCGGTCGCCTCCCTCGCGCGCTTCACCGCGGCAGAGAGGACGGGCCGGTTCGGCACCTTCTCGCCGAACGCGGACAGAGCCGCGCTCTGCGCCTTCATGCTGGCGGTGCCGTAGACCCAGAGGTCGCGAGCGTTGCCGGTGAGGTTCTTCCGGGCCTGATCGAGCAGCGCGGGGATGGGCTGCAGCTCCACCGCGAGCTCGGAGGCGTCCTGCCCGCCGAGGGGAAACGGCCTCTTCCACAGCTCGACCGAGCCGGATGCCTGGTGGCCCTCTCGCGCCGGCTGATCGCTCTCTTCGTCGAAGACGGTGACGTAGAAGGCGGGATCGCGCGCCCAGGGCATGAGCACGCGATGGTCGAAGTCGAGCCCGTTCATCTCCGCGCGCACGATGTCGCGATCGACTTTCTGCGCGGCGGTCCATCCGGTCGTGTCGAAGGCTTCGAGCCTTCGCTGCCATTCCGCGAGCTCGCGGTGCTGCGCGGCCATCGAGGAGGCGGTGTAGTCGGGAACGCCGTCGGCGAGCTTCGGACGCTGGAATGCGCGCCACGCGGCGAAGAAGGCCGCGAGATCTTCGTACCGCTTGCTCGTCGGGGTGGGCTGCACCGGTGCTGTGGCGGCGCACCCGGCGAGAAGAATTGCTCCGAATGCGGCGTTGGATCTGATCATGGGCGCGCAGCATACCGGACGTGCAGGGAACCGTTCGCTCGTTGCCCGGCTGCGCCAGCGGCTACAGCTTATCGTCGGAGGTAACTGCCATGATGAGAATCGCTTGCGCCGTCGCCGGTATCGCTTTGCTGGCGTCCACCGCGCGCGCCGATGAGAGCAAGACCGAAGTCAAGCAGGACAAGAACAGCGTCCACATCGAGAAGAAGACCAAGCGCGCCAAGCGCACCGATAAGACCAAGGTGGACTCGAAGTCCCACGCGCGCGCCGGCGGCGGCAGGGTGAGCAAGACCGAGACGACGGTCGAGCACGACCGTCCCGGCATGGGCAACGATTCCAGGATCAAGACGACGGAGACGAAGGAGAAGGACGCGAGCGGCAACGTCGTCCGCGAGGAGAAGAAGGTCGACAAGTAACGCCTACTCGTGCCGCAGCGCCTCGATCGGATCGAGGCGCGCGGCGCGGCGGGCCGGATAGAACCCGAAGCCGATCCCGACCGCGATCGCCACCATCGGACCCAGGGCCAGCGACTCGAACGGCACCCGCACCGACCACTCCAGGATGCGGCCGAAGACGGCGCAGCCCAGGCTTCCGAGCAGCACGCCGGAGAGCCCGCCGAACAGCGTGAGCATCACGGCTTCGCCGAGGAACTGCAGCTGCACCGCGGCCTCGGTCGCGCCCACCGCCAGCCGCAACCCGATCTCCCGGGTGCGCTCGGTCACCGAGACCAGCATCACGTTCATCACCCCGATGCCGCCCACCAGCAGCGCGATGGAGGCGACGCTGAAGAGGAGAAGGGCGAGGGTGTGGCTGGTCTCGATCTGCGCTTTGATCATCTCGTCGGGTCGGCGGATGTTGAAATCGTCCTCCTGACCGGGCTGGATCTGGTGGCGCTGCCGGAGCAGGGCGGTGATCTGGTCGATGGCCGGGTTCACCGCCTCGGCCGAGACCGCCGAACCGATGATGTCGTCGAGCCAGGTCTGGTTGCGGCCGCGGATCTTCTTCTGCGCCGTGCTCCAGGGAAGCAAGATGGCGTCGTCTTGATCCTGCCCGGTCGCCGACTGACCCTTGCTGGCGAGCACGCCGACCACGCGGATGATCTGGGTGCCGATGCGGATGCTCTGCCCGATCGCCGGCTCCCGCTCGCCGAAGAGCTTGTCGCGGACCGTGGTGCCGATGAGGCACACGCTCGAGACCCTGAGGACGTCCTCCTCGGTGTACGGAGCGCCCTCGCCGATGGGCCAGCGCTTGATATCGAGATACTCGGGACCGACGCCGCGATAGCGGGTCCTCCAGTTGCGATCGCCGTGGATCACCTGCACGGAGCCGTCGACGTTCGGGGTGATGGTCTTGATCAGGCGCACTTCGCGCGCGATGGCGTCGGCGTCCTCGAGGGTCAGGCTGGTCGTTCCGTGCGATCCGGTCCGGACGCCATTCGGCGCCCGGCCGCCGGCTTCGATCCAGACGAAGTTGTCGCCGAGGTTGCGCAGCTCGTCCTCGGCGCGCCGGGATCCGGCCTGACCGATGGCGATCACGCACACTACCGCGGCGATTCCAATCATGATGGCCAGCGCGGCGAGGACGCTGCGAAGCTTGTTGCGCAAGAGCGCCCGGAACGCTTCCAGGCAGAAGAGCGCTCCCGCCGTTTCCCACCGTGGCATCACGGAGATCTATCCAGAGGCGCTGGCTTGGGGCTACGCTTTTTCGCGTGCGCGTGTACGCCCACCGCGGCGCCTCGCTGGAGTTTCCCGAGAATACGCTGCCGGCGTTCCGCCGCGCGGTCGAGCTCGGGGCGGATGCGCTGGAGACCGACGTCCACGTCACCGCCGACGGGGTGCTGGTGCTTTCCCACGATCCGGACGGGGGGCGAGTCTTCGGCGTCCGCCGGCGCATCGCGGAGTGTACCTTCGAGGAGGTGGGCTCGTGGGGCGCGCCTTCGCTCGAAGAGCTGGTGAAGGAGTTCCCCGGCATCCCCATCAACGTCGACCTCAAAGTGGAAGCGGCCGCGCTCGCCGTCTCGACCCTGCGGCGCCTCGGAGCCGAGGAGCAGGTCATCCTCGCCTCCTTCCGCAGCTCGACGCTGCGGCGGGTTCGGGCGCTCGGATATCGGGGAACCACCAGCCTGGGGCGGAGCGAAGTGGCGCGGCTCTTGTCGCTTCCCGCCCTCGCCCAGCGCGGCCCGCTGGCCTGTCCGGGCCGCGCCGCGCAGCTTCCCCTGTCGCTCGCGCAGCCCTGGATCGTCTCGCGCTGCCACGCGTTGGGCCTGCGGGTCGACTACTGGACCGTGAACGATCCGGCGCAGGCGCGAGCCTTCGCCGCTCTGGGGGCCGACGGGATCATGACCGACGATCCCGCCCGGATCGTTCCCGCGCTCCGGTAACAACCCTCGCTAGGCGGCACCAAAGACGCCGGCGCGACGGTCAGGGGGGCCGACCGCGCGCCGGCGATGCGAAACGAGTCGCTCTTGCCCCGAGGCGTGAACGCCAGACGGCAAGGGTCTCCCGCCCCGCACTGCTTTGGAATCGGGTTCGCTTTCGACTGAGACAGCGCGCCGTCGGGCGGCGGAACGGAAAAGTCGAAACCGCAAACACGAAATCTGTTCCGCGTCGCTGAGGCCGGGTGTCAGAGGCGGCGCAGGGATCGTTTGCAACTCGAGCAGGAAAGAGGAGGCGGGCGCTGAAAGCGCTGCGTAAGGCGGAGCTGGTCGGGGGCGACCCGACTGCAAATGGTCCGGAGGGCAGGGTTTCTCCGGAAGCTTTATTCCGCCAACATCATAAGAAAGTAGTTACGTGGTGCTTGCGATTTACCGGAGATGGCGAGGAGGCGCACGATCTCGCGCAAGCCATCTTCCTCAAAGCGTTCCGCCAGCTCGGCTCGTTTCGCGGCGAATCGAAGATTTCCACCTGGCTTTATTCGATCACAAGGAGCGAGTGCATGAACTACTTGAAAGCCCGCTCCTCGAGGCCCGCTCCGGTGGAAGACGAAGTGCTCGGGTCGGTCCCGGATTCCGCCGCGCTGAGCCCGTTCCAGATGCTCGAGCGCGCGCGATCCGGGCCCCTCGTGCAGAGCCTGCTCGATCGGGCGCTCGACGAAACCGAGAAGCGCGTCTTCACGCTCCATTACGGAGACGACATGCCGCTCGACGTGATCACGCGGTTGCTCGGCCTGCAGAACCGGAGCGGCGCCAAGGCGTTCATCGTCAGCGCCCGCCGGAAGATTTCACGGGTCATGCAGCAGTGGAACGCGCGAGAGCTGCGGTTGCTCTCGGAGGGAGGCGCGCGATGAGCTCGAACCTCGATTCGAGGGAGCAGGACCTGGAAAGGCTCAAGGAAACCCTCGCGCCTTCCTCGGAATGCGCGACGCTGGAGGAGCTCGCCGAGCTGGCGGATGCCTCGCAGCCCTCGCCTTCGCGCGGGCGCATCGCCGTGCACGTCGCCTCGTGCGAGCGGTGCGAAGTCGAGCTGGCCCTGCTCAAGGAATTCGAGTCGGCCGCCCCTCGCCCCGAGGAAGAGGCGACGGTGCACTGGATCGTCAACCGTCTGCGCCGGCGCTTCCGCGAGGCGCGGGTCGCCGCCGTGGAATCGGCGCCCGAGCCCCGCGAGGAAGAGGACGGGTTCTGGCGCCGGATCTTCCGGCCGATTCCGACGCGGGGTCTGGGCCTGGCCTTCGCCACCGCGATGCTTCTCGTCGCCGTCGGGGTCGAGCTGCGCGAAGGACGCGAGCCAACGCTCCCCTCGCACGTCGACCCGGCCGCGCAGGTGTTGCGCTCGAACGCGCTGCAGTTGCGCGGACCCGCAGGAGATCTCGATCGACGACCCGAGAGGCTCGCGTGGGAGCCGGTCGCCGGCGCCGTCTCCTATTCCATCGAGATCCTCGAGGTCGACCGGTCCGAGGTGTGGAAGGCGGACGTCGAGCAATCGTCGATCGCGCTCCCCGCGAGCGTGGCTGCGCGCCTCGTTCCCGGCAAGCCGCTCTTGTGGAGGGTCGTTGCGAAGGACGCTGCGGGCAGGACGCTCGCCACCTCGCCGATGCAGCGGTTCCGGGTGCGCGCGCAAGGCGCCTCGGCAGTGGCGCCTGTCCCGGCCGCGCCCGGGTCCCAGCAGAGCCAGGTCGTTTTCAACCCGAGGCAGGTCGCGAACACGCAACTGATCGCGATCGGAGCGTGCGGATCGGTGGCGGCGATCTCGCCCTCCACCGCAACGCCGCTTTCCTTCAAGGTATTGAGCCGGAGCGCGCCGGCCGGCGGAACCGCCCAACTCACCGTTACCCTGACGGAACCGAAACCGATCGCCACCGGGTGCGGTGCGGTCGCGGCCGGGGGAGGGGCGTTCGATGCCGTCCTCGGGGCGGCCCTGTTCACCGCCGCGGGCGCGCCGTCGGATGTCGCCGGCGCCGCGGTCGTCGACGGAACGTCGGTGACGATCCAGGCCATCTCGCCCTCGGAGCTATTCGGGACCGACCTGCTCGGAGCTCCCATCGCCGTCGTCACGTATCATGTGCCGCCGGACGCCCTGCCCGGTGAGGCCGGGAAGATGACGGTCGATCCGGGCTCGATCTGGTTCGATCCCGCTGGAGCGGTCTACGCGCAGCAGATCAAGCCGGGCAGCTTCGAAGTCGCGGGAAGCGTCTCCATCGACGACGTGATTCCCGGAAGCGGCTTCTTGCCGGCGGGATCGACGGTGACGTTGCTCGGTACGGGCTTCGTTCCGCAGACGGTCGTGGAGGTGGACGACGTTCCCGTGACGGCGACGTTCGTAGGACCGAATCGGATCGACCTCGTCACCGCCATCGGCGCCGAATTCCACGGAAGGCGCATTCGCGCGAGGAACCCGGACCGGTTCCGGGCTTCGTACTACTCGTACATGCGCGCGACGCGGGTGGGAGAAAGCTCGCGGGCACTCCTGGCGAGGACGATGCCGATCTTCCCCAGCGGTGCCGCGTCCGCGTCGTTCGTCGCCGCCTCCACGGTCGCAGGCGAGTTCTTCGCCATCGCGGTGCAGAACCCGAATGCGGGACCGGCGACGGTCACGGTCGATCTCCGCTCGGCTGACGGCGAGATCGCCTCGACCACGTTGTCCCTGCCTGCGCGATCGAAGATCTCGCGAGAAGTCTCCGAGCTCTTCGGCGTTTCTGCGCCGGCGGGAGGCTTCCTGGCGGTCCAGTCCGATCAGCCCGTGCAGGTCCTCGGCCTGGCCGGGAACGACGCCACAGGCTCCGTCCGACCGGTGATCCCGTCGCTCGCGCTGCCGTGACTCGCGCGGCGCTGGCCTTTGCGCTGCTGCCTTCCTTGTGCTTCGCGGACCCGGGGCAAGCGAGCGCGCAGGACCGCGCGGGGCAGGCGCGTGCGCTGCTCTCCCTCCATCAGAGTGCCCTGACCGAGGGCGACTATGGGCGCGCAGCCGCGCGGGCCCGCGAGGCCGCGGCGATCTATCGCGCGCTGGGAGACGACGCGGGACGGACACTCGCTGTGAAGGGCGTGGGGCTCGCCGACCTCTACCGGGGCGCGTATCCGGAAGCCCTGGAAAGCTTCGAGGAGGCGCTCGCGCTCGCCCGGGTGCGTGGGGACCGCGAGGGCGAGATCGAGGAACTGAACAACGTCGGCAACGTGCACTACTACCAGGCGCGGTACCTGGAGGCGCTCCATGCGTTCCGGGACGCGCTGGAGAAGGTCGACGAGGCCGCGGGCGAGCCGTGGACCGCGCGGCGGCGGCGGATCACCCTCTCCAATCTCGCGGTGCTCTACCAGAGGCTCGGCCGCGAGGAGCAGGCCATCGATCTGTACGCGCAATTGCGCCGCTCTCCCGATTCGCTCCCCCCGAGCGAGCAGGGGAGGCTGCTCGGCAATCTCGGGGTCCTCTACCGGCGCCTCGAGGATCCGGTGAAGGCGCTCGAGACCTACCGCGCCGCGAAGGACCTCTTCGCCCAGGAGCAGCACTCGGACGGCGAGATCGGCGTGCTCAAGAACATCGGTATCGTCCGCGCCCTCGATTTCGAGGATTTCGACGGAGCGCAGGAATCGTTCGCGGAGGCGCTCGGGCTCGCGGAGAAATCCAAGAACCGTCGCGAGGCGATGCAGGCGCACCTCTATCTCGGCAAGACCTGGTACCGGAAACGGCAAGTGGACGCGGCGCGGCGCGAGTTCGAGGCGGCGCTCGCGCTTGCGAAGGAGCTCGGCACCACCGAGGAGCGCTGGAAGGCGCTTTACAACCTCGCCCTCGTCGAGCGCGCGAGCGGACACGAAGAAGCGGCGGCGGACCGCTTGCGCGAAGCGATCGCCGACATCGAGTCGGTGCGCGGAAAGCTGCACCTCTCCATCAAGACCGATTTCCTCGCCGACAAGCGCGATGTCTACGACGAGCTGCTCGACTTGCGTTCCGCGGCCGCCGGCCCCGCGGAGATCTTCGATCTCATGGAGCGGAGCCGCGCGCGGACCTTCCAGGACCGGCTCGAGGAGAAGGCGGGCGCCGGAGGCCATGCGCCGCCTGGTCTCGCCACGGTCCAGGAGAAGCTCGACGCCGCAACGCTGCTCGTCGAGTTCTGGCTGACGCCGCGCTCGGCGCTCGTCCTGTGGCTCTCGCGGGAGGGCGCGGGAATCGCTCCCATCCCGAATCCGGGCGCGGCGCTCTCCGTGCTTTCCACGCTGCTCGCCGATGTGACGGCGGGAAACGGCGACGGCTGGACGCGATCCTCCGCGCAGCTCGGAAAGCTGCTCCTTCCCGGATCGGTGCCTTTCGGCGACGAGCGGTACCGGCACCTCCTCATCGCTCCCGACGGCCCGCTCGGGTCGCTGCCGTTCGAGGTCCTCCCGCATCCCGACGGCGGGGGGCCCCTGCTCGTGGAACGCTACGACGTCTCGTATCTGCCGTCGGCCGCTCTCCTCTTGCGTCCGAAACCGGCGGAGCGGTCCTGGCGTCTTCCCTGGACCCGCGAGCTGCTCGCCTTCGGCGATCCGGTGATCCCGGCGCAGACCGGCGGACCCCTCGTCGACGGAGAGCTGCCGGGAAGGCTCCCGACCTCGGCACAGGAGGTGCAGTCGATCGCGCGCATGACTCATGGGCGCGCGGAGCTCCATCTGCGACACGGAGCGGGGCAAGAACGTGCGCGGCGAGGGATTGCAGGGCTTCAGCCGCGCCTTGCTCTCGGCGGGCTCGCGCTCGGCCATCACCGCGCTCTGGCGCGTCGCCGATCAGCCCACCACCGAGCTCATGAAGCAGCTCTACTTCGAACTGAACCGCGGCGAGCCCAAGGCCGAGGCGCTCCGGCGGGCGAAGCTGAAGTTCCTCCGAACGGGTGGCGCGCTGGCGCATCCGCGCTACTGGGCCGCGTTCGTCCTGAACGGGGACGGGCTGAATCCGATCCCGCGCGTCTTCAGCTGGAGCTCGGTCCTCGTTTTCGCGGCGAGCGCGCTGGTTTTCGCAGGCGCGACGGTAGGTCAGCGCCGCCGGCGGCGGCGTCGCTGGTCTCCATCCGCCTTGTAAGGTTCCCGTCTCAGCATCTTGCTCCATCGCCCGCCTCTGGCGCAGCGCCGGTTTGTTGTCGCAAGATGCGAGGTGCGTGGGTAATGGTACTACGGGGGCGGGTCGGAGATCCTGATGACGGTTCGGTGCTCGGCAGCGGGGCAGCAAAACGTCCAGGACAGATGCGCGACCTCCGCGGACGCTCTGTTCGAGCCGCACCTGCCCAAGCTTGCGCTTTTCTGCTTGCGGTTCACGAAAGACCCTGAGAAGGCCGCAGCCCTCGCCGAGCGCGTGCTGCTCGCCGCACGCCGCAAGATCGCTTCCTCGAACGGCGCGCAGAGCTTTTCCGGTTGGCTCTATTCGATCCTGCGCGAGGAATGCGCGACGCCGCTCCGCGCGAGGTCCGCGCCTTCCACCGTCCAGCCGCTGCGCGCCGCGGAGGAAGTCCCGTAGGCGTCAGTGCCGGCGCGCCGGCGGTTGCAGCACGGTCTCGTCCTCCAGCGCTTCCGCGACCTGGTTGCGCACCGGCGCGGGAGCGGTGGCGTGGCGGCCGCAGAGCGGAGCGACGGCCTCCGCGAGCCGCACGAATCCGGCGATCTCCTTGCGCAGGCGCTCGAATAGCGACGCGTCGTGCAAGCGTCCGTCGGCGGTGAAGGCCTTGTCGGCGTACGCGAGCGCGAACATGTCTGGAAATACCAGAGCGCCGCAGCCCTCGAGCGGGATGCGCGTCTGCCAGAGCCCGCGGACTCCACCCATGGGCGAGGGCGCCGCCGACATGAGGTAGATGCTCTTCCCGCGCCAGGGCATCGGACGTACTCGCGATACCCAGTCGATCGCGTTCTTGAGCGTGCCGGCGATCGAGTAGTTGTACTCGGGAGCGGCGAGCAGCAGCGCGTCGGCGGCCTCGAGGCGGCGGGCGAGCTCGAGGCCACCGGGCGGAAGGCCATGCTCGTGATCGAGGTCGGCGTCGTACATCGGCATCTCGAACTCGCGGAAGGAGGCGAGGTCCACCTCTGCGCCCGACTCCCGCGCGATCGACGCGCCTAGCTCGAGAAGCCGCCGGTTCCAGGATCCCTTCCGCAGCGAGGCCGCGAAGGCGAGAATTCGCATGGACCGCTCATTTCAGCCGTTTCAAGAGCGCGCCGGCGTGGAAGTAGAAGACCGCGGTGTCGTCGACGCGGGGACCCGACCAGGTGGTCAGATCGGAGCCGGTCTCCACGGCGGTGAAGCCGCTGCCGTCGGCGTTGGCGTGGAAGAGACCCTTGGTGGCGCTGTTCGTCGTATCCATCCAGGTCCACCAGACCACGGAAGCGTTCGCGTCGATGTCGAGCGGCCCGCTGGCCGTGCCCGTGTTGGGACCGGAGAGCGACCGCGCCGCGCCACCGGTCTTCGCCATGCCGAACACGGCTCCGGTCGTATCACGGAAGTAGACGTTGTCTGGATCGAGGCGCAGCGCCACCACCGCGGCGGGAGTGGTGGCGACCGTCTCCACCGCTCCGCCCGTCCTCGGCACCCGTTTGATGACGCCGCCGCCTCCGGCGCCCGAGACGCCGTAGTAGACGAAGCTCCCGTCGACGGCGATTCCGCCGATGGTGGCCTGGTCGGGCGCGAGGATGGTCTCGATGCGATTCTCCATCCGATGCACGCTGCCCGGCCGACCCGGAGCTGCCACGTCTACCCAGTAGAGCGCGCCGCGCTCGTCGAGGGCGAGCCGGCCGAAAGCGGGGCTGCCGGAGAGCAGCGAGGCCTGCCCTCCGCCGACCGGGGCCGAGTAGAGCGAGACCCCGTCATGCCAGTAGACGAAGCCGTCGTCCGCGACCAGGTACTGCGGAATTCCCTTCGCGACCAGGCTCGGCGATCCGCCCGTCTTCGGAACCGACCAGACTGCGGAGGATCCGTCGGCGTCGTTGTGCCTGCCGAAGAAGGCGAGCGTGGAGTTGATGGCCAGGGTGGGGATGTTGGTGCCGTCGTTCGGAACCAGCGTGTCCAGCTCGAACTCGAACGCGGCGGTCACCTGCATGTCCGCATTGGCCGTCACCGGACACGTTGGCGCAGCGCCAGTGCACGCGCCTCCCCAGCCGAGGAACCGCGCCGCCGCGGCGGGGAACGCGGTCAGCGTCGTCGTGCTGGTAGGCGCCACCTTGGCGTCGCAGACCGCGGAGGGCGGAAGCCCACAATCGATGCTGCCACCCTGCACCTGGCCGGGTCCCGTCACCGCGACAGAGATGTGGATCTCGGCCGGAGGATGAGTGGTGAACTTCGCGGTGACCTGCGTGTCGGCGCGGAGCGTGATCGCGCATCCTGTCGTTCCCGTGCAGGGACCGACGGTCCAGCCGTCGAAGACGAAGCCCGGGGCCGGCGTGGCGTTGAGGGTGACGACGGCGCCGTCGGTGAAGTCGGAGCTGCAGGTGGTCGAATCGCAATCGAGGCCCGGCGGCGTGGAGATGACCCTGCCGGAGCCGTCGGAAATGACCGTCAGATGGTGGAACCCGGGAGGCGGCGGATCGCGCTTGAAGTTGGCGGTCACCGCGGTCTCCCCGTTCATCGGCAACTGACAGGCGCCGGTCCCGTTGCAGGCGCCCGTCCAGCCCCCGAAGGTCGCCCCGGGATCGGGGATCGCCTGCAGGCGGAGGGGAACGCCGAGCGGGGTCGGCGTGGTGCAGCTTCCGCGGCAATCGCCGTCGCCCGCGCCGCGCACGAGGCCCTCGCCGACGGTGGTGACGTGCAAGATCGTCGTCGGCTTGTCGGTATTGCCGTTCGGGATTTTCGAACCGCCGCAGGCGGCGGCCATCGCGAGGGAGAGGGCGATCGCAGGATGTCTCGTTGGCGGGTTCACTTGAGCCTCTTTGCGAAGATCTCGGTATCGGAGCCGAGCGTGGTCGAGCACTCGCTGGATCCGCTGCACGGTGCGATGGCGGGCGGGGGCAGCTGGACCGGCCCCGGCCGCGTGAAGACCGCGGTGACCGCGGTGTCGGCGTCGGCCGTGATCGGGCACGCCGTCGAAAGGCCGCTGCACGCCCCGCTCCAGCCGGTGAAGGACACGCCGGGATCGGGAACTGCCTGAAGCTGCAACTGTGTGCCGTTCGCCACCTGCGCCGTGCAGCTTCCGCGGCAGTCGCCTCCGCTTTCACGCACGATTCCATCGCCCGAGGTGGTGATCCCGAGGGTGACCGCGGTTCCGCCGCCGGAACCGCTTTGCGACGGACCGGGGCCCGTCCCGCAAGCTGCGAGAATCGTGGCTGCCGAACCAACAGTGATCAGTGCGCCCGCGCGCAAGCCCGCCTCCCCGCGAGGAAGTTCGGTAGCCATCACCAAATGGACAAGGGGAAACGACTTTCGCGCACGCACTCGAAGTGGTGCCGGACGGACAGGCGCTTCGTCGGACAGCAGATCCGGAATCTCGCGAGCCCCGTACTCCAGGCGGGTGGGACGGCTGGCCGCCTGCCCTAACGAGGAGCTGGAATGCGCGAGTCGTGGAGGTGGCCCCGGAGAGCAGGCGCGACGGTTCTGCTGCTCACAGCGGGCGTGGGAGCATTGCACCTTCCTGGAGCCCGGCCCTGGCTGCGGCGAGCAGGCGGCTGCCCGGTCCCTCGCGCGACGGCGGCACAGGTGGAAGCGGCACAGGTCCGGGCGTTCGGCCGGCTGCGCGGGACCCACGTCGCGAAGGCGCGGCCGGCGCTCGGGTTCGGGCTGGCGATTACCACCCGCGCGGACGTCGAGGCTTGGGCGCGCAACCATGACATCGCCTGTGAGTCCCGCCGCGAAGGCACGCTCCTCCTCTGCCAGGCGGTGCCCGTGCGGACGGTGTTGCCGGGCGCCGGCGGCACCTACGACGAGCTCGCTTTCGGTTTCCGGCTGCGGGATGCCCGGCTCGTCAACTTGACCGCGCTGCGGACCGGCCTCTCATCGGGAGCCGCCGCCGGCGAGATTCGTCGCATTGCCGCGCGCCTCGAGGAAACGCTCGGCGCGCCATCGCAACGGATCGCGGGCGATCCCGCCATCCTCGCGTATCGCTACTCCGATTACCTCGCGGAGGTGAGCGCGATGTCGCTCCGCGAGCGCGGGCGTGCGCTCCGCGAGCACTACATGTCCGCTCTCGAGTGAAGCAGGACCGTTCGCAAATCGCCGTTCAAACCAGGAGATTGGAAATGGAAACCGTGCAAGCACGGAAGACCCGCATTGCCTTGACCTCGCTCTTTCTCGCCGTCGCCTGCGCCTCGCTGTCGCTGCAGGGTTGCGGCGCAGCGCCCGGCGAGGAGAAGGACCTCGCTCCCCCCTCGCGAAGCGGCGCGCAGCACGGCGACGGGAACGGGACCGTGTCCGCCCGGCTGGGCGGATTCGACGGCATCCTCGCCTTCCTCGAGAATTCGGTCGTCCCTGCCGAGCTCGCGGATCCGGAGATCGCGCCGTTCTTCACCCGGCTCACCGAGACGCCGGGCGACATCGAGCAGTGCCTCGCGATGCTCCTCGACCACGATCTCGGCGGCGAATCGCCCCACTTCGGCGCCGTCCTCCTCGACGGCCACCAGTGCCGCAGCTCGATGTCGAACATCCACCGCGGGCTGGCGATCCCGGACCGGATCGTGACCAAGTTCATCGTCATCGCCGGGCAACAGGCAGCTCTCGCCGGAGTGGCGCCGGCGGATATCCAGGAGATCGCCGATGTCCTCGACAGCTACCGCGGCGGGGTGCGCAACAAGTAGGCGGGATGCCCGGGCCGGGGGGCCCGGGCTCCGTCATTGCTTGAGCGCGGTCGCGAGCTTCACCATGGTGTCCTTCGCGTCGCCGAAGAGCATGAGCGTGTTGTCGTTGTAGTAGAGCTCATTGTCGATGCCGGCGAATCCGGGAGCGAGGCTGCGCTTGCAGACGATCACGATGCGCGCCCTCTCCACCTCCAGGATCGGCATTCCGAAGATGGGGCTTGCGCGCACCCGCTTCGCCGCCGGATTGACGACGTCGTTGGCGCCGACGACGACGACGACGTCAGTCTCGGGGAAGTAGGAGTTGATCTGATCCATGTCGTAGAGCTCGTCGTAGGGAACGTTCGCCTCCGCGAGGAGCACGTTCATGTGGCCGGGCATCCGTCCCGCGACCGCATGGATCCCGTAGCGGATGGCGGCGCCCTTGCCCTTGAGCGCGTCGGCCAGCTCCCGCACCCGATGCTGCGCCTGCGAAACCGCCATGCCGTAACCCGGGACGAAGACGATGGAACGGGTGGTGCCGAGGATCTCCGCTGCCTCGTCTATCGAGACCTGGCGGATGCTCTTGCCGGCGGCGGCGGCGAGCGCCGCCGGCTGCTCCTGTACCTTGCCGAAGGCGCCGAAGAGCACGTTGGTCATCGACCGGTTCATCGCCCGGCACATGAGGATGGAGAGGATGAAGCCCGACGAGCCGTCGAGGGAGCCGGTGATGATCTGGATCTTGTTGTCGAGCATGAAGCCCATCGCCGCGTCGGTCAGGCCGCCGT
>VBKL01000128.1 GCA_005879805.1 Deltaproteobacteria bacterium | reverse complement strand
CAGGGTAGGCGATCGGATGCCGCCCAGCTTGCGCTGCGTCGCGTGGCGGATGATGGCGCCCATCTGCACGAATGCGCAGCGAAGTCCGGCGAGCTCGCCTTCGACGAGCAGGTTCCGCGCGCGGGCCGGATCCGCGGCGTAGAACTTCTCGGACAGTAGCAGGCGCGAAATCCGCGCTGCAGCGTTCGAGGCAGCCCCGAGGCTAGCGGCGAGTCCCGCAAGCACGACCCCCAGCGTCGGCTTCCGGCTCCGCCAGTAGCTCGCGAAGGTCGCTCCCAGCGCGAGACGCCGGACCCGCTCTGGATGCCGCAGCGCCAGCTCTTGCGCGATCATTCCTCCCATCGAGATTCCGAACACGTCGGCTTTCCCGATCCCGGCGGCGTCGAGGACGGCGGCCGCGTCGTCGGCTAGATCGCGCATGCGCAGGCCCAGGCGGGCTTTGCCGGAGCGGCCCGTGCCCCGGTTGTCGAAAACGACCACGCGGAAGCGGCGCGAGAGAACGTCCGCGAGCTTCCCCCACCCGCGGCCAGACAAGGCAAGTCCCATGATCAAGAGAAGTGGAGGCGCGGCCTCGTTGCCCAGCAGCTCGTAGTGGATCGAGTGCCGTCCGCGCGACGCGAACGGCACTTCAAATCCCGGGTGTCCGTGCCGGATCCTGCTGCTGCCCCGCGGGCACGGAAGCCATCTCCGGTGCGGGCGGGGGCGTCGAGTCGACCTCGCGCGGAGGCGGGGCGTCGGACAACGGGGCCGTCTCGCGCGGATGCGATCCGGCTATCGCGGCAAGCTCGTCGAGCGATGATTGCAAGGCGCCGGCGAGCGCGGCGAGATCGCGGACTTCGAGATCGGCGAGCAGCCCGACGCCGACGTTGCCGGCATAGCTGAGGAGCGCGATCCCGATCGTCTGCTGCGCCGCGAGCGGCACCTGTGGATAGCAGGACAGGAGGCGCCGGCCGAGCAGGTAGAGCGGGAATTGCGGTCCCGGAACGTTGGTCACGACCAGGTTGAAGAAGCGCGTCACCGCTTGTAGCCGGGCTGCCTGGGCGAGGATGGTCGGCGGGGCGAAATCCCCGAGCCGCGTGAGCGCCTGCGCACCGACGGCCTGGCCGCTCTCCTTGAGCCCCTTCATCGACTCGCGCACCTTGCGCAGCCGCTCGGTGGGATTGGGCTCGCCGACGGGCAGCGGACAGAAGACGGCGGAGATCTGGTTCCCGAACGTGTTGCGCCCGTGGGCGGTACGGAAGCTCACCGGCACCAGCACGCGCAGGTCGGCGGAGACGGTCTCGCCGCGCGCGGCGAGCCAGGAGCGCAGCGCACCCGCGACCATCGCCAGCACGACGTCGTTCACGCTTCCGCCCAGGGCGCGCCGGATCTTGCGAAGCGTGGGCAGCGGGAGATCGAGCGTCTCGAAGCGGCGGTGGGGACCGATGGGCCGGTTCAGCGCGGAGGGCGGCGCGAAGCCCAGGCCGGCGAGATCGAGGATCGGCCGGACGCCGTTGGCGATCTCGCGCAGCAGTTTGCGGGCGTCGTTGTTTGCTTCCAGCGCTTCCTTGGCGACGCGGAGCGGGTGGGTGATCTGGTCCTTCACCGAATCGACCAGGAGCTCTGCCGTGGTCGGCGGAGGCCGTGGTTCCCAGGCGGCGGCCGGCGGCGGCGGATTCGTCGAGGGCTCGGTATCCATGAGCACGGTCGCGAGATCGACGCCGGAGATGCCGTCGAGCATGCAGTGATGCGTCTTGGAGATGATGGCGAAGCGCTCGCCCTTCTCGTTGCCGAGCCCCTCGACGAGCCACATCTCCCAGAGCGGCTTGTCGCGGTCGAGAGCCTGGGAGAAGAGGCGCCCGGCGAGCCGCTTCAGCTCTTCCTCGCCACCCGGTGCGGGCAGGGCGGTGTGCCGCACGTGGTACTCGAGATCGAACTGCGACTCGTCGATCCAGACGGGCCGTCCCTGCCGGAAGGGCACGAAAACGACCCGCTGCCGGTAGCGCGGAACCTGGTCGAGGCGCGCGTCGATGAGGGCGAGCAGGTCGCGGTACGGCGGCGGCTTGCCCTCGAACTCGGCAACCGCTCCGACGTGCATGTGGGTGGTGCGGTCCTCGAGCTCGAGAAAGAGGGCGTCGAGGGTGCTCAGGCGCTCGGACCACTTCTCCATGCGACGCACTCTGTCATGCCGGCGCCGCAAAGACGACGGGAGAGTGGGGGACGAAGTTGCGCGCGGACGCGCTTTCCGCCATCTACAGCGGTTCGATGGCCGACCCGAAGCCCATGACGCTGACGCAGAAGATCATCGCCGCCCACGCGACGAGCCTTCCGAGGCCTTGGGTGCAGGCAGGCGACGTCTTGCAGGTCGAGGTCGACTGGACCATCGCCAGCGAGCTGGCGTGGAACGGCATGGACCGGACCTACGGCCTGCTCGGCCGGCCGCGGTTGCACGACAAGGACAAGTTCTTCCTCGCCGTCGATCACACGGTCGATCCGGTGACGCTTGCTACCGACAAGCGGGCGCAGAAGCTCGTTCAGCTCTCGCGGAGCTTCGCGCAGGAGACCGGCATCCGCCACTTCTACGACGCGAACCACACCATCCTGCACACGCGCTTCTACCGGGACCTGGTGAGGCCCGGCGATCTGGTGCTGGGAGCCGACTCGCACACCTCGAGCCACGGCGGCCTCTCCGCGCTGGCCATCGGCCTCGGCGGCGCGGACATCGTGGTGGCGATGGTGCTCGGTACCAGCTGGATCGAGGTGCCGGACGCGATCGCCGTCGAGTACACGGGAAAGCTGCCCTTCGGATTCGGTGGCAAGGAGGTCATCCTCCGCACCCTCGGTCTCCTGGGGCGCAATACCGTGGCGATGGAGCGGTCGGTCGAGTACCGGGGCGAAGGCGCGCGGCACCTCTCGACCGACTCGCGATTCGCCATCGCCAACATGACCGCGGAGTTCGGTGGGCTGAACGGGATCTTCGAGGCCGACGAGGTGACGGCGGCCTGGCTCGCGGGGCGCGCCGCCGAGGACGACGCGCTCGCCGCCTCGCCGATGGAAGCCTTCCGCGCCGACGAAGACGCTCCCTACGTCGCGAAGTACGAGGTGAAGCTCTCCGAGATCGAGCCGCAGGTCGCGTTGCCGTTCTCGCCCGACAAGGTGGTTCCGGTCTCGGAGGTCCAGGGGATGCCGCTCGACGGGCTCTTCATCGGCGCCTGCACGACGACGGAGGAGGAGCTGGTGCTCGGCGCGCTGGTCCTCGAGGCGGAAGAGAAGCGGGCAGGCAAGAAGGGGCGCAAGCCGCCGCATCCGAAGCAGCTCGTGGTCCCGGGCGATCTCTCCATCCAGGAGAACCTGCGGCGCGCGGGGCTATGGGAGATCTACCAGCGCAACGGGTTCCGCATCGGCCCGCCGGGCTGCTCGATGTGCCTGGGCGTCGCTTCCGAGAAAGCGGGCAAGGGCGAGAAATGGCTCAGCTCGCAGAACCGCAATTACGAGAACCGCATGGGAGAAGGATCGCTCGCCCATCTCGCTTCCGCCGCGACGGTCGCGGCGAGCGCGGCGCAGATGAAGGTGACGGACCCGCGTCCTCTCCTCGCCGGTATCGACCAGGATCGCCATCGTCAGATCCTCGGAGAACGGAAGCAGCGCGTCGCGCCGGAAGTCCGCGTCGTCGAGCCCCGGATGCGCGTGGGCAGGGGCGCACAGGCGGGAGGCGCCAAGCAGGAGCGGACCGCGGACCGCGCACGGGCAGCTACCGTGCGCGCTCGCATCCAGCGGTTCGGCGACGACGTCGATACCGACGCAATCATTCCGGGCGAGTTCTGCCACCTGACGACGCTCGCGGAGCTGGGCGCGAAGTGCTTCCACTACGTGCGTCCCGAGTTCGTCGAGCGCGCGCGCGAAGGCGCGACGGTGGTGGTGGCTGGAAAGGGATGGGGCTCGGGCAGCTCGCGGGAGCAGGCCGTGCTGGCGCTGAAGGGCGCCGGCATCCAGGCGATCGTGGCGCAGAGCTACGCCTTCATCCACAAGCGCAACCTCGTCAACGAGGCGCTGCCGTTCCTCCTGGTAGACGATCCGGCTTTCTACGACCTCGCGCAGGAAGGCGTGGAGATCGAGGTCGATCTGGCCCGCGGTCGCGTCGCCCTTTCCGGGAAGACCTTCGCCGCGGCGGAGCCGTCGCGGATCATCCAGGCGCTGGCGAGCGCTGGCGGCATCGTCCCCGCCATCCAGCGGCATGGGACGGAGGTCTTCGACAAGCTGACGGCCTGAAAGCGCTTTTCGCGGATCGCTTCCGATGTAGGTCGTCGCAGGGGACGTTCGCCAGATTGCGGGCACTCCGAGGTCCCCTCGATAATCCGGCGGTGGCGGAAAATCTCACGACGGAACGCGCAAACGGAATCGCGCGCTTCGAGTGGGAAGATCTGGCTGCGCTCCGCATTCTCGCGGCGGCGATGGGGCCCGCGCTTTCTGACGATCGGTACATCGCCTGGCAGTACGAGCGGAACCCGTTCACGGCAGAAGGACGGAGGCCGCTCTTCCTGCACATGCGCGCAGGGCGCGTCGAAGGCCAGGTCGGCGCGCGTCTCGTGCGGCTCAAGAACGGACCGCGGGAGGAGACGGCGCACTGGATCACGAATCTCGTGGTCGACCCGGCCTCGCAGAAGCGTGGAATCGGCACCGCGCTCCACCGGGCTTGCGTCGCGGAGACCGGCCTCGCGCTCGCGCTCGACGTGACTGCGCCAGCAGAAAGATTGATGCGCCGCGAGGGCGCCTGCGACCTCGGGACGGTGCCCCTCTACGTCCGGCCGCTCGACGTCGATGCTTTCTGCGCGAGGAGGTTCGCGCTGGCGGGTGCTGTGGTGGCGCCGCTCGCCTCCCGCATTCTCGGCGTTCTCGACCGGCGCGCGGCAAGGCTGCTCCGCCTCGATGCCATCGCTCTCGTCGAGATGGATCGGTTCTCCGAGACGGCCGACAAGGTCTGGGAATCCTGCGCCGCGCACTATCCGGTGCTCGTCCGTCGCGACCGCGCCTACCTCAACTGGCGATTCGCCGACGATCCATTCCACCGCTACCGGCTCTTCGAGGTCCGCCGCGGCGCGGCTCCGATCGGAATCGCGGTCCTTCGCGTGGGAGCGTGGGGCGGTCTTCCCGCCGGGTTCATCGTCGATTGGCTGTGCGAGCCCCGGGACGCGGAACTGCTCCTCGCCGCCTGCCTCGACGTCCTTCGCGAGTCGCGCGTCGCCGCCGCGTATTGCGTGCATGCGAATCCGGTCTCGACGGGGATGCTGCCGCGCCTCGGCTTCGTGCGGCGCTCGAGCGGGTTCCGCTTCCTCGTCTGCGGCGGCGAGGCAGGCGGTCTCGTCCGCGACCGCAGGAATTGGTTCGTCACCTTCGGCGATTCGAACGCCGATCGCCCGCGCCCCGCGTCCGCCGGTTGATCGCGCCTGCGCGCGAAGAGGCGAGTTTCTGCGTTCGGGGGTAGAAGGGGCCGCCAAGGAGGCGGCATGGCGAGCCCGAAACAGACCACGGCAGCGCGCAGGAACATCAAGAAGGCTGCCCGCGCGGCGCGGCGCAAGAAGACGATCTCGAAGCTGCCCAAGAAGGTGCGCACGGCCCTCGGCAAGCAGGCGAACAAGGTGAAGCGCCAGAAGGCCCGGGCGAAGTCGCGCAAGTAGCGCGCGGATCCCTCGCTCCCCATGCCCCTGCGCATCGCGGTCATCCCCGGAGACGGCATCGGGCCCGAGGTGGCCCGCGCCGGAGTGCGGCTGCTCGAGCGTCTGTCGGCGCTGCGCGGGCTCGGGCTCGAATTCGACTGGTTCGATTTCGGGGCCGATCGCTATCTGCGCGACGGCACCATCCTTCCGGACGGTTTCATGGATCGCCTGCGGCGCGAGTACGCGGCCGTGTACTTCGGGGCGGTCGGCGATCCCCGCGTTCCCGGCAACGAACACGCGAAGGGGATCCTGCTCGCCATGCGCTTCGAGCTCGATCTCTACATCAACCTGCGACCGTGCCGGCTGCTCGACGATCGGCTCTCCCCGTTGAAAGGCAAGGGGCGCAAGGAGCTGGACTTCATCGTCCTGCGCGAGAACACCGAGGGCCTCTACACGGGCACCGGCGGCGTCTTCAAGAAAGGGACATCCGAAGAGATCGCGCAGGAGGTGGAGATCAACACGCGCAAGGGCGTCGAGCGGAGCTGCGAGGCCGCTTTCGCGGTCGCGGCCGCGAACGGGAAGAGGCGCGTGTGCATGGCCGACAAGGCCAACGTGCTCCTCCACGGCCACGGTTTGTGGCGCCGCGTCTTTGCCGAAGTGTCGAAGAAGCATCCGGAGATCGAGGCCAAGGCGGTCTACGTCGACGCGCTGGCGATGGATCTCGTGCGCGCGCCGGAGGTTTACCAGGTCATCGTGACGAACAACCTCTTCGGCGACATCCTCACCGATCTGGGCGCGGCGCTCACCGGTGGGCTCGGCCTCGCGGCGAGCGGCAACATCCACCCCGGGCAGGTCTCGCTCTTCGAGCCCGTCCACGGCAGCGCTCCGGACATCGCCGGGAAGGGGCAGGCGAACCCGCTCGCGATGGCTTTGAGCGGAGCGTTGATGCTGCGGCACCTCGGGTTCGACGCGGAGGGCGACCTGGTCGAGGAGGCAGTGCGGCTGCAAGTGGTGGACGGAGCGCACACGCCGGATCTGGTGCCGGCGCTGGGCGGATCGGCGGCGTCCACGGAGGAAGTCGCGGCGCAGTTGCTCGAACGGCTCGAGGCTCTCGTGTCGCGGAGCAAGGTGCAACCGTGAAACCTATTCTCGCCGTCCTTCTTGCGGTGGTAGCCGCTTGCGGGGGCAACCCCGCGCCGACGTCTGACAACAAGCCTGGGTTTCCGGGGACCAACGGCGCCAACGTGGCCGGCCGTGTGGTGAACCGATTCGGGGAGCCGGTCTCCGGAGCGCGAGTGCGCATCGGCGCTGCGGCGGTCGTCACGACGGACACCCAGGGCAAGTTCACCGTCGCCGCGGCGCCGGCGAGCTACGACGCAGCAGTCGAAGTGGACGACCCCACCGTGCCGCCCGGCGGACCCTCGTTCATCGGGCGCGCGGTCGTGTACCAGGGTCTGACGCGCGCCGATCCGGTGCTCCTCGTTCCGGGGCTTTCGTTGCCTCCCTCCGGGTCCGTTCTGCATTCGCAAACCGTGCAATCGATCAACATTACCGACCAGCCGGCGGGAGACCAGCCGCTTTTGTGGGCGTTCACCAACCCCATTGGTTTCGTGGCCACAGGACGGTTCGGGGGGGCGATGTTCTTCCTCTGGGATGGGCCGCCGAGCGGCCTCAACATCGGTACCATCGCCGTGCTGGTGGGGTCCGGGAGCCACATCTCGGCGTCCGGAAGCACCCCGGCGACAGCAGGCCTTGGACCGCTCACGCCGACCGTGCAAGTCACCGCGACGCAGGCCTACCAGATCTCCGGCAATACCCGCGCACCCGCCGGATGCGCGCTGGACACGCGCGAGGTCGTGGTTCCCGCCACGGACGGAACGGCACTGGCGGTGGCCACCATCGCCCAAGCTGGTACTCCCCCCGCATTCGCCATCGATCTCGGCTTCCCTATCGAAGTGCCCCTGGCGCTGCGCGTCCCCGTCACCTGTCTGCCCGCTTCGAGCACCAGCGTCGTGTTCCGGCGCCTCTCGCTTTCCAAGACGGCGTTCGACCTCGACGTTCCCGCGCCGCCGAGCATCACCGCGACCGGCGCCACCGCGACCCTGACTACGCCGCTCACGTGGACGGCGCCGGCGGGCGTGAGCGTGGTCCATTTCGACCGCAGGGACAGCACCGGACTCGTCGTCGGCACCCTCGACGTCGCCGCGGCGTCGACCTCGGTCACTTTCCCGGATCTCACCGCGCTCGGAGCCCAGGTCCTTCCGGGATCCGCCCTCGAATGGCACGTCGAAACGTGGGGCGGCGTGACGAGTACCGACGCGCTCGCCGCCGCGACCGGCTTCAGGGCGCTCCTTGCGTGCACCGTGGATTTCACGCACGGCGTTTCCGACTCGAGCACGGTGACGATTTCGCGCTGAACAGCGCTGCCGAGAAGCCCTCGTTTTCGAGGCTGTTCCACGGTAATCAACGCCGATGGGAAGCGCGGCCCGCATCTCGACAGGAGTCGAACGGCTGGATCACATTCTCGGGGGCGGCCTACCGGCCGCTCGCTTCCATCTCGTCCAGGGCAACCCCGGGTCGGGCAAGACAACACTCGGTTTGCAGTTCCTCATCGAAGGGCTGCGCCGCGGCGAAAGCGTCCTCTATGTCACGCTCTCGGAGACGCGTGAGGAGCTGCAGGCCGTGGCCGAGTCGCATGGATGGGACGTCTCCAATCTTCCCGTGTTCGAGCTTGCCGCGGGAGTGCAGTACCTCAGCCTCGCCGAGCAGAACACGCTCTTCGAGCCTTCCGAGGTCGAATTGGCGGAGGTGACGCGCGCGCTGCTGGAGGAGTTCGAGCGGGTGAAGCCGCGCCGCGTGGTATTCGACTCCCTCTCGGAGATGCGGCTGCTCGCGCAAAGCACCCTCCGCTACCGCCGGCAGCTGCTCGCCTTGAAGCAGCACTTCTCGGAACGCGGCACGACGGTGCTCATGGCCGACGACCGCACGAGCGAGGAGGGCGACCTCCAGCTGCAGAGCCTTGCGCACGGAGTGATCTCTCTCGAGCAGCTCTCTCCGCTCTATGGCGCGGAACGGCGTCGACTCCGCGTCGTCAAAATGCGCGGCGTGGACTTCCGGGGCGGGTATCACGACTTCCGCATCGAGCGCGGCGGGCTGCGCATCTTCGAGCGCATGGTGGCGGCGGAACACCATGAGCCCTTCGCGCCCGAGGTGGTGAAGAGCGGCGTTTCGGAGCTGGATGCGCTGCTCGGCGGCGGACTCGACCGCGGCACGAGCGCGCTCATCATCGGCCCGGCGGGAAGCGGGAAATCCGTGGTCTCCATGCAGTACGCCTGCGCCGCAGCATTGCGTGACGAGACCGCCTGCATCTACGCGTTCGACGAGGGATTGCATACGGTCCGCGTTCGCGCCAAGGCAATGGGTCAGCCCATCGATGAGCTTCTCGCGAAAGGCAACCTGCGCATCCAGCAGATCGATCCGGCCGAGATGTCGCCTGGCGAGCTTGCCGATACGGTCCGTAACGATGTCGAGGCGCGCGGTGCCCGGGTCGTCGTCATCGACAGCCTGAACGGCTACCTCGCCGCGATGCCGGAGGAGAACTTCCTCATCATCCAGCTGCACGAGCTTTTGAGCTACCTCCGGCAGCGCGGCGTTCTCGTCATCCTGGTGGTCGCGCAGGCAGGGCTCATCGGGCAGATGAACTCGCCGGTCGACGTGAGCTATCTCGCCGACACGGTCCTGATGCTGCGCTTCTTCGAGATCCGCGGCGAGGTGCGCAAGGCCTTGTCGGTCCTCAAGCGCCGATCCGGCGTGCACGCAACCGACATCCGCGAGCTGACGATGGATGGGCACGGCGTGCGGATCGGCTCCAAGCTAGCCAACCTCCACGGTGTGTTCACGGGAGTGCCGAGAATCTTCGAGGACGGGGAGTGAGCGAACACAGGGTCCTGATCTTCGCGCCCTTGGGTCGCGATGGTCCGCTAGCCCAGCGCGCTCTCCAGGGCGCCGGTCTCGAGGCGGAAGTCTGCGCCGGGATGGACGACCTGGTTGCGGCGATGGCTGCCGGCGCGGGAGCAGTGGTGATCACCGGCCAGGCGCTGCTCTTGCGGGGAGGGGCGAGCTTCGCGACGGCGCTCCAGCAGCAGCCGCCGTGGTCCGATCTGCCCGTCATCGTCTTCGGGGGTGGCGACGAAACTACCTTCCGCTTGACCGGCAACTTGACGCTTCTCGACCGGCCCGTCCGCATGCGAACCCTCCTGAGCGCGGTCCGGGCGGCCCTGCGCGCGCGCAAGCGGCAGTACCAGGTCCGCGACCTGCTCGAAGAGCTGGAACAGTCGGTCCGCGATCGCGATCAGTTCCTCGCCATGCTCGGCCACGAGCTGCGCAATCCGCTCGCTGCCATCCTCGTCTCGAGCGAGCTTCTCGACCGGAAGGCAGGCGACGGCTTCGCCAGCGAGCGCGGCGTCATCAAGAGGCAGGTGCGCAACCTTACGCGGCTCGTCGACGACCTGCTCGACGTGTCGCGCGTGACCCGGGGCAAGATCGCCATCCGGAAGGAGCCGGTGGATCTGCACGATCTGCTGCAGCGGGTCTCGCTGGAGTTCAGCGAGGCGGCGCGCCTTCACGGGGTCGATCTCTACGTGCTCCCCGCCGCGCCGGTGATCATCTCCGGCGATCCGCTGCGACTCGAGCAGATCATCGCGAACCTGCTCAGCAACGCGGTCAAGTACACGAATCCCGGCGGTCGCATCACGGTCGGTCTGGAGGCTGAGGGCGACGAGGCCGTGCTCAGAGTGAAGGACACCGGGGTCGGCATCAGCGCCGAGATGTTGCCGCGCGTGTTCGATCTCTTCCTCCAGGCGCCCGGCGCCATCGATCGCGCCCAGGGCGGCATGGGCATCGGCCTCACCCTCGTGCAGCGCCTGACCGCTCTCCATTCCGGCAAGGTGGAGGCAAGGAGCGAAGGGCTAGGCAAGGGCAGCGAGTTCGTCGTCAGGCTTCCTTTGTCGAGCCGCGAGGCGGGACGGGCGACGGATGCGACCGCCCCTCTCGCCTCCGCTCCTGGACTGCGCCTCTTGCTCGTCGAGGACAATCCAGACGCCCGCGAGATCCTCAAGCTCGCCCTGCAGGAGATGGGACATGAGGTCGCGGTCTGCGGCGACGGATCGGTCGCCATCGAACGGGCGGTGCGGGATCGTCCGGACGCGATGCTCGTCGATCTCGGGTTGCCTGGCTGCGACGGGTTCGAGGTGGCGCGAGCGGTGCGCGGGTCCTTGGGGACGAAGATCCGGCTGGTAGCGGTCACCGGGTACGGACAGCCCAGCGATCGGGAGCGCGCGCTGGCGGCGGGTTTCGATGCATTCCTGGTGAAGCCTGCCGAGCTCGCCGCCGTCGAAAGCGCCTTGCGGGCGGGCTGACCGGGGCCGCGCCTCGCCGGGCGCGCATGGGCCTGGCGCATTCTTCGTCCGCAGCATCAGACTACGCTGCGACGGCGCTCGCGCGACCAGACCTATCGGCAAGAACATGGACACGACCGCCCCTGCCGGTGCCTTGTGGCGAGACGACGATCGCGGGGTCGATCGACCGGCCAGGACGCTTCCGGGGGCCAGACGGCTCCGATCGCGGTCGTTTCGGTCGCCTTGTCCGTTACCGCTCAGACGATGGGCGGATTACCGTCTCTCGCTTTCGTGCTCGCGATCCTCGATGCCGTGCCTCCGCCGCCCGACGACCCGCTTCTCGATTCTTCCGGGAACCCGGTCTACGACCCTACGGGCAAGCCGATGTCCGATCCGAATGAAACGTTCCACGTCGTCAAGCCGATCAAGTTCGACCCGGCCGATACCAGGCTCGTGCAGGCCACCTGGCTGAGTGGCACGGGTTGCCCGACCCAGGCACCTGTCGCGACGTTTCCAGCTTCCAGTCCGACCGACACGTTTACCGATCCGGCTTGCGCGATGGGCGATGCGAAGGATCAGCACAACCAGGGCTTGCTCCTCGTCAAGACCGGACCGACCACCAACAACGCTGCTGCGCTCGCCGAGCTGAAGAAGGTGCGGGGCATGACGGTGACGGAGCTCGGTTACGACATCAGGAAGGCGGGCGCGAACAGCGCGAGCCCGCTCGGTTCGCACTGCGGCGCGGGGGCGCCTCGTTTCAACGTCCAGATGGCCGACGGCAACGTCGCGTTCGTCGGCTGCAACTCACCGCCCGCCGACGTGCAGGTCCCCGGCACGGGGTGGATCCGGTTGCGGTGGAACGTGGCTTTTCCGAACGTGAGGCGCATCCTCATCGTCTTCGACGAAGGGCAAGACCCCTCCGGTGGTCCCGACCAGTTCGGAGCTGCGTTCCTCGACAACGTCGACGTCAACGGAAAGCTCGTCGGGCAGGGACAGGTCGATCCCGACTGAACCCAGGGAAAGTCGTCGCTGAGGCCCCATCCACAACAGCTCCTCCCGGTGGCTCGAGGCGAGGCGCTCGAGCCACCGGGGCGGGCACGGGCTGGGAGCAGGCGTGCCCGCGCCGGGCCGAGCCTTGCCGCGGCGGCGCTCGATTTGCAAGGTGTTCGTAGACTTGAAACGTCTTGCAAAACGTCCACATCGGAGCGCGCACAACATGACGACGACCACTTACGAAACTGGATATCGAACCGGGGATCACGATGCGTCCGGCCAGCGCCTGGACCGCCCGCTGCGCCTGAGCTGGAGCGGCATCGTAGGCGGTACTGCCCTGGGATGGGCCATCTTCTCCCTCATTTCCTTGCTCGGCGCCGCCGTTGGCTTCGCGAAATTCGATCCCTATTCGACGCAGCCGGCAGACGGTTTGGGGGTCGGGTCGGCAATCTTCGGCATCATCGTCCTGGTAGCCTCTTCGTTCGTTGGCGCATACCTCGCGGTCCGGGTGGCCGGCGACCGCAGGCGCGGCGAGGCGCTCCTCCATGGCGCCATCTGCTGGGCCTTCTCGATGCTCATCGGAGCCGGTCTAGCTCTCGGGGCCGCGCACACTGCCGCGCAGTCCGCGGCGACCGTGGCGTCCGGCCCGCAGGCGCAGGCCAGGGCGCAGCGCGAGAGCAATGCGCGCGAGCGCAACGGCGGACCGACGGCGCAGGATCGCCAGCGGGCGGAGGAGGCGTCGGAAACGGCTGCCAGGACGACCGGCGCGACCGCGGGTGGCGCATTCCTCGCCTTGGTGGCGGCGCTCATCGGTGCCCTCGTCGCCGCGAGCCGGACCTCGGGCAAGTCTCTCGGCGAGGAATTGCAGTTCGGCAAGCGACGGCAGGACGGCCATGGGGCAGTTCCGGTGGACAGGACGATGGGTTCGCGCGGCGACGAACCGGGCGCCCGCGTCTAAAGGATGGATGCGCGCGTCCACTTCGGGCGCGCGTTCCGGGGGCTACGGTGCTCTGGCGCGGACGGCGCTGGAAAGGCCCGTGCGCGGATCCCGCACCAAGGGGAGCCCGTACTCGCCGTTCGCGTACCAGAGGAAGCGGACGAACTCTACGCCGGCGAACTCGCCCGCGCGGTGCGGATGACGGAGGGGCGCGTCCAGCGTGAGCGTGCGATCGTCGATGCGCGCGATACGCCGGATCTCGGTGCAGCGCTCCGCGTCCCTTGGTGGGGCGCCGGGCGGAGCGCTCTCTTCGTCCTCGGGACAGCGCCCTTCTCCCAGGCCGACCGCGAGGAAGACGCCGGGTCGCAGCCCCCGCACGTGGCTCAACTCGACAGCGGTATCGCCCGCTGCCGTCCCGTGCGCGAGCACCTGCCCGGCGGCCCGGTACGGCTCCGCGTGCTGCGAGAAAGAGAACCCCGCCGCGATTCCGTCGGATGCTTGCGGATCGGAGCGCACGAAGTGCGTGTCGAGATCCGGGCGCTCGTGCGTGCCGCGGTCGTCATTTGCGTACAAGACGTCGAGGCAATCCAGCACCTGCGCCGGGAGGACCACGGCGTCGCGAGGCGCACGCTGGTACCGGCGCTGAGCGGCGGCAGATGCGCGCGCCATGGCCGACTCGGGCGTGCGATCGCCTCCGAGCAACTCGCCGTGCGCCGTTGAAACGGAGTACACGCGCCGCTTGCGGTATCCCTGGCGCACGAGGGAAAGCAAGGGGCAGACGCCGTCGGGACGCGACTCGTCGGCCCATTCGCCCAGCCACGGCGCCGGCGTGTGACCGTTGCCGGAGAAGGGTGGCCGCTGCCCGGGATGCGGGCGGAAGAGCGGCCAGGCATATCTGCCGTTTCGAGGATTGAAGAGGATGGGCGGCCGGGCTCCGCCAGGGCCATCCGGTTCGCCCAGGTACACCGGGCCCTCGGGCGTCTCGGCGAGGCTCCAATCCCACGTCGTTGCATCGTCCCGGTCGAGGGGAGCGCCCCGCGGGGGAAGCTGCGCTTCGACGAAAGCCTCGATCGAGCGCTCGCGGCGCGGATTCCGCAGCCGCGCCGCCGGCACGAGGCGCCTTCCCTCGACGAAGAGACCGGCAAGGCCGGCCGACGTCACCGGCGCGGGCGGGGGGACCGCGTCCGGAAGCGGCAAAAGGTCGGGCTGCAGCGTGTCGTAGATCCGCCACAAGCCCCACTCTCCCGCCTCCGCATGGCCCGCGATCCGGCAGCGCAGGAGCAGATCGCCGGCCCCGCGCTGGCAGCCGCCCGCGCCGCAGTCCATTTCCGCCTCGAAGCTCGCGGCCGGATCGAGGGCCTGCGAGTCGCTGCGCAGCCACATGGCATGTCCGAGCGGGGGATGCTGCGAGAGTCCGAACGCGACCAGCGGCGGCCCTACCTTGGTGCGGTTCTCCCATCTCGTCGCGCTCCCGCGCAGATCGAAGACGTGGGGGCCGCTCGTGCCCGCGTGCAAGACGCGCAGCTTGGTCGGCTCGCCGAGGTAGGAGCGAAGCACGGGCGTCGCGGGATCGCCGTGTGTGTAGGAAGAGAACAAGAGCGCGTCGTTCGCGCCCTCGGCGAGGAAGCGCTGCCGGGCCGGCTCGGATCGACCATTGAGCGCCGGCGTTCCGGCGATGGTGTGGTGGAAGAGCACGAACTCGCGGAAGGCGCCGGCGGGAGCCTCCACGATCGCTTCCCAGCTCGATCCGCGCAGCGGGGCGCCCGTGTCGACCTCGCGCCAGGTCGCACCGCGGGGCTCGACGACGAGAGCGCCGAACAGACCGTGCTCGACGCGCTCGGACCCGGCGTCGTGGACGAGGTACGCGCGCTCTGCCTCCAGCGTGTCGGGGACGCGGATGTCGTAGCGGACTGCCGTTCCGGGTCTGGCCGCCGCGTCAGGGCCGAGGGCGCGGCCGTCCTCGCCGTGCGCAGCCCACGCCAGCCCGTCGACGTCGAACGCCACGTTGCCGGAGGGCAGTCGGTTGGTGAATTTCACGGTCAGGCACTCTCCGGCGGCGGCACGAAGGACGAGAGGCTGCAGCACGTCGCGATGGAGCCCGGTCGAGGCGCGCTGCTCGAGAGGGAGGCGCTCGCGCTCGCGCAGCTCGGCGAGGGAATCGTCCGGGACGTACAGCGCTGCGGCGGGATCCCGATCGCCGTAGCGGTTGAGGGCGAGGTCCACCGCGACGGCCGAGACGTCGAAGCTGCGGGCCCGTACACCGGTGGGGCACACCGAAGCGCGAGCGGTCGCGACGGGGGAGCGCGCCGGCCACACGGCGGCGACCGCACCGGCGGCGAGGAGTGTGCCGCTCGCCAGCGCGAGGGGCCGCGGGATGCGGCGCCGGGCCAGCGCGAGCCCGAGGCAGAACCCTGGAAACGCCGCGAGCTGGAAGAGGAGCGCGGCCTTCAGAGCGGCGACTGCCTCCGTCGCGAGCCCCGGCGCCGCGGCGGACCGCAACGCCGCGCTGCAGAGCCACGAGGTGCGCGCGACGGGCGCCGGACCGAAGGCATCAACCTCTCCCGTTACCGGACCGAACGCCGGAAACAGCGCGGCGGCCTTCGCGCGAAGGAGCGCGCCCGGCACGAGGAGGAGCGCGAAGGCGAGCGTGCCGAGCGCGGCGGAGAGCGCGATCGGCGAATCTCGCAACGAACGTCCGGTCGCCCATGGCGACAGAGCGACCGCAACCCGGGCAAGCGCGAGCGCGACGACCGCGTCGACGGCGAGCGCGCTCGCGATTCGCCCGGTTTGCTGTACGCCCGAGGGCGCCACCACCAACTCGAGAAGAAGCTCCCAGGCGACGACGGCGAACGCGGCTGCAAGCGCCGCGAGCCAAGCCTCCCGGCTCTCTCTCCGGGTCATCATGGCTTCTTCCCTTGGAGAAGGAGGTAGGCGACGAGGTCGGACGCGTCCTGCGGCGAGAGCACTTCGCCGTAGGGCGGCATCGGCGGCGGCTCCTCGCAGCCGTCCCGCCCGGCGCAGGTCCGCGCGCGGTAGGCGTCGGGATCGATCATCGACTGGTAGAGGTACTGGGCGGCGGTCTCTCCAGGGACGCGCGTTGCGGCGGCCACGCCGATGCCGGCGAGATGAGGCGCAGCGATGCTGGACCCCGGAATCGTCGGATCGCCGTGGCACGAGGCGCATTTCTCGTCGAAGAGCCGCTGCCCCCGTGCGGCGCGTCCGTCCGGAAGCTCCGCGGCCAGCGGCGGCCATTCGACCCGCGGCGAGCGGGCTATGGCGGCGTGCACCGGCGTGCGGGTGGTGAGGAGACGGATCGACTGACCGCCGGGTTCCCACCCGAGCGTCAGCAGGTCCTCGCTCTCGGGCACGTCGAACCACGCCTCGAGGAGCGCGGCGTGTCCCGCAGGCAGGGCGACGGAAGCGCGCCCGTCGCGGGTCGCCGCGAAGGCGCTCCGATGCGGCCAGCGCAGCGCCAGGCTCTGCCAGGTGAAGCGCCGATCTTCGCCGGAGACGTTCTCGACGGTGAAGGCGACCGCCAGGCGGCGGATCCCCGGATCCGGCATCCCGGGAAGGTGGCCGTGCGAGGTAGTCGTCGGATCGCCTTCTCCGTGGTCGAGCCAGAGTGCGTTGCGGATCTGCAGCGCCACGCCGTCCACCTCGGCGCGGGTGACGATGCGCGCTGCGCGCGCCGACGCGGTCACCGCGATCCCGCCCGCTGCCAGAGCGACCATGGAGACCGCGACGCCGAGTGCGAGCAGGTGACGGCGCCGGACCCCGATGAGCGCGTTCACGGCGACAGCTCGACGGGAGCCTCGACGGCCAGCGCACCCGAGCGCGAGAAGTGGAGCGTG
>VBKL01000022.1 GCA_005879805.1 Deltaproteobacteria bacterium | reverse complement strand
CGGAGGGATGCCGGCGAACTTCCTCGACGTCGGCGGCGGCGCCGACGAGGCCAAGGTTACTGCCGCATTCAAGTTGCTCCTCTCCGATCCGCAAGTGCAGGCGGTCCTGGTCAATATCTTCGGCGGCATCATGCGATGCGACATCATCGCGGCGGGAATCATCGCGGCCGCGAAGCAAGTGGATCTGAAAGTGCCCCTCGTCGTGCGTCTCGAAGGCACCAACGTGGAGCAGGGGAAGGCGCTCTTGCGCAATTCCGGCCTCCCCATCATCCCCGCCGACGACCTCGGCGATGCCGCGCGCAAGGTGGTCGCCGCGGCGAAGAAGGCGGCCTAGGACGCGTGGGCCTCGTCTCCGCCATCTTCCGCAACGTGCTGGGGAAACCCGGCGCAGCCGATTTTCGCGACTCGGCAGAGCACTTCGTGCGCGTCCTGCGCGAGCACGGCATCGGCGTTTCTTTTGCCAAGGACGAATTGCTCTTCGCCGACGCCCTGGTCGAGCGGGTGAAGGAGCACCGCGAGTACCGCGACGCGGCCGGCTGCTGGCTGGGCGAAGTCTTCGCGCGCAATTTCGGCGGCGTGTGGGTCCCCGGCCACGCGCTGGGCCCCGCGGTCCGCGTCGCCACGGCCAGCGGCACGAAGCACCTCTTCCCTCTCGGCTGGGTCTACCGGCGCGCCGACGGCGGGGAAGCGGAGAGCATCGCGGCGAAGTGCCACCGCGATCTCGGCTACCCGGAAAATCCGGCCCGCCTGGGCACCTTCACCGACGCGGGCGAGAGGCGATGGCCCGCGGAGGACCGGTCATGAGCATTCTCGTCGACAAGCGAACGCGCCTCCTCTGCCAGGGCATCACCGGGAGCGCCGGGTCCTTCCACTCCAAGCAGATGCTCGAGTACGGCACCAACCTCGTCGCCGGCGTCACGCCCGGAAAGGGCGGGACCCGCTTCGAGAACAAGGTGCCGGTCTTCGACACTGTCAAGAAGGCCGTCGAGGAGACGGGCGCCAACGCCAGCGTCATCTTCGTCCCGCCGCCCTTCGCGGCGGACGCGATCCTCGAGGCGGCCGCGGCGAAGATCCCGCTCGTCATCTGCATCACCGAGGGCATTCCCATCGACGACATGGTGAAGGTCAAGCGCGCGCTCCAGGGCGAGTCGACGCGCCTCATCGGCCCCAACTGTCCCGGGATCATCACGCCCGGGGAATGCAAGATCGGGATCATGCCCGGGCACATCCACAAGAAGGGCCGCGTCGGAATCGTGAGCCGCTCGGGGACGCTCACCTACGAGGCGGTCCACCAGGTCACCCAGCTGGGCATGGGACAGTCCACCGCGGTGGGAATCGGCGGCGACCCGGTCCACGGTCTCAATTTCGTCGACTGCATGAGGCTGTTCGCGGCCGATCCGGAGACCGAGGCGGTGATCCTCATCGGCGAGATCGGCGGCGGCGAGGAAGAGGATGCCGCCGCCTTCATCAAGGCGAACTACAAGAAGCCGGTGGTCGGTTTCATCGCCGGCGCGACCGCTCCTCCGGGCAAGCGGATGGTCATCGCCGGCGCGACCGCTCCTCCGGGCAAGCGGATGGGGCATGCCGGCGCGATCATCTCGGGCGGGAAGGGCACGGCGAAGGACAAGTTCGCCGCGCTCGAAGCCGCCGGCGTTCACATCGCTCCCGGACCGCACGAGCTCGGCAAGACCGTGCAGCGCGTGCTCGGGCGCTGAAAGCGCATGGACGATCCGCCCGCGCTCGAGCTGCGGAGCGTCAGCAAGCGCTACCGCCTGCGCGACGGCGGGGAGTTCGCCGCCGTCGATTCGCTCTCCCTCGAGGTGCGGCGTGGCGAGATCGTCGCCCTCCTCGGTCCGAACGGCGCGGGCAAGACCACCGCCATGCAGCTCGCGCTCGGGCTGCTGCACGCCGACGCCGGCGAGGCACGCCTGTTCGGCGGAGATCCGGAGCTGCTCGCCATCCGGCGCCGGATCGGGTACGGGCCCGATGCGCCGCTCTTTCCCAAGGAGCTCACCGGGCTCGAAGTGCTCACGCTTCACGGCGAGTTGCTTGGGTTCCACCACGGGGACGCGAAGGACCGAGCGATCCGCTTCGCCACCGAGGTAGGTCTGGCTGAGCCGTCGAGGCGGCGAATCGCAACGTACTCGCGAGGCCAGCAGCAGCGGCTCGGCGTGGCGCTTGCACTCCTGGGCGACCCGGATCTCCTGCTGCTCGACGAGCCGACGGCTGGGCTGGATCCGGCGGGCGTCGCGGCGATGCGCGAGATGCTCGTCAACCTCCGGGCGCGCGGAGCGGCGGTGCTCTTGAATTCGCACCTTCTCAGCGAGGTGGAGCGCGTCTGCGACCGCGTCCTCTTCCTCAAGGGCGGCCGCCTCCTGCGCACGCACGAGATGCGTGCCACCGGGCTTCGGGCCGAGATCCGCCTCGCGAATGCCTCCGAGCTTCTCGCCCGCGTGCCGCAAATGTTCGCTTCCGGGCTCGACGGCAACCGGCTGCGTCTGGAGATTCCGGGAGAAGACGCGGTTCCGCCCCTCGTCCGGAAGCTCGTCGAGGCCGGCGCCGAGATCGTGGAGGTGCGGCTGATCGGCGCCGATCTCGAACAGCTCTATCTCGAAATCGTCGAAGGCCGCACATGAGCGCGCTGATCTGCTGGCCGGTGGCCCGAGCCACCTTTCGCACCCGGCTGCGGTCGCCCGGACCGTGGCTGGTGGGCTTCCTCTTCACTGTCGCGGGCGCCGTGCGGGGTTCTCGCCACGGCGCCGGAATCGAGACCTTCAGCGGCCCGGGGACGATCTGGTTCATCGTCCTCACCTTCGCCCTCGGCGCGGCGATCCTTTCCGACGAGATCGAGAGCGGGCACGCCCAGCTCGTCCTCTTGCGCCCGATCACGCGCGCTGCCTGGTATGGAGGCCGGCTCGCGGGAGGCTGCTTGGCGATGGGCCTCTTTTGCGTCATCGCGTGGCTCGCGACTTTTTCCGCCGCCGTGGCCCGCGGAGACGGCTTCGATCCGATGCGCTTCGCCTCGCTGGTTCTTGCGCTCGTCTGGGGTTGCGCCTGGCTATCGGTCCTCACCTGCCTCGGCGCGTTCCTGCCGCGCTGGACGAATGCCGGGGCTCTCGGCCTGATCATCCTCGCGTGGATCCTGCTCTTCGGGATCGTCGCCACCTTGCGTCCAGCCTGGGCGGGAGTGGTCGAGACGGTGACGAGATTCCTCGGCCCGCAGGATCCGATGATCTTCGCCGAGCCCACCAAGCCGGGGCGCGATCTGGGGCCTGCGCTTTACGATCTGGTGTGGATCTTCGTGCCCTGGGTCGTTGGCGTTGCAATCCTCAACCGGCGCGAGCTTGCGCGGAGGCGCGCCTGATGCAGCGCGAGACGCCCCGGCTGCTCGTCGCGCTCGCGATCGCCTCTGCGGCCGCCTTCCTGCTCTATCGCTTCCTGGCTTGACGCACCGTGCCCCGATCAGGTAGTTAGGCGCGCTTTTCCAAGGAGCGACACGAATGCCCGTGACGTTGCGACTCGCCCGGCGCGGCGCGAAGAAGGCGCCCTTCTACCATGTGGTCGCGACCGATTCGCGCAATCCGCGGGACGGCAAATTCACCGAGGAAGTCGGCACTTACGATCCGGCGCCGACGCCCGCCAAGGTGAACCTCAAGCTCGATCGCATCGAGCACTGGCTGAAGATGGGCGCGCAGCCGTCCGCGACCGTCGCCCGCCTCATCAAGGGGTCGCGCAAGCAGGCGGCACCCGCGCAGAAGTAGGCCGTGCTCCTCCCCGTCGGCCGCGTCGCGCGAGCGCACGGGGTCCGCGGGCGCATCCTGCTCGTTCCCTACAACGAGGACTCGCAGGACCTGGTAGCGATCGGTTCGCTCTGGCTGCGGACGAAGGAAGGCGAGCCGAAGCGGTTCGAGGTGGACAGGGCAGAGCGGGCGAGCCTGGGATATCTCGTGGCCCTCCGCGGGATCGGCGACCGCGACGCTGCCGCGGCGCTGCGCGGGCAGGAGGCGCTGGTCGATCGCGCCGAGCTGCCCGCTCCGCGCGAGGACGAGCTGTACGCGGCGGACCTGATCGGCATGTCCGCCGTCGACCAGGCGGGAACGGAGCGGGGAGAGGTGGTGGGTCTGGAGACGGCAGGGTTACAAGAGCTGCTCCGGCTGCGGAAGGATGCGAAGGAGTCGCTGGTGCCGCTCTCGCTCGTGCGGGAGGTGGACGAGGCGGGCCGGAAGATCACCATCGACGCCCCGGACGGGCTGTTCGAATTGGAGGCATGAAGTTGCGCGTCGCGATCCTCACGCTGTTTCCGCGCATGGTCGAAGGACCGCTCGGGGAGAGCATCCTCGGCAAGGCCCGCGAAAAGGGGCTGCTCGAGACGCGCATCGTGGACATTCGCGACTTCGCCGAAGGCAAGCACCGGGTCACCGATGACGTCCCGTACGGCGGCGGCGCCGGGATGGTGATGAAACCCGAGCCTTTGGTCTCAGCCATCGAATCCACCCGCGAGGAGCTGAAGACGGCGCGCGTGATCCTGCTTTCCCCGCAGGGTGCCCGATTCGACCAGGCCAAGGCGGAAGAGCTGTCCCGGATCGAGGAGCTGATCCTCGTCTGCGGGCGGTACGAGGGCGTGGACGAGCGCGTCCGTGGTTATGTCGACGAGGAGCTGTCGATCGGCGATTTCGTGCTCACCGGCGGCGAATTCGCCGCCCTGGCCGTCGTCGACGCGGTGACCCGACTGGTTCCCGGCGTCCTCGGCAACGAGCAGAGCTCCCTCACCGAGTCGTTCACGGGTGGACCGATCCTCGAGGGCCCGCAGTACACGAGGCCGTCCGAGTTCCGCGGCAAGGCCGTTCCCGAGGCTTTGCTCTCCGGCGATCACGCGCGCATCGCGCGCTGGCGCAGGCGGCAGGCGCTCGTCCGCACGCGCGAGCGCAGGCCGGATCTCTTCGCCAGGCTTTCGCTAACGAAAGAAGACGAAAAGCTGCTTGCCGAAGACGACGGAAGGCTTGACGGAGCGAGGATTTTCGTAGACCACTAGCCGGTCCGAAAAAGGATGGCGCGGCGGACAAGCCGCGGGTTCACCCGAAGGAGCAGGCAAGATGCGCGCGAAGGCGATTGAGCTGGTCGAGCAGCGGAACGTGAAGCCGGAGACGCGGGCGCAGCTGCCCGCCTTCCGCGTGGGCGACACGGTGCGGGTGCACACCAAGATCAGCGAGGGCGACAAGGAGCGCATCCAGATCTTCGAAGGCGTCGTCATCCGCAGAAAGCGCGGGCATCTGAGCAGCACCTTCACCGTCCGGAAGATCTTGCGGCCGGATACGTCGCGGTCGTCTCCAAGTCCTCGGCGATCCGTCCCGCGATCCTCGCGGCGCTCTTTCCCTCCTCCGAAGATCGCCAGAAGCTCGCCCTCGATCCGAACGTCCCGCCACGGCTCGCGCTGGGATTCGTCGGCCCGGACAAGCTGCCGCACCGGCTGGTGCTCGAGATCGGCGGCATTCGCGAGCTGCAGAAGTACGACGCGGGAACGCGCAAGTTCGTGCTCTTCACCGCGGACGCGCAAGAGATCCAATCGTTCCTCCGGGTACACTCTGGCCTGCCGCCGCCCGAGGGATTCTCCTTCTTCGTGCTCGGATCCTCGGAATTGCCCTCGCAGCGCATGCAGACCCCGGGCAGCGAGGAAGTGCGCAGGCTCGAGCAGGAGCTGCGAATCACCCGCGAATACGAGGACGCCCAGGACCGCCTTTTCCGGGTACAGACCCGCCTCACGGAAATCGGCGGCTCGGCGAAGGCGCTCTCCGAGGCCGAGGAAGCGCTGGCGAACGCCGACGCCGAGCTCGCGCGCTCGCCCTGGACGGCCCAGCAGATCGGCGATCTGGCGGCCCGCGCGCGGCGCGCCGAGCACGATGCGCAGCGGCGTGACATGCAGATCGAGGACATCTCCCGCAAGCGCGAACGGGCCACCGAGGATGGGGAGGTCGCCGCGGATCCCTTCTGGCTCAGCCCCTGGTTCAACGGAGGCCTCTTCGTCGGCGTCGCCATCGACGTGGTCGCGCTGCTGCTCGGCCACCCCGCCCTGGCGCTGATCGCCCTCATTCCCTTCCTGGCTCCCCTCGTCGCCGTCCTCCGCTACATCCAGGTCGACGAGGAGCGGAAGCACTTGAAACGGCACCTTATCGACCTGAAGGAGCAGGAACAGGCGGTGCACCGGCGCTTCAAAGAAGAACAGGCGACCCTCAAGGCCGCGATGCAAGCCGTGAAGGTTGGCTCGCCCGCCGAGCTGCTCGTGGTCCTGGAGCAGCGCAACGAGGCGGCGATGCGGCGCGAGGAGGCGCTCGCGCACCTCGAGCGGATCCGCAACGACGCAGCCGCCGGAGCTGCCGCGGCGGAGATCGCGAAGCTGCGCGAAGAGAAAGCCCAGCTCGAGCAGCGCATCGCCACGCAAGGGTTCGCCAGGGCGCTCGCCGACGTCGAGGCCGACCTGCACAAGGCGCTGCAACGCTCCGCGGCTGGCCGGCAGCCCCCGTCCGAGGCGGTGCAGACCAAGGGCGTGCTCTCCGCCGCGGCGGGCCTCCTCGAACGCGAGCCTGCCCAGTTGTTCGCCGAGGCCGCGCCGCGGCTCGCGCAGTTCCTCGCCGCGCTGACCGATCGACGGATCGCAGCCGGCCAGCTCGATTCCAGCGGAGAAGTGCTGTTCTCGGCGCCCGCTGGGCGGACGGCGGCGCTCAAGGACCTCCCGGGCCCGCTGCGGGACCTTGCCTATGCTGCGCTGCGGCTGTGCTTGCTCGAGAAGGTCGCCGCCGCGAAGAGGCTTCCCGTCATCGTCGACGACGCCTTCGCGGCCCTCGATCCGCTCAAGCGATCGATGGTGGCCAAGATGCTGAAGGCGATCGCGGCCCATGGCCAGGTCATCCACCGGATTGCCGATGCGGCGCCGCAGGGAATCGCCGATCATGTCGTGCAGGCATGACGACGACCAGGCAGCGCTTCGGGGATGCCGGCGAGAAAGCGGCGGAAGACTGGCTTGCCCGAGACGGGTATCGCGTGGTGGCGCGCAAGCACCGCTGTCCGCGCGGCGAGGTGGATCTGGTGGTCGAGCGCGGCGACCTGCTCGTCTTCGTCGAAGTGCGCACCCGCGCGACCGCGTTGTTCGGAGGGCCCGAGGAGACGGTCGGCGCGGCAAAGCAGAGGCGGATCGTGCGCGCCGCCCGGGATTTCCTCGCCCGGTGGCGCGGCCCGCCGCGAGGGGCGCGCTTCGACGTGGTAGCGGTGATCGACCGGCCCGGCGCGCCGCAGTTGACGCACATTCCCAACGCATTCGATGCGAGCGCGTGAGTGCCTCTCTACGTCGTCGCCACACCGATCGGAAACCTGCAGGACCTGACTGCGCGTGCGCGGGAAATCCTTTCCACCTGCGACGGCGTCGTGGCCGAGGACACGCGCCACTCGGAAAAGCTCCTGCGCCACCTCGGCGTCCGCAAGGCGCTCCATTCCTTGCCAGCTTTCGACGAGCAAGCGCGCGCCGACGGCATCCTCTCGCGCCTTGCTTCCGGCGCTTCCCTCGCTCTCGTCACCGACGCCGGGACCCCGGCGGTGAGCGACCCCGGATCGATCCTGGTGCGCAAGGCAGTGGCGCAGGGAATCCCGGTGATTCCTGTTCCCGGACCGAGCGCGGCCATCGCGGCCGTCAGCGTGAGCGGCTTCCCCGAGACGCGGTTCCATTTCGCCGGGTTCTTGCCGCGCAAGCAGAAGACGCGCGGCGAGATGCTCGGCGAGCTTCGCGCGCTCCGCAGCCAGCTCGTCTTCTACGAATCGCCGCAGCGGCTCGGGGAGACGCTGCGCGAGCTGCACGGCGCGCTGGGCGATCGTACGGCCCTCGTCGCGCGCGAATTGACCAAGGTGCACGAGGAGCTGGCCCGCGGGACCTTGTCGGAGCTCGCCACGCGATTCGCCGGAGAGACACGCGGGGAGATCGTCATCGTCGTCTCGGGAGCGGGAGTGCCCGAGGCTGCCGATCCCGCCGAGCTGGAGCAGGAGGTGCGGGATCGGCTCGCCCGGGGGGAACGCCCGAAGGGGATCGCCGAGGCGCTCGGCCCCGCCCACGGAAAGCGCGAGGTGTACCAACTCGCGCTCCGATTGCAGGAAGAATCGGACTAGGTCTCGTCCCCCCGCAAGCCGAATTCCTTCATCTTCATCTGCAGGCTCTTGCGGGAGATCTTGAGCAGCTTCGCCGTGCGCGTGACGTTGCCGCCCGTGACCTCGAGGCCGCGGACGATGAGATCGCGCTCGATCGCCTGCACCTGCTCCTTGACGATTTCCTTGAGCGACCCCGGCGGTCCGCTCTGCGCCGCTTCCTGCGCGGGGGGCGGCGCTTCTCCGGCGGCCTTGCGCAAGCTGGGCGGCAGCTCTTTCAGCGAGATGCGCGGTCCTTCGGCGAAGAGGATGGTGCGCTCGAGGACGTTCTCCAACTCGCGGATGTTCCCCGGCCAGGGATACGCCATGAGGCACGCGATCGCGTCGTCCTCGATCTTCTCCACGTTCTTGCGCAGGCGCGCGTTGTACTTCTCGCGGAAGTGCTCGACGAGGAGCGGGATGTCCTCGCGCCGCTCGCGGAGAGGCGGCAGGAAGATCGGCACCACGTTGAGGCGGTAGTAGAGGTCCTCGCGGAACCGGCCCGCGGCGATCTCCTTGCCCAGGTCGCGCGAGGTGGCCGCGACCAGGCGCACTTCCACCTTCGTCGTCTTCACGCCGCCGACCCGCTCGAACTCGCTTTCCTGGATGGCGCGCAGGAGCTTCACCTGCATCTCCATCGGGATCTCGCCGATCTCGTCGAGGAAGAGGGTGCCGCCGTCGGCCAGCTCGAAGCGGCCCGGCTTGCTCTGCACCGCGCCGGTGAAGGCCCCCTTCTCGAATCCGAACAGCTCGGCCTCGACCAGCTCGCGGGGAATCGCGGCGCAGTTGATCTTGATGAACGGGCGGTCCCGTCGGACCGAGGTCTCATGGAGCGCGGTCGCGACCAGCTCCTTGCCCGTGCCGCTCTCCCCTTGAATCAATACCGTAGAGGGTGCGTCGGATACCTTGGCGATGACCTGCTGCAACTCCTGCATGCGAGGGCCCTTGCCCACGATCTCGGTGTAGCGCCGCACCGAGCCCTCGGGCCGCTCCTCGGGGACCACGTTCCGCTGGTTGTAGTCGCTCTGCCGGGAGGCCTTGGCGATGATCCCCTTGAGGTCGGCGTGATCGAAGGGCTTGGCGAGGAAGTCGAACGCGCCGGCCTTCATCGCCTCGACCGCGCTGTCGATCCGGCCATGGGCCGTGACGACGATCACGGGCACGTCCGGATGGCGCGCAACCACCTTGCGAAGCAAGGTGAGGCCGTCCATGCGGGGCATGACCAGATCGGTGACCACCACGTCCGCACCGTCGCGGTCGAGGGCGGCGATCGCCTCCTCGCCGTTGGAGCAAACGGTCACCTCGTAGCCTTCGCGCTGCAGCGTGGCGGCGAGGACCTTGCGGAGGCTCTGCTCGTCGTCCACGACGAGGACGCGGTCGGCCATCGAGGGGTTTGCGCTATCACGCAAGGCCGCGAGGCGGCAAATCTCACTTCGCCCCCGGCTGCATGGTCCTTGTGGTAGGGGAAACGGTCGCCCAAGGAGGATCTTCCGTGCGAATCCGGACGCTTTGCATCGCCGCCTGTGCCTTGCCCCTGGCGGCGACCGTCTCTTGCGGAGGTGACAGCCCCGCCGCGTGCAAGGACGTCCCGGCCTGCACTTCGACGCCTGCCATCGCCGTGGCGACTACGCCGCAGGCGCAGGCTTGCGGAAACCCGAGCGATTGCACGGCGCAGCCGGCCGGCTCGTGTCGCAAGCCCTTCGTGCCCAGCTCGGGCGTGACGGAAATTCCGCTCGGCACGCAGGCCGTCGGGAACGTCGTCACCTTCAACGTTCCGTCCGGTACCTCTTCGATAACCATCATCGAGCAGGCGAACGGGACGGGAACAGCGGCCCCGCCCGACACCGTCACGTTGAACGGCAACCTGGTGATCGACAACACCGCCGTTCCGGACAAGCTCAAGAATCCGAGCGGGACGGTGGTCTACGACGACAACCCGCCGAGTCCGCCCCCTCCCGATCCGAGCGGCGAGACGGTGTTCTTCGCCAGCTCGTCGCCGTTCACCGGTGCGTTCACCATCCCCAACACCTCGAAGCTTCTCGCGCAGTCGGTGAACGGGCTTCCGACCGGGCAATGGAGCTTCGTCGTCAATGACTTCGGCTT
>VBKL01000127.1 GCA_005879805.1 Deltaproteobacteria bacterium | reverse complement strand
CTGAGCCCGGCGCAGCAGGCGCTCGAGGTCACCAAGGTCAAGAAGTACGAGAGCGGGATGGTGGTCGACCCGGTCACCATCGATCCCGAGGCGAAGATCTACCAGGCGCTCGAGCTCATGCGGCAGCACGAGATCAGCGGCATCCCGGTCACCCGCAAGGGGCGGCTGGTCGGCATCCTCACCAACCGCGACCTCCGGTTCGAGAAGAACCTCGAGCAGCGGGTCGAGGACGTGATGACCCGCGACCTCATCACCTGCCGCGAGGGCATCTCGCAGGACGAGGCCAAGGAGCTGCTGCACGAGAACCGCATCGAGAAGCTCCTCGTCGTCGACGAGAAGTACGAGCTCAAGGGCCTCATCACCATCAAGGACATCGAGAAGACCCGGCAGTTCCCGAACGCCGCCAAGGACGAGCATGGCCGGCTCCTGGTCGGCGCGGCGGTGGGGGTCGGGCCGGATCGAGAGGAACGGGTCCATGCGCTCCTGCGTGCGGGGTGCGACGTCATCTGCGTCGACACGGCGCATGGCCATTCGAAGGCGGTGGTCGAGGCGGTGCGCGCGCTGCGCAGCAACTTCAAGGACATCGAGCTGGTCGCCGGCAACGTGGCGACCGGCGAGGGCGCCGCGGCGCTCTGCGAGGCGGGCGTCGATGCGGTGAAGGTCGGCATCGGCCCCGGAAGCATCTGCACGACGCGCGTCGTGGCCGGAGTGGGCGTGCCGCAAATAACCGCGGTGGACGTTTGCGCTCGCGCCGCGTCGCGCTTCGGCGTTCCCTGCATCTCCGACGGCGGCATCAAGTATTCGGGCGATGCCGTGAAGGCCATCGCGGCCGGAGCGCACAGCGTGATGATTGGATCCCTGTTCGCCGGCACTGAGGAGGCACCTGGCGAGGTGATCCTCTATCAGGGCCGCTCCTATAAATCATACCGGGGCATGGGCTCGATGGGCGCCATGCGGCAGGGATCGAAGGACCGCTACTTTCAGGCCGCCGAAGAAGACAACCAGAAGCTCGTGCCCGAGGGCATCGAAGGGCGCGTCCCCTACAAGGGCCCGCTGGCGATGAACGTGCACCAGCTGGTCGGCGGCCTGCGCGCCGGCATGGGCTACACGGGATCGCGCAACCTGGAAGAGCTGCGCACGCGGGCGAAGTTCGTGCGCATCACGCAGGCAGGCCTGCGCGAGAGCCACGTCCACGACGTGCAGGTCACGCAGGAAGCGCCCAACTACCGGGTGGAGTCCTGAAGCGCAATCGAGCGCTTTTGACTTTCATCCTCGTCTTTCCGGTCGCCTTCTTCCTCTTCTCCGCGCTGCGGGCAGTACAACTCGCGCGCGAAGGCGAGGTGCCGCCGGCGCTGCGGGACCTCGATTGCGACGGCAAGGTCTCCTTCGTCGAATGGCTCCGCGGCGGACTCGACTTCCGGCTCCGGCTGCGCAGCGACGGGTGCAGCGAGATCTTCCACGCCAAGAGCGGTCAGGTACTCGTGGTGCGCTGCGCCACCGAACCGCGCTGCACCGCGGAAAAAACCCAGTAGTGTCCGCTTCCCAGCCGGGCGGGTCGGGAGGAGGGGGAGGGAGCGGGAGCGGGGTAGCCTTCGTGGACCTTGCGATCCCACCCGTCAGTAGTGGTGTTTTTATCCAGCGCGGCGGTTCAAGCCCGACCGTGCAGGAAGGGTTCGCGGAGATGCTCACCTTCATCGAAATGGCGGGCTCCGGCGTGGTGGCGATGCTCTACGTAGCGATCGTCGCCGCGGTCATCACCCGCAAGCCGCAGAAGCGCCCGGGTCTGCGCGGCCGCTACGAGCCGTAGAAGAGCTTCACCAGCGCAAGCGGGAAGACCGGAATGTAGGTCGACAGGCCGAGCACGATGAGCAACGTCGCGACGAACCAGACGTTGAGCTTCGACACTTCCCACATGTCGGCCTTCGCGATCGAGCAGGCCACGGTGAGCACGCTCGCGACCGGCGGCGTCTGCTGGCCGATTCCCAGGTTGATGGTGATGATGATCCCGAACTGAACGGGATCGATGCCCACGGCCTGCACGAGCGGCATCACCACCGGCACGACGAGGATGATCGCCGCCGCCGAGTGAAGGAAGAACCCCAGGATCAGGAAGAGCACGTTCAGGAGCAACAGCACCACCCACTTGCTGGTGGAGATCGCCATCACCGCCGCCGCCAGCTTCTGCGGCGCCTGGATCTCGGTGAGATGGACGCCGAGCAGCGCCGAGGCGGCGACGAGCAGCATCACTACCGCCGTCTGCGTGACCCCATCGATGAGCGCGACCCACAGGTCGTGCCAGTGCAGCTCGTGGTAGATGCCCGCGCCGATCACGATCGCGGCCACCACGGCCAGCGCCGCTCCTTCGGTGGCCGTGACTACTCCCCCGAAGATCCCGCCGAGGATGATGGCGGGCAGGACCAGCGCCCAGGACGCTTCCTTCAGAGCGGGCCAGACATTGGCGGGCACGAACTTCTGCTCGACGGGAAAGTCGAGCTTGCGCGCGAAGTACCAGGTGATGGCCATCATGAGCAGCCCACCCAGGACGCCCGGAAGGATGCCGGCGACGAAAAGCTTCACCACCGAGGTGTCGGCCATCGCCGCGTAGAGGATCATCGGGATGGAGGGCGGGATGATGACCGCCAGCGTCGCGGACGAGGAGAGCACCGCGGCGGAGAACTCCTTCGTGTAGCCCTTGCTCTTCATTGCCGGGATGAGGATCGACCCGAGCGCCGCGGCGTCCGCCACCGCCGAGCCGGAGATCTCCGCGAAGAACATCGAGGTGACGATGGTGACCTGCGCGAGAGCGCCGCGCATCCAGCCGAGGAGCGCGGAGGAGAGCGCGATGAGCCGTCGCGAGATCCCGGAGGCGTTCATGATCGCGCCCGCCAGGATGAAGAGCGGGATGGCGATGAGCGGGAAGCTGGTGGCGCCCGAGTACATGGCGAGCGGGGCGTTGGCGAGCGCGGAAAAGCCGCTCGATTGCAGGATGGCGATCACCGCCACCACGCCCAGCGCGAGGGCAATCGGCACGTTGACGAAGACCAGCAGCAGCACCGCTCCGAAGAGGACGAAGATGGCCATCAGTGCGCTAGCTCCTTCGATGCCTTGTCCACGTCCGAGGGCGGCGCCGCCTCGCCTCTTGCCTCGCGGATCCGCTCGGGCAGGGTGAGCAGCTCCGCGACGATGAAGAGCACCGCGCCGACGGGGATCACCGACTGCGTCAAGCGGACGGGGATGTCCACGGTGACGAGCGTCTCTCCGCCGAGCTCGCCAAGGATGCGCGCGCCCTCCCAGGCGAGGAGGAGGAAGAACCCGGTGACGGCGATCTCGCGGACCACCAGGGCAGCGGTGCGCGGCGCGCGGGGCATGGCGCGGACGAATCCAGGGAACCCGATGTGCGCGCGCTTCAGCGCGGCGAGCGCGCTGCCGTAGTAGGTGAGCCAGGCAAGCAGCACCGAGGCGACCTCGTCGTACCAGACGAGCGGCCGGCGGAAGGCGCGGAAGACGATGCCGGCCAGAACCTCGACGGCGAGCACGACGAGGAGCCCCACGGTGACGACTTCGAAGATCCGCTCGACGGCGCTCCGCAATCTCTTCACTTCGACTGCCCGAGCGCGAGGGCCTTGTCGATCATCTCCTTGCCGTTGGGGACTTCCTTCCCGAACTCGTCGTAGACGGGCTTGGAGGCCTTCTGGAAGGCGGCCTTGTCGGCGTCGTTCACCTTGACCCCGGCCTCCTTGATCTTGCCGAGCAGGTCCTTGTCCATCTTGGCGCCGTTCTCGTAGACGAAGGGCTGGGTCTCCTTGGCGGCCTCCTCGACGGCCTTGCGCTGATCGGCGGGGAGCGAGGCCCACTTCCGCACCGACACCACGAGATACGCGGGCGTGTAGACGTGGTCGGTCATGGAGAGGAACTTCTGCACCTCCTGGAACTTGGCGGTGTAGATCTGGGTGAGCGGGTTCTCCTCGCCGTCCATCACCCCGGTCTGCAAGGCGACGAAGACTTCGGAGAAACCCATCGCGGAGGGGCTCGCTCCATAGGCCTGGAACATCTTGATCCGCCACTTGCCCTTGGGCACGCGGAGCTTGATTCCGCGCAGATCCTCGGGGACCTTGATGGGATGGGCGTTGTTGGTGATCTGGCGGAAGCCGTTTTCCCAGACGGCGATGACCTTGTAGCCCGACTTCTCGGCGAGCGGCGCAAGCGTCGGCCAGACGATCTCCTTCTCGATCCGCTTCATGTGGTCGCGGTCGCGGACCAGGTACGGCATCTCGAAGAGGCCGTAGGCGGGGACCAGCGACGACATCACCGTCGAGGGGACGGTCATGTCGAGGGTTCCGAGCTTCACCTTCTGCATCATCTCGGTATCGTCGCCGAGCTGGCTCGACCCGAACACGGTGACCACGACCTTTCCCTTGGTCTTCTCCTTCACCCGCTTGGCGAATTCGTCGGCCGAAAGCGCGAAGAGAGAGCCGGGGGATCCGACGTGCCCGAGCTTGAGCTCGGTCTGGGCGGAAGCCGAAGGAGCGGCGGCGCAGAGCAGGAGGACTGCGGCAAGAAGAGTTTTCATGTCTCGGGGCTCCCGGAAGAGGCGCGCATCGTACATGTTCGTCCATTCCGACAAAAGTCGCGCGGCCCGGGCCGCGGCCTCATACTCCGTTCGCGACCATGACGCTCTGCCTCGTCGCCGCCGCCGGGAACGTCCCAGCCGATCCCGTCGCCAGGGTAGCGCTGTTCCTCGCCTGCGTGCTGGTGGCCGCCAAGCTCGGCGGCGAGCTGGCCGTACGGGCCCGGCAGCCCGCGGTGCTGGGGGAGCTCGTCGCCGGCATCGCGCTCGGGAACGTCGCCTTCCTCGGAATCGATTTCCTCGAGGCGATGAAGCGGGATCCCGTACTCGACGTCCTCGGAGGAGTCGGGGCGCTGATCCTCCTCTTCGAAGTGGGGCTCGAGTCCACCATCGGCCAGATGCTCCGCGTCGGAGCCTCTGCCTTCCTGGTCGCGACGGTCGGCGTCATCGCTCCGTTCGCGCTTGGATTCGGCGTGAGCCGCTGGCTCCTTCCGAACGCTTCCCCCTACGCCGACGCGTTCATCGGGGCGACGCTCTGCGCCACCAGCGTCGGGATCACCGCTCGCGTCTTCAAGGATGCCGACCTGTTGCACACCGTCGAGGCGCGCATTGTCCTGGGCGCCGCGGTCATCGACGACGTGCTCGGCCTGCTCGTCCTGGCGGTGGTGACCGCGACCGCTTCCGCCGCGGATCTCGGCCAGCACCTCTCCGCCCTCGAAGTGACGCTCGGCGCCGGCAAGGCGACCGGGTTCCTGGTGGGCGCCACCATCCTCGGGGTCGTCCTCTCGCCCCATCTCTTTCGCTTCGCTTTCCGGTTGCGTGCGCGCGGAGCCCTCCTCGCCGCCGGGCTTTCGCTGTGCTTCGTGCTCGCGTGGCTCTCGGCGGTGGTCGGCCTCTCCCCCATCGTCGGCGCCTTCGCCGCGGGGCTCGTGCTCGAAGACGCTCATTTCCGCGATTTCAAGGCGCGGGGAGAAGCAGGGCTCACCGAGCTGCTCGATCCCGTCTCCCAGTTCCTCGTTCCCATCTTCTTCGTGCTCATGGGCGCGCGCACCGATCTGCGGGCGCTCGCGCATTCCGGGATCCGATCGACGCCGCGACATTCTCGGCGGTGGTGATCATGGTGGTCGTGACCACCGTGGCGACGCCGCCGCTCCTCAAGTGGCGGTCGAGCTGACTCAGTCGGGCGTCGTCGCGAGGTAGTCGAGGGCCGCGGCGACGCCGCCGGGCGAGAAGGGGATGCGGGCGAGCTTCAGCCCCATCTCCACTCCAGAGAGCGTTCCGGCGAGCGAGAGGTCATTGAACGCTCCCAGGTGGCCGATGCGGAAGAGCTTGCCCTTGAGCTTTCCCAGGCCCTGACCGAGCGACATGTCGAACCGCTCGAGGATGACGGCGCGCAGCTTGTCCGCGTCGTGACCCTCTGGCATCCGGACGGCGGTGAGCGAATCGGAGTGCTCGCGCTCGTCGGCTGGATTGAGCGTCAGGCCCCAGGCGCGAACGGCCCGCCGGGTCGCCTCCCCATGCCGGCGGTGCCGCCGGAAGACGTTCTCCAATCCCTCCTCGTCGAGCAGCATCTTCAAAGACTCGCGCAAGCCGTAGAGCAGGTTGGTCGCGGGCGTATAGGGGAAGAAGCCGCTCTCGTTCGCTTGCAGCATCGGCTCCCAGTCCCAGTAGGAGCGACGGAGCTTCGCCGTCTTCGCCGCGGCGAGAGCCTTCGGCGACAGCGCGTTGAAGGAGAGCCCCGGCGGCAGCATGAGCCCCTTCTGGGAGCCGCCCACCGTCACGTCCACCTTCCACTCGTCGTGGCGATAGTCGATCGAGGCGAGCGAGGAGATGGTGTCGACGAGGAAGAGCGCAGGATGGCGCGCGCGATCGATCGCCGCGCGCACCTCGGCGATGCGCGACGTCACCCCGGTCGAGGTCTCGTTGTGCACTGCGCAGACGGCGCGGATCGAGTGTTCCTTGTCGGCGGTGAGCTTCTCTTCGATGGCGGCGGGATCGACGCCGTGTCTCCAGTCGCTGGGGATGATCTCGACGCGCAGATCGTGGCGATCGGCGATGCCCTTCCAGAGCGACGCGAACCAGCCGGTCTCGTACATCAGGATCCGGTCGCCCGGGGAAAGCGTATTGACCAGGGCCGCCTCCCAGGCACCCGTTCCGGAAGAGGGGAAGATGATGACGGGATGGACCGTCTTGAAGACCTTCCGGATCCCGGCGAGCACCTCGCGGGCGAGCTTCGCGAACTCGGGGCCCCGGTGATCGATGGTCGGGTAATCGATCGCGCGGAGTACGCGCTCCGGCACGTTGGTGGGGCCGGGGATCTGCAAGAAGTGTCTGCCGCTCGGATGGGCCATCGTCACTCTCCGCGCCAGCGCGGCTTGCGCTTCGCCAGGAAGGACTCGACGCCTTCCTGGAAATCCTTGCTCGTATAGCTGCGCACCACGATGGACTCGCCGCCCCCCGGATTCCAGTGCCGGACGATGCGATTGAGCGCTTCCTTGGTCCCTCGCAGCGTCAGGGGTGCGTGCTCGAGAAGGGTGCGCGCGAGAGCCTCGGCGCGCTGGTAGAGGCCGTCCTCGGTGGTGATCTCGCTGAGCAGCCCGACGCGGAGCATCTCCTGCGCGTCGAGGAGGCGGGCAAGGAAGATCATGTCCTTGGTGCGCGCGACGCCGAGGAGCGCTGCGAGCCGCGCGTGGTTGCGCATCGAGAGCGTGTTCCCGAGCGTGCGCGCGATGGGAAAGCCGAACTTCGCCGAGGGCGCACCGATGCGCAGATCGCAGGCCGCGGCGATGCCCGCGCCGCCGCCGGTGCAGGCGCCTTGAATGGCTGCGATGGTCGGAACCCGCACCTCCTCGATCGCGTCGAAGACGCGGTCCATGCGGGACTCGTACGCCAGGGCCTGCTCGGCGGTCTTGAAATCGCGGAATTGGGAGATGTCCGTTCCCGACACGAACGCCTTGTCGCCGGCGCCGCGCAGGATGAGGACCCGCACCGATCCGTCGCTCTCGATGCGCCGGCAGACGTCGGCGATCCCTTCGTACATGCCGAAGGTCATCGCGTTGCGCGCCTCGGGGCGGTTGAAGGTGAGCCAGGCGATGCCGCCTTCCTTCACCTCGAAGAGGATCTCGTCGGTCGATGTCATGGTCCGATCCGGACGACGCCCGCCTCGGCGAGCGCATCGATGTCTTGCTGGGAGTAGCCGATGCCCGCAAGTACCTCGGCGGTGTGCTCGCCGAGCAGGGGCCCCGCGCGCGAAATGCGCGCCGGCGTTTCCGAGAGCCGCATCGGCGAAGCGATCTGCTTCACATTGCCGAGCTTCGAATGGGGAGCCTCGGGAAAGAACCGGCGTGCCGCGAGGTGGGGATCGTTGAAGACCTGATCGTAGGTCTGGATGAGGCCGCAAGGGATCCCGGCCGCCTGGATCTTCGTGACCCAGGCCGCGGCGCGATCCCGCGAGGTGACTTCCTCGACGATGGGGATGAGCTCGCGCCGGTTCTGGTGGCGGAGGTGGTTCTTGAGGAAGCGTGGATCGGACTTGAGCTGCGGAAGGCCCAGCACGTCGCAGAACGATTCCCAGAGCTTCTGCGAGTTGGCGCCGACCGTGAACCAGCCGTCCTCGGCGCGGAGGGCCTGGTAGGGCGCGCTCGTCTGGTGCGCCGATCCGAGCGGGCGCGGCACCTCGCCGGTCGCGAAGTAGCGGCCCGCCTCCCAGATGGCGAAGGAAACGCCCGCCTCGAAGAGGCAGACGTCGATGAACTGCCCCTTTCCGGTCCGCTCGCGAGCGTGGAGCGCCGCCACCGCGGCCAGCGCGCCGTAGAGGGCGCAGGCGAGGTCGGTCATGGGCACGCCGATCTTCACCGGTCCGCCGCCGCCCTCGGGACCGGTGATCGACATGAGCCCGCTCATCCCTTGCGCCATGATGTCCAGGCCCGGCCGCTGCGCGTAGGGCCCGTCCTGACCCCAGCCCGACGCGGCGACATAGATGAGGCGCGGGTTCTCCGCGGCGAGCTTCGGGTAGTCGATGCCGAGCTGGGCCATGGTTCCCGGCCGGAGGTTCTCGACGATCACGTCCGCCTCGCGGGCGAGCTTGCGGAAGACGTCCTTGCCTCGCTCGGACTTGAGATCGAGCGCCAGCGATCGCTTGTTCCGGTTGAGGCGCACGAACGGCGAGGATTCGCCGTCCAAGAACGGGCCGCTCAGGCGGGTGAGGTCACCGCCGTCGGGGTTCTCCACCTTGACGACGTCGGCCCCCAGATCGGCGAGCTGCATGGCGCAGAAGGGGGCGGCCATGAAATTCCCGACCTCGATGACGCCAATGCCTTCGAGGGGGCCCGGCGCCATTCTTCCTCCTGATTCCGGCATGGGACGGGCATCATATGTCCTGGCGGCTGCTTGTAGACCCCTGGCCTGCGAAAGCCTTGCCGGCCCGGAGAGGTTTCGGGTTATCGTCCGAGCCGGGGACCTAGAGGGGCATCATGGAGAGCGCCGCGGATCGACGGTTCCGCGCCCTGCGCATCGCCGGTTGCTGTTTCGCGGCCGCTCTAGCGGCTGCGCAGGCGGCGAGTGCAGAGCCTTACATCGAGCGCGTCCAGGGCCCGCGCTATCCGGGAGGCGCGCTGTTGCGCGGAGAGACCGGCACGGCGGAATGCCTCCTCGAGGTGTCCCCTTCGGGCGACGTCACCGGCGTCGAGGTACAGTCGGAAAACGCCTCCTTGGCGGACGAGGCGCGCACCGCGGCGCTCGGCTTCCGTTTCCAGCGGTCGACCGAAACGACCATCGTCAAGATCGTCTTCAAGTTCGAGCTGGAGCCTGGCGAGGGACCGGTCTGGCTTCCTCCGGCGCCGTACGGAACGGTCCACCTCCACATCGCCGAGGCGGGGCTGCGAACGGACATCGCGGGCGCGACCGCTGTAGCCGTCGGCTTCGGAATCGGCGGGGCGTCGTCGGGGAAAGGCGATCTCGATGTGCGCCTGCCGGCAGGCGAAGTGACCGTCCTGGTCAGCGCGCCCGAATACAAACCGTTGCAGCTGCAGCTCGAGGTCGCGGCCGGCGCGAACATCGAGGAGACGGTCTACCTCTACCGATCGCGGCCGAGCGAATTCTCCGCCACCGTGCCGGGCGAGCGCCGCCGCGATGCTCCGACCCGCATCCAGCTCGACCGCGAGGAGCTGCGCAACGTGCCGGGGACGCAAGACGACCCGCTACGCGTCATCTCGCTCCTGCCTGGTGTCGCGCGTGCCCCGTTCGCGAGCGGCCAGCTGGTGGTGCGCGGCGCGCGGCCCACCGATACCGGCGCCTTCCTCAACGGGCAGCGCATCCCCATCCTCTACCACCTGCTCGACGGGCCCTCCGTGCTCCAGGACTCGGCGGTGGAGAGCATCGATTTCCTCGCCGGCGGCGCGGGGGTCTTCTACGGCAACCAGCTCGCGGCCATCGTCGCGGTGCGGCCGCGATTCGGCGATCCGGAGCGCCTGCACGGCGTCGCCGCGGTCGATCTCAACAAGACCGCCGCCTGGCTGGAAGGTCCGATCGGCGGCAGCACGCAGTTCGCGGCCGGCGGCCGTCTCGCCTACGTGAATCCGATCGTCAAGGAGTCGCTCGATCCCAACGTGCCGTTCTCCGCGCCGCTGTACGGCGACTACCAGGCATCGGTCCGTCACCGATTCGAGTCGGGCACCACCGCTTCGTTGCTAGCCTTCGGGAGCAGGGATTCCTTCGAGCAGCTCGGTCGGGGCCTGGGCAACACGGTGTCGAGCCGCGACCAGCGCATCGTCTTCCACCGCGTGCAGCTCCAGGTGGAGACGCCGCTCTCATCGGGTCTGTCGTTCCTGCTCTCTCCGAACATCGGCTACGACGATGCGCGCACCCAGTCCACCGACTCCATCGGAGTCACGACCTTGGACACGCGGCAAGACGAATCGCTTTCCGCGGGGCTCCGCTCGGAGATGATCTGGAAGCGATCGGAGGGAGTTGAAGTCCGGGCGGGTACCGACTTCACCATGCAGCGCGTGTCGTACGACGTGGATGCGCGCTTCGACCGCACCCTGCCGAGCTTCGGAGTTCCCAACGGAGAGCGCACGGTCGGTCGCGGCCTGCGCTTCATCGAGGACTTCGGCACCTACGCCCAGGTGGAGCTGACCCGGGGACCTCTGCGCATCACGCCCGGCCTGCGCCTGGACGTCATGCGCTGGAGTGGCCGGGTCTACTTGATGACCGATCCGCGCCTCTGGCTCCGGTATGCCATCTCGCCCAAATGGGACGTCTTCTCCTATGCCGGCCTCTATCACCAGACGCCGCAGGCCGAGGAGATCGACGAGCGGACCGGCAACCCCGGCCTCACTCCCTCGGCGGCCCAGCAGTACGGCATCGGCGTCGAAACGCGCTTCGCGGAAAGCTGGACGTTCCGGATGGAGGGCTTCTACCAGCGGCGCTCGAGCCTGGTCTTCAGCGCCGATCCGTTCGCCCTCGCCGACGGGACCATCGCCAACCCGCTCTTCCTGAACTCGGGCCGGGCACGCTCCTACGGGCTGGAGTTCCTCTTGCGCAAGCGCATCTCGCGCTGGGTCTACGGCTGGATCTCGTACACGCTCTCCAAGACCGAGGAGCTGGCGCGGCCAGGCGAGCAGTGGCAGCAGGGGCCGTTCGATCAGACGCACGTCCTTTCCATGCTGGTCGGGTTCCGGCCTTCGACGCAGGTAGAGTTCAGCGCCCGGCTGCGCCTCGCGACCGGCAATCCGCAGCGCCAGGTGACCGGAGCGGTCTTCGACAACCTGGTCGGCAGGTACGTGCCGATCACGCTGCCGGTCGGCTCGTCGCGGCTACCGGGGTTCGCGCAGCTCGATCTCGAGGTGAACAACATCTGGACCGCGGACGTCTTTCGTCTCGGCTTCTACGTAGACGCCGAGAACGTCCTCAGCCGGCGCAACGGAGAAACGTTGGCTTACGATTTCCGGTACCAGGAGCAGTCGACGTTCCAGGGCGTACCCTTCAGCGCCGCGGTCGGTGCGCGGGTGTCTTTCTGACCTGGACGAGACTCATCGCTCCGGGCGCGGTCCTCGCCGTGGCGGCCGCGGCCTGCCAGCATCCCGATCCCTGCTTCACGCCGCAAAGCAGGGTTACCGACCTGCGCGTCCTCGGAATCTCCGTCGATCCGCCGGACCCCGTCGCGGACCTCGCCACCGGCACCGTCGAACCGGTCCGCCTCCGCGCGCTGATCGTCGATCCGCAAGGCTCCAGGGGGACGTATCAGGTGAGCTGGGCGCTCTGCGTGGCCGCAACCGACAACCCGGGCTGCAGCGGGGCCGCGGTCGTTGCGACCAACCCCGAATGGAGGCGCGACTCCAGCGTCGAGTTGCGGGTCCCCCCTGGTCTCATCGCCGCAGCGGTGGCCGCCGATCCGCTGCGGGGGTTCGGTGGGATGCGGGTCCTCGCCGAGCTCCGCGTGGAAGGCGCAAAGCCGCAGGCCGCCACCACGCCGATCATCTTCACGCAGAAGCTGGCGCAGCCGCGGAATCAGCCGCCGGTGATGGACGGATTGCGCTTCACCCCGCAAGGCGAGTCGACCCTGGAAGCGCCCCCGCCGCCGGCGACCATGGAAATCGTCGTCGCCCAGCCGACCGGCCTCAGGCCGGTCCTCGCTCCCGGAGCGATGGAGGAGTACGACACGGTCGATCTGGCCGGGCACACGGTGCATCTACAAGAAAGGATCCGCTACTCGTTCTACGTCACGCCGGGCCTCAACATCGGCCGGATCCTCCTGCGCAGCGTCGGCGGGAGCGTCGTCTCCTTCGGGAACGGGAGCGACGTCGAAGCCGACGAGCCGCCGCCCGGGACACCGGATCCACCCGGCGGGTTGATCTTGCTCGAGGCGGTGGAGCGGGGGGGAGGCCAGGGGACGCTCTGGATCGTGGCCCGCGACAGCCGCGGCGCGACCTCCTGGCTGGAGCAGCCGGTCAGCTCGGTCGAGGTGGATCCCAACTGTCTCGGGCCTCCGCCCCTGCGCGGATGCGCCCAGCTCGATTTCGGGTGCTTCTGAGCGTTCGAGCGGATACATTCGGCCGCCCGCGCCGGAGGAAGCGTGGCAGACCTGCACTCCGAAAAGATCCTCGTTCTCGACTTTGGCTCGCAGTACACGCAGCTCATCGCGCGCCGCATCCGCGAGCTGCACGTGTACTCCGAGATCCATCCCTGCACGATGCCGCTGGAGCAGATCCGGGCCTTCCATCCGCACGGGATCGTCCTGTCCGGCGGTCCGGCCAGCGTCGAGGCTCCCGGCGCACCGCTGGTCGACAAGGCGCTCTTCGAGCTCGGCGTTCCGGTGCTCGGCGTCTGCTACGGGCTGCAGATCATGGCCAAGCTCCTCGGCGGCGCCATCGATCGCACCGCGCATCGCGAGTACGGCCACGCCCGGGTCGAGGTGCTGGAGCCGGTCGGCCCCTTCGGCGATCTGCGCAAAGGCGAGCACCTCGAAGTGTGGATGAGCCACGGTGACAAGGTCTCCGCGCCGCCCCGCGGCTTCCACACCATCGGCAAGAGCGACAATTCTCCGTTCTGCGCCGTCGCCGATCCGGTGCGCCGCCTCTATGGCATCCAGTTCCACGCCGAGGTGGCCCACACGCCGCGCGGGCGCGAGCTGTACGACTCTTTCATGAGAGAGTGCGGGGTCTCCTTCTCCTTCAAGATGGGCGCCTTCGCCGAGGAGTCGATGGCGCGCATCCGCGATCAGGTGGGCGGAGAGCGCGTCATCTGCGCCCTGTCCGGCGGGGTCGACAGCGCGGTGGTCGCGCTGCTGCTCCACAAGGCGATCGGCGAGAAGCTCCAGTGCATCTTCGTCGACAACGGCCTGTTGCGCGAAGGCGAGGCCGCCCAGGTGCAGGAGACGTTCGCGGGCCGCTTCCACGTGCCGCTCCGGACGGTCGACGCTCGCCGGCGCTTCCTCGACAAGCTCGCGGGAGTCACCGATCCCGAGCGCAAGCGCAAAATCATCGGCAACGAGTTCATCGCAGTGTTCGAGGAAGAGGTCGAGAAGGATCGCAAGGAGCACGGCGAGGCGCGCTTCCTCGCCCAGGGCACCCTCTATCCCGACGTGATCGAGAGCGTCTCCTTCAAGGGGCCGAGCGCCACCATCAAGAGTCACCACAACGTGGGCGGGCTTCCCGAGCGGATGCGGATGAAGCTCATCGAGCCGCTCCGCGAGCTCTTCAAGGACGAGGTGCGCGGACTCGGCCGCGAGCTGGGCCTGCCCGAGGCGATCGTCGCCCGGCAACCGTTCCCCGGTCCGGGCCTCGCCATCCGTGTCCTCGGCGAGATCACCGAGGAGCGCCTATCGCTCGTGCGCAAGGCGGACCGCATCGTCCAGGAAGAGATCGCGAACGCCGGGCTGCGGGAGAAGCTGTGGCAGGCATTCGCGGTGCTCTTGCCGGTCCGCAGCGTCGGGGTGATGGGAGACGAGCGCACGTACGAATCCGCATGCGTCCTCCGCGCGGTGGATAGCCTCGACGGCATGACCGCCGACTGGGCCCGCCTGCCGTTCGATCTCGTCGCGCGCATCTCGGGACGGATCACCAACGAGGTCCGCGGCATCAACCGCGTCGTCTACGACGTCTCGTCGAAGCCTCCCGCAACCATCGAGTGGGAGTAGGGTGCGGCTTTGCGGGCGGGTGATGGCGGCCCTGCTCGGGGCCGCGCCGGCGGTCCTGGCGAGCAGCATCCGGGACGAGATCAGCGTCGATCGGACGCAGTCCACCGCGCAGAACCCTCGCGCCGGCAGCGTTTCCAACCTGCTCGGCGCGAATTTCGACGTCGGCGACGACTGGGTCGTCTCCGGAACCGCCGTCGTGACCCTCGAGGACGCGACGCCCGGTCCGGTGCGCGCAACGTTTCGCGACACCGGCGGTACGGTGACTGCCTTCTCGCTCGGCGCGGACTGGGACCTGACCGATCGGTTCACGGCCTCTGCCAGGGTTTCCGCCTCGCCGGAAAGCACCACGCGATCGACTGCGACGCTTACCGTGGAGCGGAACGGGAGGGCGGTCCAGGCGGCGGCGCCGGTGGACGTGACCGGATCGAGCCGGACGGTCGAATTCCTCGCCGACTACGACAGCGGTGGAACGTCGGACCTCGAATGGGCGTTCGGCGGCGCCCTCGGCCTCACCCGGGATTCCACCTTCCAACAGGTCTCCGGGCTCCGCTTCGCGGACGGGACGCTCCTCACCGCGGATCAGACGCGCGCGGCTTGCGCGCTGCCGCGATCGATATGCCCGCAGGCGCTGCTGCGCGGTCTCGACGGCAACAGCGCGGACCTCGGCTCGGCGCGGTTCTCGCTCACGGCGATGGCGACGCTCTTCCGCGACACCGACGTGACGCTGGGTGGCGACTACTATGCCTACGACAGCGATCCGTCCCGCTTCGGGTACTTCGGAGTCGCGGCGACGCGCCGGCAGCCGGAGGGAATCGGGGCCCCCATCGCACCGCTCCGTTTCGTCGTTCGCCCTGAAGTCGCGCAACGGTTCGGCGCGCTTTCGCTGCGGCTCTGGGTCCAGGCGGGCCGCTACGCTTCCGGCGTCGGGCAATCCACCGGTGCAATCGGGGCCAAGGCGCAGATGCGCTTCGGCGGCGCGTTTCGGGCCTGGCTCGCGGCGAGCGGGCAGAACGACGTGGACGCGCAGGGGGACGCCGCTAAGTCGGCCACCATCTCGGTGGGGGGCGCCTGGCGCTTCTGAGGCTGTCTTGCATCTGAAAGGAAGCACAGCTATTCTTCCATTCGGATGAAGACACCGCTTGCAGGAACACGCCGGAACCCTGCCGAGGTCCTCGCCCGGGCGCTGGTGCGGGCCGCCGGATTGCTCGGCTTGCGGCAGTCCGAGGTGGCGGAGGTGCTCGGATCGAGCGGGGCCAGCATCTCGCGCACTTTCGCCGGACAGCGGCCCGTGGCGCCCGAGTCCGCGGAAGGCCGCCACGCGCTCCTCTTCCTGCGCGTGTTCCGGAGCCTCGATACGCTGGTCGGCGGCGACGCCGAAAAGGCCCGGCTTTGGCTTTCGGCGGAGAACCGCCACCTCGGCGGGCATCCGCCGCTGGCTTTGATCCGCACCACCCCGGGGCTGGTCCGTGTCGCAGACTATCTGGACGCGATGCGCGGGAAGCTCTGAGGTCGGTCCGCTCGGCGGCCGGTTCCACCGGGTCGTCGAGGCGCAATTCCGCAACTCCACGCGGAAGCTGTGCGACTCGGACGAGGAGCAGCAAGTCCTGGAATCGCTCATCGACGAGCGAGCCAAGGCGCCGGTACCCGCCGGATTCGAGGGCTTGCACTACCTGCTCTACACGCCGTTCCGCCATCCGCCGCTGCGCAATGGCTCCCGGTTCGGCACCCGCGGCGAGCGCGGAATCCTCTACGGCGCGAAGAAACTGCCCGCCGCGCTCGCGGAGGTGGCCTACTACCGGTTCGTCTTCCTGGAAGGCACCGCCGCGGACCTCGGAGACGTCGCGACCGAGCACACGGCATTCCGTTTCGGCATCGACGCCCGCCGGGGCGTCGATCTGACCGTGGCGCCGTTTCGTGCCTTCGAGGGCAAGATCTCCTCGAAGACTTCCTACGACGCCTCGCAACGGCTGGGAGCGCAGATGCGCGCGGACGGCGTGGAAGCGGCGCTCTACGTTTCCGCCCGCGCGGCCGGGAGGCAGAGCAACGTCGCCGTGCTCGAGAACGTCTTCGCGCCTCGCGCCCCGACCGAGGAGCGCGGCCTGCGCTGCACCGCGAACCGGTTGCGGGTGGAGATCCGCGGGCGGGAGTTGCTGAGTCCGGACGAGCGCTGGTCCTTCGAGCGCGGATCCTTCGAGGTCGCGGGCCGCCTTCCTTCCCCGGCCACCTGAGCGGTTGACGGAATGATCGAGAATAATGGTGGCCGCCCGCGAGTCTCGCCAAAGGAGGCTCGATGAAGGTGGTCCTGGTCTTCGGTTGTCTGTTCGCCTTGGCGGCCCGTGCCGATGAGGCGGCCTGTGCACGGGTTTCCGAAGGAATGACCAGCGTTACGGTGCTCGAGCGCTGCGGTCAGCCGGCGGTGGTCGATTCCCGCGAGGAGGAATGGCATGCCGACGACGGCACGCCGCTCCAGATCGACACCGTCGAGCGATGGACGTACGACCTCGGCCCGCAGCGGTTCGTGCGCATCTTCACGCTCCGCAATGGGATCGTGACGAAATCGCGGACCGGGGGCTACGGCACGGGTCGCGCGAACGCGCGCCCGCGCGATTGCAGTTCGGAGCGGATCTCGCTCGGCGACCTCAAGCAAGACGTTCTTTCCCGCTGTGGGACGCCGACCGACGCCTACGTGCACGCGGAAGCGCGCGAGCGGGGAGCCCGGACCCTCTACGAAACCGTGGAGGACTGGCGCTACGATCTCGGCCCGTACCGGCTGGTCCGGATCTTCACGTTCCGCAACGGCCGGCTGACGGTGATCGAGACGGGTGGGTACGGCGGAAAGACCGCATCGGCCGACTGAGCCGCGTAGTTGACGGAATCATCCTTATCAGACTCAGGGGTGTAGCAGCAGAATGAAAATGTCCGGTTCCGCCCAAGTAGAGATGTCCGGTTTCCGCGGCGCGATGTCGCCTGGGAGCCGAATGGATGGGCAGGGAGCTGGTCGTAATGAGCAAGAAAGAATTGGAGTGGCCTCGTTCCTTGAGCGATTCGAGGCGGAGCA
>VBKL01000021.1 GCA_005879805.1 Deltaproteobacteria bacterium | reverse complement strand
TTCGATGGCGCCCATGGCGCCTAGGATCGCCCGGACCTTGTCGGACACTTTGCTCACGTACCCTCCTGCGTGATTGGGCCGGGCGAGGTGCCCGGAGCGTTGGCGCGGAGCACCGCTGCTCGCGCAAGTTGGTGGGTGGGAACCTTCTCGGCGCTGCGGCCCGTGACCGCGCGATCGAGGCAGCGAAGCTGGACTGCCTCGGCGACGTGAGGCGCTTCCACGCCTCGGACGTTCTCGAGATCGGCGATGGTCCTCGCGAGCTTGAGGATCCGATCGTGCGCGCGGGCCGAAAGGCCGAGGCGCTCCATCGACCTGGCGAGGAGCGCCAACGCTGCGCTCGAGGCGCCGCAAAGCTCCCGCAGCGCCCGCCCGCGAAGCTGGGAATTGGCATGGACCCCGCGAAGGCCGCGAAACCTCTCCTGCTGGCGAGCGCGGGCCGCCTCCACGCGTGCGCGCACGGCGTCCGAGGTTTCGCCCGTGGACGGTCCGGACAATTCAGACGGAGACAGCGCCCGTGCTTCGACATGGAGATCGAATCGGTCGAGGATCGGCCCCGAGACCCGCCGTCGATAGCCTTCCTTCTGCAGGACGGTGCAATTGCAGCGCGCGGGCGTGGCCGTCTCGCCTTCGTGACCGCAGGGGCAGGGATTCATCGCTGCGAGCAGCATGAAGCGCGCGGGTAGCACCGCGGCCCCGCGCACCCGGACTACCGCTACCTCGCCGTCCTCGAGCGGCTGGCGCAGCGCTTCGAGCGCCGCGCGGCCGAACTCGGGAAGCTCGTCGAGGAAGAGGAGTCCGTTGTGCGCGAGCGAGACCTCTCCGGGGCGCGGCGGCGAGCCCCCGCCGACGAGGCCCGCAACGGAGATGGTGTGGTGCGGAGCGCGGAACGGGCGCTCCGAAAGGAGTCCCTGGCCGTGCCGGAGCTTGCCCGCGACCGACCAGATCGAGGTCGCCTCCACCGCCTCCTCGAAGGTGAGCGCAGGCAAGAGGCCGGGCATGCGCCGCGCGAGCATCGTCTTGCCGGCGCCCGGTGGTCCGACGAGGAGCGCGCTGTGGGCTCCTGCCGCCGCGATTTCCAGCGCCCGTTTGCAGAAGCCCTGTCCGCGCACCTCGGAAAGATCGGGGCGCGTCTCCGCGGGCAGCGCGGTCGCTTCGGCCGGACCGGGTGGAAAGGCAAGCTCCCCCGTGAACGCCGCCGCCGCGTCGGCCAGCGTCCGGACGCCGTGCACCTCGAGGCCTTGCGCGAGCGCCGCCTCCGCGGCGTTCACTTCTGGCACGATCATCCGTTCGACGCCGATGGCGCGGGCGAGGAGCGCAATGGGAAGGACGCCGCGCACCGGCAGGATCTCGCCCGAGAGCGAAAGCTCCCCGACAGCGAGGGTCGCCACCGTGGCCGGCGGAATCAGCCCCGCTGCCTGGAGGACGGCGAGAGCGATGGGCACATCGAAGCTCGCCCCTTCCTTCCTCAGATCTCCGGGCGCGAGATTGACGGTGATGCGCTTGTGCGGAAGCTCGTATCCGGAGTTCCGGATGGCAGTGGCGCAGCGGACCTTCGCGTCCACGCAGGCCATGTCGGGCAGCCCGACGACGACGAAGCCCGGCAGCCCGAGGGCGAGATCGACCTGGACGTCGATGGGCAGGGCACTCGTGCCGAGCAGCGCCGCGCAGCGCAGGGAAGCATGCACGCGCGGGGGCCTTGCGAGCGGCGTGCCGGAACCGCTCCAGAGCGGCGGCGATCGGTGGAGGGGGTGTCAGTCTGGAACCGAGGTCCCAGAACGGGACTCAGCGCCGGCGAGGAACGAAGACCGCGCCGATCAGCGCGACGGAGGCGATGAATACGAACCGCCAACCGACATCGTGGGTGCCGTACGCGGCGATTCCCGTCCCGGCTATCTCTGCGAGGCCGCCGACGATGGCGGCCGTCCTCAACTGGCCGCAGTTCATGCATTTCTCGGCGAAGCGGCTGTTGTCCGCTTCGCAGATCCCGCATCGCAGGAACGGCTGGGCCTCGGGCGCCAGTTCGGCGATCTCCATCCCGCTCGCGTAGCGTTCCTTCCGCTCGGCGCGGAGGCGTTCGATTGCCGGATCTACCGCCTCCCGATCGACGGCGGGCGCCTCACCGCCCTCCTTCCGCGGCTCGAGGCGCAGGAATCGGAGCAGGCTGGCCACTTCACACCGCCGGCGCCGGCGTCCGGCCCGAGGCGGGGCGCGCCCGCGTCTTTGCCCATTCGCGCGAGCGGGCGATCTCCTCGCCCATGGTAGTGGCGAAGGGGATGGTGTCCTCGACCGCCCGCAAGAGGTGTCGCTGCTCGAGATCCTTGCCCTCCGCGAACGCCAGGTGGAGCCCCGCGATCACCGCCTGCTCGATTTCCGCCCCGGAGAAACCCTCGGTCCGCTGGGCAAGCTCGGAGAGATCGAAGGCCCGCTCATCGCGCCTGCGCTGCGCCAGATGGATCCGCCAGATCTCGCGCCGCTCCGCCGTCGCGGGAAGGTCGATGAAGAAGATCTCGTCGAATCGCCCGCGCCGCACCAGCTCGGGAGGCAACGACCCGATCTGGTTCGCGGTCGCGACCACGAATACGGGCTCCGTCTTCTCCTGCAGCCAGGTGAGGAAGGCGCCGAAGACGCGCGCGGTCACGCCGCCGTCGACCACGGCGGAGGAGCCGCTCCCGCTCAGGCCCTTCTCGATCTCGTCGACCCAGAGCACGGCGGGCGCCACGCTCTCGGCGACGCGGATGGCGCGGCGCAGGTTCTCCTCCGACGAGCCGATGTAGTTGCTGAAGATCCGCCCCATGTCGAGGCGGATGAGAGGCAGCGCCCAGAAATTCGCGATCGCCTTGGCGGTGAGGCTCTTGCCGCAGCCCTGCACGCCGAGGAGCAGGAGCCCCTTGGGAGGTGGAAGCCCGAACTTCCGCGCCGGCTCCCCGAAGGCGCTGGAGCGATCCGAGAGCCATCGCTTGAGGCTGTCGAGCCCGCCCACGGTGTCGAGGTCGACGTCCGCGTTGACGAACTCGAGCAGGCCGCTCTTGCGGATCACCTGCCGCTTCTCGTCGAGCACCAGCTTGATGTCCTGCCCATTCAAGACGCCGTCGTTGGCGATGGCCTTGGCGAAGGCGTTCTCCGCTTCGCTCAAGGTCAGCCCCTGCGCTGCCTTGATGAGCTGCTCGGCCTGCTCGCGGGAGAGGTCGATGCTCGCCCGGTTCCCCTGCCGCACCACGGCGACGATCTCGCGGAGGAGCTGGTAGAGCTCGCGGAAACCGGGCAGCGGCACGTCGAGCACCGAGACGTCCTTCTCCAACTCCACCGGGATCTGCGCCGTGGGCGAGAGGAGGATGACCGTCGTGTAGGTGGACTTGAGTTCCTGCGCCAGCTCTCGCAGCGCCCGGACCACTGTCGAATCGGAGAGGTAGGCGTGGAAGTCCTTCAGCAACACGAGCGCCGGCTGGCCGAGCTTGGCGATGGTGGCGAGTACCTCGAGGGGAGCCTTGGAGACGTCGAGGGCGGGAAGCGCCTGCGATCCACCCAGGCGGCGCAAGCCCCGCGCGATCGACCAGGAGAAGAGCACCTTGCCGTGCTGTGCCGCGAGGTCCTGGAGGATGGCCTCGATGCGCTGCTCTTCCCAGGAGACGAGATAGAGGAGCGGATAGCGGGCGCGGATGAGCGTGTCGAGATCGCGGACGAAGCGTGGCTGCGCGGGGGCATAGGCCTCGAGCGCTTCGTGGGCGGACATGGGGCGAGTCTACAGCGCCCCGACGCGCCCGGGCGAAAACCCGTTTCACCGGCAGCGGTCGACCGCCCGCCGCATTCGCGCCACCGCCTCGGGGATCGTGCGGGGCGGTACGTCGAGGTGCGTGACCAGACGGATCCGCTCCTTGCCGCCCTCCGCGTTGAAGAGGATGCCTTCGGCGCGCCCCGCCTCGGAGAGGGCCCTCGCGCCCGCGCGGAGATCCACGTCGACGAAGAGGAGGTTGGTCTCCGGCATGGTGCAGCGCAGACCGCGGATCGATTGCAGCTCCTCGGCGAGCCTGCGGGCGCTCTTATGGTCCTCGGCAAGGCGCTCGAGGTGGTTGTCGAGTGCGTAGAGGCCCGCCGCGGCGAGGATGCCGACCTGCCGCATGCCGCCGCCGAGCCGCTTGCGCAGCCGGTGCAAGGCGGGAAGCCGCGCGCGGGTGGTCGCGACGAGCGATCCCGCCGGCGTCCCCAGGCCTTTGCTGAGGCAGACGCTCACCGTGTCGGCGCACGCCCCGTAGTCGGAGAGCCTGGTGCCGGTCGCGACATGCGCGTTCCACAGGCGCGCGCCGTCGAGGTGGACCGAGAGGCCGGCGGCGCGGGCCGCCTGCGACACCGCCTGCATCTGGGAAAGCGGCCACACCGCTCCGCCGCCGCGGTTGTGCGTGTTCTCGATGGCGACGGCGCGCTGCCTCGGGTAGTGCGAATCGTCCGATCGCCGCAGCCCACCTTCGAGCGCACGGACGTCGAAGAGCCCGCGCGTTCCGTCGAGCGGAAAGAGCTGCGCGCCCCACAGCGCGGAGGCGGCCGCTCCCTCGTAGTTGAGGACGTGCGAGCCGCGCTCGCAGATCACCTCGTCGCCGGGGCCGCAGAGGACGCCGAGCGAAATCTGGTTCGCCATGGTGCCGGTCGGGACGAAGATCGCGCACTCCTTGCCGAGCAGCTGCGCGACGCTTTCCTGTAGCCGGTTGGTGGTCGGATCCTCGCCGTAGACGTCATCCCCGACCTCCGCTTCGGCCATTGCCTTGCGCATGCCGGGGGTCGGACGGGTCACGGTGTCGCTGCGGAGGTCGAGGAGGTCCATGGCGCGATACTGTACACGGATGCCCCGCGAATCGAAGGAGGCAAAAGGCCGACGAGCGGGGCTGATCGTCGACGCGCTCGAGAAGGAGATGCCCGAGGCGAAGATCGCCCTCGAGTACCAGGACGAGCTGCAGCTCCTCGTCTCGGTGATGCTCTCCGCGCAGACGACCGACGCGCTCGTGAACCAGGTGACGCCCGCGCTCTTCGCGAAGTACCGGAGCGCCGGAGACTATGCCCGGGCCAGCGTCCCGCAGCTGGAGAAGATGATCCGCCGCATCGGCCTCTTTCGTACGAAGGCGAAGAATCTGCGCGCCGCCATGCGCAAGATCGTCAGCGAGCACGGAGGCAAGCTGCCGCGCACCCGGGAAGAGCTCTACGAGCTGCCCGGTGTGGGATGGAAGACCTCAGGTGTGGTCGTCAACCACGCCTTCGGCACACCTGCGTTGCCGGTGGACACACATGTAGGTCGCCTATCGCGTCGTCTCGGTCTTACGCGCTCGGAGGATCCGGACGAGGTCGAAGCGGAGCTTTCCGCGCTCCTGCCGCCCGAGCGCTGGGGCCGCGCGCACCAGCTCCTCATCTGGCACGGCCGCAGGACCTGCATCGCGCGCCAGCCGCACTGCTCGCGCTGTGTCGTCAAGACGCTTTGCCCGAAGGTCGCAGTGACGGGCTCCGACTGAGGGTCGCATAGGCCAAAGCCCCACAGCTCTGTTAGAACATTCCACATGCTTGGGCTATCGATGACCGAGGTCATCATCATCCTCGGCCTTGCTCTGATCCTGCTGGGACCCGACCAGTTGCCGACCATCGCCAAGTCGATCGGCAAGGGGATGCGTGAGATCCGCAAGGCGACCGACGATCTGAAGAGCACCTTCGAGCAGGAGATGGTGCGGCTGGACGAGCCCCTCGAGGCTCCTCCTCGCGCGCTGTCGCCTGTCGCGCCCGTCGCCCCCGCGGCGGACGGGACGGTTCCCGCCGATCCGAACGCGCCGCCCCCTGCGCCCGCTCCGCCTGCCGACCCGGCCTCTGCCCGGGCGGCTGCCAGGCGCGCGGCCGCGCCTCGCCGCGTCGCCTCCTCCATGGATCCGCTTTCGCTGTCCGCGCAGCAGCAGGCCCAGCTCCGCCTCGTTCCGCCCGCTGGCACCATCGCCCAGGGCGGAGCCGCTCCGGCCGCGTCGCCCACGCCCGCCGCGCCGTCCGCTTCTCTCCCGAACGACGCCGACAAGGTCACGTCATGAGCCAGGCCGCGCTGCCGAAGCCGTGGGAGCCCGGAGCGGGACCCGAAGACGACGTCCATCTTTCGCTGCGCGACCACTTGATGGAGCTGCGCAAGCGGCTCAAGTGGGCGGCGCTGTTCCTCGTGGTCGGGTTCTGCGCCTGCTACTACTGGTCGATCCCGATCTTCCACTTCCTCATGCTGCCAGTGTTCAAGGCGCTGCCGGAAGGGGAGAAGGCGCTGCACTTCTCGAGCAGCGTCGAGCCGTTCCTCATCTACCTGAAGGTCGCGCTCTACGCCGGCATCTTCGTCACCGCGCCGGCCATCTTCTGGCAGATCTGGGCATTCGTCGCGCCCGGGCTCTACCGCAAGGAGAAGGGCAAGATCCTCCCGTTCGTCATCGCCGCGACGCTGTTCTTCGTCGGCGGCGCGGTCTTCTGCTACCTCGTCATCCTCGGCCCCGCCTTCGAGTTCCTCATCAACAGCGCGGGGCCTGACATCAAGCCGATGCTGATGATGGACGATCAGCTCGGCCTGGTGATGACGCTCGTCCTCGCCTTCGGCATCATCTTCGAGCTGCCGCTGGTCCTCACCTTCCTCGCCATGATGGGGATCGTCGACCACAAGTTCCTCAACAAGTATCGGCGGCACGCCATCGTGGTGAACGTGATCATCGCGGCGTTCATCACGCCCACCGGCGACCCGTTCAACCTCGCGCTCATGGCGCTGCCGATGATGCTCTGCTACGAGCTCGGCGTCCTCGGCGCGTACGTCTTCGGGAGGGGCCGCAAGGAAGCGAAGGCGGCGAAGCTGGCGGCGGCGGCGAAGAAGTAGATCCTTCGCAGTCCCGTGGATCGCAGGCGACGGCCGTGCTAGATGAGCGCGGCCGTCCCCATCG